>JACQSC010000007.1 GCA_016206155.1 Candidatus Uhrbacteria bacterium | reverse complement strand
TCCTTAACGCTCGCAAGCACGTAGAGGCAAAAAGCTAACCATTGTATCACCTAACCGCCATAGCCATTGGACTAGTACCAAGAGTACAGACAGAATGAACAGAAATAGGGGTGTGGGGAAAATGAATGGTCATTCTGTCTGTACTCTCGAGTCGTAAGCCGCCCAAACAGAAGCGGCGGTTCTGATCTTTTCGCCCATTCATTAGTGGGGAAGAGATGGTGGGGACGAAAAGAGCAGAGCAACAAAAATCCTAAAATTTTCCCTACCTGTTGGATTTCCGCCTGTGGCGGATTAAAATGGGGCGCGCGCAAAAGATTAAGAAAAAAATAGAAGGGAAAATTTTAGGGGTTTTGTACTCCGCACCGCGGAGTCGCCGCTAGGAAGTTAGGGATTTTCTTTGAAAAAAGTTCGAAGATCAGTCAGCAGGGGGAGCCAGACAGGATACAACGCATTCGCGCCCCCAAAAGGGGCGCTTATGCTATCCGGATTTTTCTCGCCGGAATTCAAAAAAGAATTGAAATCAAAAAGAATTTTCCAAGCCCCTTCAAATTCAATCACCGCCCTTCGCTCCGCGAGGCGGCGGTTCGACCGCCAAAGGCGGATGAATATCATTCATAGTGGAGATTTTTTTCTTCGCCTTTGGCGAAGTGCAACGTGACTAACTCATTGCCCAAAAGCGATATGAACTACTTTCTCTACATCCGCAAATCAACTGATGAGGACGATCGTCAGGTGCTTTCGCTCGAAGCGCAAGAAACTGAACTTCGTGAATTTGCTGTACGCGAGAAATTGCAGATAGTAGAAGTGTTTCGCGAATCACAAACAGCGAAAGCGCCTGGTCGTCCCATATTCAACGCGATGCTTGATCGTATTGAGCATGACGAGGCGCAAGGCATCCTCTGTTGGCACCCCGATCGCCTTGCACGAAACAGCATAGACGGTGGGAAAATAATCTACTTCATCGACACCGGTAAAATTGTGTCTCTCAAATCGCCATGCTTCTGGTTTGAGCCGACTCCGCAAGGCAAGTTCATGCTCTCCATCGCTTTTGGACAATCGAAATACTTCGTAGACAATTTGTCCGAGAACACTAAGCGCGGACTCCGGCAGAAGTTGCGCCGCGGAGAGCTTCCCGGATATGCGCCACTTGGCTACCTCAACGACTTACGCGCGCACAACATGATTCCCGATCCAGAGCGCGTCCGTCCGGTACAAAAGATATTCGAACTCTACTCAAGCGGTGACTACTCTCTTTACGACATCCGCGATCGCATGACTTCTGCCGGAGTGCGGAGTAAAGCCGGCAAAATGCTTTCCGTTTCAAATATTCAGCGGATACTATCCAATCCTTTTTACTACGGCGTATTCAGATACAATGGCGAGATGTACGAGGGTACGCATGAACCGATAATAACAAAGAAGCTTTTTGAAGCGTGCCAGAGGGTGATGGCGCAGAAATCTCGTCCGAAGAAACGGCAGAAAATTACCGACGTCTTCCGGGGACTCTTCTTATGCAATGAGTGTGAGTGCGCCATCACCTCTGAGAAACAAAAAGGGCATACATATTATCGCTGTACAAAGATGCGCGGGAAGTGCTCCCAGCCGTATGTTCGCGAAGAAGCGCTTGGAGATCAGATCGCAGAAACGCTTCAAAAAGTTTCCATTCCAAAGGATTGGTCGGAAAGCATGATTGCCGAGCTTGAGCGCGAAAAAGAAGATGACGAACTGTGTCACAAAGAGGTCACTCAAAATCTCAAGAAAGAGATCGAAGGAATACAGGAAAAGCTCGACGTATTACTTGACGCACACCTCGAAAGCACAATATCGCGCGATGAGTACATTGCCAAGAAGCACAAAATCCTCAACAAGAAGGTCGAACTTACTGAAAAAGTGAAAGATTTTGAGCGAAGAGGTGATGCGACACTCGAACCGATCACACAGTTCATTTTTCGCGCTAACCAAGCGGAAACTGTCGCGTTGCAGAGAAATTTTTCCGAAATGAAAAATTTCTTAAAAAATCTCCACTCGAACCGCCGCCTCGCGGAGCGAAGGGCGGTAGTTGAATTTGAAGGGGCATGGAAAATTCTTTTTGATTTCAATACGAATTCGGATTCTTGGCGGGAAGAATTCAGAAATACAAAAGGCCCCAAAGGGGCCGATTGTGATCAATATACTACTTGGCTCCGGGGGTGGGATTCGAACCCACGACCAATTGATTACATGTAACCCATTACTTTCGTAAGGCATGGACCATATCTTCACCATTCCTTTCGGTTTAGGTGCTTTGGTATCTAGTCTCTACGGAGCTCTCCGATGACCATCGGAGTTCCCACGGTGTTAGCATTCCAAAAAGTTTAGCTTTCACCGTTATCCCAAAGAGTTCACTCTCGCGTTTCCACGAAAGGCTGCCATTTTGACAGTCAACTGCTCTGCCGCTGAGCTACCCCGGATTATAAAAGAAAGATTACAAATAATCCCTCAGCCTGTCAATGCCGACAAACTTTGCGATCTTCT
This sequence comes from Candidatus Uhrbacteria bacterium, assembly GCA_016206155.1. Taxonomy (GTDB): domain Bacteria; phylum Patescibacteriota; class Patescibacteriia; order JACQRZ01; family JACQRZ01; genus JACQSC01. The sequence continues at coordinate 21,955 of JACQSC010000007.1, read as the reverse complement.
CGAGCGCCTTTGCCTCGATCTGACGAATGCGCTCACGCGTGACGCCAAACTCCTCCCCCACTTCTTCAAGCGTATGCGAAACATTGTCGACAAGGCCAAAGCGCATTTCAAGAATCTTCTGCTCGCGCGGATGCAATGTACTCACGATTTCCTGCATACGTTCCTTGAGAATCTGAAGTGCCGCCGCGCGATCCGGTGTGATGGTGCGCACGTCTTCGATAAAATCCTCAAGCGTGCTGTTCTCGTCGTCATCGCCAACGCTTGTGTCAATAGAAATCGTATCCTGATTAATCTTGATGATGTGGCGAATCCGATCAACGCTCTCACCCATTTCCGCAGCGGTTTCTTCAGGAAGCGGTTCGCGCCCCAGGTCTTGGATGAGTTGGCGCTGAACGCTCTGGAAGCGATTGATCGTCTCCACCATATGCACCGGAATGCGAATCGTACGCGACTGATCAGCAAGCGCGCGCGTTATAGCCTGGCGAATCCACCAGGTTGCATAGGTTGAAAATTTATACCCCTTTCGATAGTCAAACTTCTCGACTGCGCGAAACAGGCCGATGTTTCCCTCCTGTATAAGGTCAAGAAGGGAAAGGCTCTTGTCGACGAATTTTTTTGCAATTGATACAACCAAGCGAAGGTTTGCTTCAATGAGACGCTTTTCTGCCTCCTTTTCACCGCGATCCTTGCGTTTGGCGAGCTGTACTTCCTCTTCCGCGGTCAACAAAGGAACCTTGCCAATTTCACGAAGATACATCTGAATGGAATCGGCTGAAATTTCCGAGAGGTCGATGTGATAAGGTTCTTTTTCTTTGCCCTCTTTCTTTCCCTCTTTTCCCGATTCTATTCTCAGGGTCGGCGCTTTCAAAAAACCTCCCTGCCGCTCGATAATCCCAACACCATGATCTTCGAGCTCATCAAGAAAATCCTCAAACTTTTCCTCATACTCCTCAAGGTGTGGGAAATAGTGCAGCACTTCATCCTCTGTCAAAAATCCGCGCGATCTTCCCTTTTCTATCACGAGAGTAAGCATCCCCGTCCCTGGAAATTCTGCCGGAAGACTGGCTTCGCGTGTCGACGGTGTCCCCTTTTTTGGGACTCTCGACTTCTTCAGGACGCTTTTTTTAGAATGGGGGAATGTCCTTTTTACCTTCTTTTTTACCGCTTTCTTAAGGAGTGCTCTTTTTTGCGGACCCTTTTTTGCATCACGAAAAATCACCTTCTTCTTTTTGATAGCGGGCTTGGGGGCTGTTTTCTTCTTTTTATCTTGTTTTTTAGGTGTTTTCTTCATATATCGTGAGTACTGAAAAGCCTATCACATATTTTGCAAATCGTGAAATTGGCGGGTATAGAGCGCCATCGCGTCTGCGTCCTTGTGCTGTTCGGCCTCCCGCATACGAGCCTGAAGCCGTGTAATCTCGTTACGGATATATTCCGCCCGCATGGTCCGCGCCAATGTTTCCACGCTTGCAAAAAATTCCTTTTCTGTGGTCTCGGCCCATTCCTTGTCTGCCAGCAGAAGAAGACGATCAACGTATTCGCCGGTGCATGCGACACGTGCCATCTCACCAATCATATCGGGCGTCTCGCGTACAGAATCCGGCAGGGGCGCAAGAATGCGATACAGCTCCTGATGTTCATTAACACTAAGCATCGTCTCCTGAATCAATGGAACAATCACAAAGAGCAGGTTCGGACTTTTTAAAAGTGCGGCCATGAGAATCTCCTCCCGCATGCGAGTTGTTGGCGTAGCCGGCTGTGCAACGACAGTCGAGTATGGTGCGCGAGTTTTTTGACGCATGCCAACAAGCTCCTCCCACAGGAGACTTCCGGAAATACCAACACGCTCGGCAAGCGCACGCACCCAGTGATCCTGTTCAATACGGTCAGAAAGAAGGGCAATGCTACCCAAAAGCTGGCGCACTGCGTTCTTTTTCTCAAACGCATCATCATATGCTTTTTGCGTAAGGACCGTATCCATCCGAAACTGAATGAACGGCTGGGAGTTGGCAACGCTTTCTCTCCACGCAGCCACATCGTGCCGAATACACTCGTCAGGATCTTTGTGCTTCCGGGATCCATCGGCATTATTTGGCAAAACGATTACCTTTACATCCATTCCTTCGCGTAGCGCAAGCTCGATCCCCCGCTGCGTTGCGGCAATACCAGCAGGATCCATATCAAATGAAAAAAGAAGGTGCTTGGTGAATCGTCCGATGAGACGAATCTGCTCAACCGTCAATGCGGTACCCGAACTTGCGACAACATGCTTCATGCCCGATGCCCATACAGAAAATACATCCATGTATCCCTCGACGATGATGGCACTGTCGTTGGTGCGAATCTCCTGCTTTGCCATGTCAAGATTATAGACGACCGCACTCTTGTCATACAGCGGCGTTTGCGGCGAGTTGAGATACTTCGCACTGCGCGCATCCGCCTCAAGCGTCCGTCCGCCAAACCCAATCACATCTCCGCGCATAGTGCGAATCGGAATCATGATGCGATTGCGAAAACGATCGAGAAGTCCGTACCCGTGATCCTTTTGGAGCGCAAGGCCCGCCTGCATTATTTCCTGCGCGGTATATTTTTTTGAAAGAAGAAATGCGGAAAGCGCAGAAGCATCCGGAAGCGCAGCGCCAAGACAAAAATCATCGATGATTGAAGGGTCAATAAGCCGGTTGGCAAGATACTGGCGTGCGTGTTCCGCCTGAGGTGCGCGGGCAAGCGCCTGCTGATAGTACTGCGCCGCCAGATGCATCAGATCAAGAAGGCGAGTCTTCTGCCCTTGCTGTCGCGGGTCCTGACGCTCCAGTTGTACGCCTGCTTTTGCAGCGAGATACCGCAACGCTTCACCAAATTCCAACCCCTCCTGCTTCATAACGAACTTAAACATATCACCGCCTTCGTTGCATCCGCCAAAACAGTACCATAATTGTTTTGACCGACTCACCATGAACGACGGCGTCTTTTCTTCGTGAAAAGGACAGCGAGCGCGAAAATTCGCCCCGGCCTGCGCCAAGGGAATATACTCTCGAATCACGTCGATGATATCAAGCTTTGTTTTGATCTCTTCTATTGAGTCCATGGATAATTTCAGATTTACAATTTCAAATTTCAAATTTGACAAAGCACATCGGACACCACAATCTTGTCATTCGCTTCCAAATAGTAAATCCCTGATTGCCACGTGGACGCGATCGGGTCCCCAAACGGGCTCCCACACGAGATTGACAACAACTTCTTTCACGCCCGGGTATGTCAGAAGAGCCTTTTTAACGCCATCCATAATCTCTGGGCCGGCAGGACACCCTACGCTTGTCAATGTCATCGTAACGGTAGCAACGCCATTGTCAATGGAGATGTCATAAATAAGTCCAAGATCAACGATACCGACGTCAAGCTCCGGGTCCATGACGGTATTGACGACCTTCCAATATTTTGTGGTCTGTTTTTCTTCAGGAATTGGAATGGTATGGTTCATATATTCGTTTTAATGCTCCTAATCCGAGCAGGGCACACTTCAGTCGCGCGGGCGTAATGGGTGATCCGATCATTGATTGCACGTCATCGTGTGAAAGCGCGGCAATATCATTGCGCGACTTGCCAATACTCCAATCGGAGAGAATCGACATCCCCGCTTGGCTCAATGCACAGCCAGAACCGACAAAGGCAACGTCGGCTATCGCACCCTTATTGGTAAATGCACAATCAAGTTCGATACGGTCGCCGCACAAGAGGTTGTATTCAGCAACATGAACGTCTGGCGAAGCAAGTGTTCCGGTGTGATGCGGGTGCTCATAGTGATCCAGAATTGTTTCGGTATAGAGATCCATGAAAACAGGGTTTAGGGGTTAGAGGTTAGTGAAAAAATACGAAAAACTTTTTCAAGAGCTTGTCTGGCCACAGCGACATCTTCCATGGTGTTGTAGAGATAAAAGCTCATGCGGGAAAGCGCGGGAACACCAAGATCCTTTACAAGCGGTTCGGCGCAGTGAAGCCCTGAACGTATTGCAACACCCTCGCTGTTAAAAATTGTTGCAACGTCGTGAGGATGGATGCCGTCGACAGTAAACGCAACGCATGACGCACCACTCTCGGGAGCAAAAACGCGCACCCGCGCAAAACCCGCAAGCGCTTCGCGCGCGGCGGCAACACAGCGGGCATCATGGGACTCAATCGTATCCATGCCGATCTCTTCCAAAAATTCAATAGCTGCGCGAAATGCCACCACGTCTGCAATATTTGGCGTTCCAGCCTCAAAGCGCCAGGGAGCATCACGATACACAGCATGCTCTCGCTCAACGGAGGTGACCATGTCACCGCCATACAAAAACGGCTGGAGCGTTTCAAGAATATCATAGTCTGCATACAGTACCCCAACGCCTGTGGGTCCCAGCATCTTGTGAGCAGAAAAAGCAAAGAAGTCACACCCCATACTCACAACATCTGTTCTCTGGTGTCCGACGCTCTGCGCGCCATCAACCATGACGCGCGCGCCGACAGCATGCGCCTTCTTGATCATTTCCTTCATCGGCGGTCGGGTTCCGATAACATTTGATTGTGTGGTCACGCAGACAATCTTTGTTTTCCGTGAGAGCAACTTGTCATACGCTTCCATGTCGAGCTCAAAGGAACTCGTCAATGGAATAACAAAAAGCTTGGCGTGTTTTTTCCGCGCAAGCTCCTGCCAGGGTATCAAGTTTGCATGATGCTCAAGCGCGCTGACAAGGATGTGATCCCCGCGTCGAATAGACGCGTGGCCCCACGTACGCGCAACAAGATTAATGCTCTCTGTGCAATTCTTGGTAAACACAATCTCTTCGGCAACGGCAGCATTAATGAAACGAGCAACACTCTTTCTCGTTGCTTCATAGCGCTCAGTCGCCTCTTCAGAAAGGGTATGAATCCCGCGATGAATGTTCGCGTTTGAGGTTGTATAAAAATTGGTAAGCGCGTCAAGCACTGCAGACGGCTTTTGTGATGTTGAGGCATTATCCAAGTACACCAACGGTTTTCCGTTAATGCGGCGGGAAAAAATTGGAAATTCCTTTTTTATTGTCTCAATTGTCATATGGTTTCAATAGACTCAACAATGATGCAGGCGCGTCGGTTGAAAGAAATGCGTGCGCCAATAGCTTTTTTGTCTCCTCGTGATCAAGGCCACGAGAAGCGCAATAAAAAAGAGCATCGTCAGCCAATCGGTCGACTGAGGCTGCGTGGCCAGCCGTCACGTCATCTGTTGCAATTTCTAATGATGGAATGGTTCGCGCGCGCGCAGAGGCTGAGAGGAGTAATGTGCGAAACGCAAGATGGGTATCAACGCCGTGAGCCCCCTTCTCGACGATGACACGCCCATTCCAGGAGATATGACTCCGACCATCAAGGACAGACCGCGCGGAGATACGGCTCACCGTAGAGGGCGCTTTATGAATAACCCGAATATCCAGAGGAAATGAATGATCGTCATGTCCGGACACAGCAATGAACCACTCAAATTGGGCGCCCTGCCCCGCAAGAATAATCGTGATCACTTTTGGTATACGCCACCCTTTATGAACAACACTGACCCATTGTACGTGCTCACCACGACCAACCCTCAGGTCACCATTTTTTATTTTTTGCAGCGCCATGTCAACCAATTCCTCCTTTTGTCTCAAGGGTAAGTAAACGATGAAGTTCTATCGCGTATTCCATCGGCAGCTTCTTTATAACCGCCTGCGCAAATCCATTGACCAGCAATGACGTTGCATCTCCTTGAGATAATCCGCGGGACATGAGATAGAAAAGAGCCTCTTCACTGATTCTGTTCACGCGCGCTTCGTGTGCTACTGACACCTGCTCTTCTGCGATATCAATTGTTGGGTAGGTGTCAGAACGAGACACCGAGTCAAGCATGAGCGCATCGCACGTCACGCTTACTGTCGCATCATGGGCGCCCGGAGCCACCTTAACCAAACCGCGATAGGATGACCGTCCGCCCTGATTGCTTACAGAGCGTGATGAAATCGTCGAGCTTGTATGTGGGGCGCAATGGATCACTTTTCCACCTGCGTCTTGGCGCTGACCGCGTCCGGCATAGGCAAATGAGAGAATCTCTCCCTTCGCGTGCGGTTCGCGCAAAATGATAGAAGGGTACTTCATCGTTATCTTTGATCCAAGGTTACAGTCCAGCCAAAACATCTCACCTCCTTCGTATACGACAGCCCGTTTTGTCACCAGATTAAAGACATTCCCCGACCAATTCTGAATTGTGGTATATTGCACCCGTGCATGCTTCTTTACAAAAATTTCAACTACCGCTGAGTGCAAAGAATCCTTTGTATAGCGCGGTGCCGAGCAGCCCTCTACATAATGCACAGAACTTCCCTCTTCTGCGATGATGAGCGTGCGCTCAAACTGACCCATGTTTGGTTCGTTGATGCGAAAATACGCCTGAAGCGGCAATGCCACACTGACCCCTTTTGGAACATAAACAAATGAACCTCCGGACCATGCTGCGGTATTGAGCGCCGCGAATTTATTGTCTCGTGCCGGTACTATTTTCCCAAAATACTGGCGGACGAGATACGGATATTTTCGCAACCCCTCATCCATTGATTCAAAAATGACTCCTTGTTTTTTTAACGACTCTTGAAGCGAATGATAGACTACTTCCGACTCCCACTGAGCGCCCGCACCAGCGAGAAATTTTCGCTCTGCCTGTGGAATACCCAGCTTGTCAAACGTCTCTTTAATCTTTGCTGGTACGTCGTCCCACGAACGCATCTCGCGTTCCTGTGGTCGCAGATAATACGTAATCGCATCAAAATTAATCTTTGAAAGATTCGGGCCCCATGTCGGCATTTTTTTTGTACGAAAGATACCATATGCGGCGATACGGAGGTCGCGCATCCAATCCGGCTCATTTTTTCGCTCTGAAATCTGTGAAACGATATCTTCGTTTAATCCCTTTGGCGTGCGAAAAACGCTTTTCACCTGCACTGCGCCTGGACGAACCTGAGAGTATACTGCGCGTTTTATCGTCGCCTTTTCTTTTGTAAGTACCGGCATAGCGTTATGGTCCAAATCCTTTCATGGTCCAAATCCTTTCTTTGCAATTGTTACAAGCAGCTCGGGGCCTCCGCTCGCTTCGAACGTACCCTTTCCCATGACGTGCACCGCGGTTATGGGAAGCATATCGTTCAGTTTCGGGTTGTGGGACACAAGAAGAAATCCGATACCCTTCTTGGACTGCTCGGAAATGATATGAGCAACCTGACGCATGGCGTCAACATCAAGACCTGAATCAAATTCGTCCAAGAGGGCGTATCGTGGCTCGAGCACCACCATCTGCAACAGCTCCCCGCGCTTCTTTTCTCCACCGGAGAGCCTCTCGTTGAGCGTTCTGCCGCCAAACCGTTCATCCATACCCATATGCACAAGCACCTCTTTGAGCTGTGCGGCAAATGCTGTTGGCGAAATCGTTGTCTTGTGGTCCGCGGTACGAAGCGTGTTCTGCACCGTACGCAAAAACGATCCAATCGTTACGCCGGGAATATCAACGGGCTGCTGAAATCCCAAGAAGAGACCCGCACGCGCCCGTTCATGAGGCTCGCGTTTGGATAGCGAAATGCCGTCAAGCGTCATCGATCCCTTGGTGACCGTTGTCCGAGGATGGCCGGCAACTGCATGAAGAAGGGTACTCTTCCCCGAGCCGTTTGGCCCCATCAAAAGATGGATTTCTCCCGGACTGATCGAAAGCGTTACGCCCGCGACAATCTCGCGCCCTTCTATGGAAACATGAACGTTTCTGAGTACAAGTACACGCGCAGTACGAGAGTATCTGTTTTTTAATGTATTCTTTTTCATTAGTTCCATGTTCTTAATAAAGCATATCAGCGAGCGATTTTGAAAAATATCGCTCAAGAGCTTCCTGCTGTGCTTTGACAAGCATTGAGCGCGCGCGACAAAAATTCCTCCGAGGGCATAAGCGCTGAACGCGGGACGGCTCCACGCACATGAACGGAGCACGCCTTCCATCGACCGCCTCAATAACTTCTTTCATGCTAATCACGTGAGGTTGACGCGCAAGGACATATCCTCCGTCTTTTCCTCGAGTGGCGTCAACAATGCCGGCGCGCTTGAGAAGGTAGGCAATTTTTTGCAAAAAAGAAAAAGATATGCCGCCTTCCTTTGCTATCCGCCGCGTTGAACATGGGGCCTTCGCGGCGCAAAGGACCATAAGAAAATAGAGGCTATAATCTATCTTTCTGCTTGCGGGAAATGAGCTGCTCCTTCGCCGTGTTCCCTGTGTGGTACATTCCGATGAAATCATACCAAAATGGTCAAGATTTGATTTCCCGCAGTATACCAGCTTGCTCGCTCCTGTCAACCCGGTGCGCGAAGGGTAATGTTATTTTGTTTCATAAGGCTTGAAAGCATTTCCTTGAGAACAGCATGGACCTGCTCATCAAACAACGTGTTATTACGAAATGATTCCGGATGCACGCGGAGAACTGGCTTGACAACTGCTACGCCATGAGATGCAAGAAGACGCACAAGGTTCACTGATGCGGTATAGGTCGCGTCGCCCTTTCCCACACAGATAAGGCACGCTCTCTTCCCATTCATGCTCAGCGACGCAAACGTTATAAGATCTTTCACGGCGCCGGAAACGGTCGTGCTATATACGGGCATCGCGATGACATATCCAGCTGCGCGGTCAAGCGCTGCGATCATGTTTGTTGTCGATGGCGCATACTCATCTGACTTTCGTGTATCATAAAAATCGATGTCACGATTTCTGACATCGACTATTTCCGCAGTGATCGGATAATCTCCAAGAAAACGAACTGCCTCCGCGAGAAGAATATCGGTCAAACCATCTGGCTGAAGACTCCCCTGGATAAGTACAATAGAGGGAAGAATGATCTTTTGTTTCTTCCACCACATAAAAATATGTCGTTGGTGGCTAAAGAATCCGATCAATAAGATCGCGAAGGCTTTCATCGGCCGGAGGGCAATCTCCTGAAAGAAATTCTTCTTTGGTAATCCATCGATATTCCTCAATGCATTCGGAACGGTCGGGATTTTTTGAGAGGTCGATTGTCTGAAAATTTTTTGCCTTGCAGAGATACGTCGTGTAGACCATCTGATCGGGATCGAACACACGATAGAGCCACCACACGCCAGCCGGCTTGATAATCGTTATATCAAGGCCTGTTTCTTCTTTTACTTCGCGAAACAATGTCTCAAAAGGATTGTCACCATGTCGTATTCTTCCACCCGGAATGTCCCAAAAGGCATAATCTCCGACAAGCTGTTTAATAACAAGAAATCTATCGCCATCGACGATGATGGCCTTCATGCCCGGATACACATTGTGTTGTTCGTGGGACATACAAGCTCCTTCTCTTACTATAGCACAGCCGCCAATTTTTGACAGTGCCTAATCCGCGCCTTCCTGAGAGGGGGTCATCAGGCGAAGTCCTGTTTTCTCGTCGAGCAGTCGCTGAATCTCGCCAGAAAGTTTTGTCAAAATAACCTCGGCGGTCGCGGAAATGATAAGCTTTTTAATATGGCCGCCTTTAACCTCCAATTGGCGATCGGAAAAACTCCCGTGTGCGTGAATAATCACCGATCCGTTAACCGTCCCGATATTGCCATGCACACAGACGATCTCCATCTCTTTTTTTATATCGTGGTCCTCATAGACCTTTCGCTCAAGATCGTAATAGGAGAGAATGACTTGCTGGCATGCGCCCACAGCAATAAATGAACCTGCTTTAATCTGCGCTTCATTGCAAAATTTAATAACACCTGTTATTACCTCCTCCCCTTCGTCGAAACGAAGAACACTCCGCTCACCATCCGATAAAATGCGTTTCATACGCAAATACCATTATGACTTACATGGCGCGCATCTCTAAAATATATGTGCGTCTCATACGTCACACTACCTCTTTATGGTATACGCTCAATACAAAAAAATTGGAATACCACTATTTATTCGGCTTCCCGTTTCATCCGTACCTATAACAAAGTCAACGGGGCTATCCTCATTTATACCCTCTCGCAATAGTAAGGCAATATCATCCAAAGTACCTTCTTTTTTTGATGTAAAAGAAGAAAAATGAGGTTTAATTAAAAACCGATTTTAAATTCTTTTTTAAACTGTTTTTCACAAAAATGCCTTACAATCAAAGCGGTTATAAATTCGTAATCCTTACTTTTTGCGCCTTTTGTATGGTTAAGGAGAAAATCAATAATCGCTTCGCGAATAAAAAATAGTGCTTCGTCTCTGATCATAAAGTATAGATTTCCTATTCTATTTACCTTTTCTATAAGACACAAAACGTCCTCGCTCTCCGATCTGCTTGGGTATAATGGGGTCAGTATAATGGGGTCAGGAGCCATTATTATATGCTGTCAACAAAATCGGATCGTAATGGTTGCGGCATGAATAAAGTATAGAATAGTGAAGAGAAAAAAGTAATGGCTCCTGACCCCATTATCCCAATTATCTCCTAATTCTGAAAATTGGCGGAGGGTGAGGGATTCGAACCCTCGATACCTTGCGGTATACGGCCTTTCCAAGACCGCGCAATCGACCACTATGCGAACCCTCCAATTACTTTTCCAAAAGTTTCTGATCGGGCGTATCGATCGTCTGGGTTTTGATCTGATCCACAATCCGACCCAGGGCGCGATCACGGGTGCTGGATACAGTCTGAAACTGCTTCTGCGCTGAATCAATTCGTGAACCAAGCGTATCGACTGCTTCCCGATATTTTTCGTATTCTAGCTCAAACTTTCCAATCAGTCCAATCACATGGTGAAGATTTTCCTGATAGCGAAAATTGGCGTATGCCTGCTTTATCATACGCAGAATTGCCGTAAAGCTAAAGGGGCCGGCAAAAATCACCTTCTTTCTCATCGCGTCTTCCCACACGTCCCCGAGCTGCTCGTAGATATAACTAAAAATCATCTCATTGGGGATAAACAGGATGACAAAGTCAACGGTCTTTTCCTCGGGATTAATGTAATCTCTGGTGCTGACTTGTTTTATCTTCTGCTTGACGTCGGTCTCAAATTGGTGATGATGGACGTCCCTCTCCTCTTTGTTCTCCGTTCCAAACATCTTAATCAGCGCTGCATAAGGAAACTTAACGTCAATGTTGATCTTTGTTTTATCGGGAAGAAAAATTGTAAAGTCGGGCCGGGTATCCGTTGACTCCTGCTCTTTGTTGTACACATAATCCTGCCCGATAACAAACCCCGCCATCTTCAAAAGATTCTCGGCAACCTGCTCACCGAAAGCGCCGCGCATCTGATTGTTTGAAAGGACACGTTTGAGTTCCTCCGTGCTTGTCCGAAGCTCGTGAATAACGGTACGTTGAAGTTCAAGCTCCCGTGAAAGCGCGGAAAACGTTGCGATCCGAGATTCTTCGCTCTCTTTTTGCTCTCTGCTCTTCTGATGAAGGTCGCGACGCATCTCCTCAATCAACGCGCCAATCATCTCTTTTTTGTGTTCCAGAACGCCTGCGTTACGTTCCCGCTCCCCTTCGAGCCGCTCCTTTGTCGTTGTAACAAGATGCTCCTGCGCTTGCAACAACGCATCAGAAAAAACGCGATTGACGGTCTGCTCAAGATCACTTCCATTGCGTTTGCGCATTGAGGAGGACACAATCACCAGAATGATACCAACAACTCCCGCCCCTATCATAATACCGACAATAAGTTCCATTGCTTTGGTGAAAATAAGAATGTTTGATAGTATTACCTTATCATCCGCGTTCGATAAAGGCAACCCAACAAAACGGCTTTATGGCTTTGTGGCATACCCTTAATCAAAAGAATCTCTCTCTGGAGCTGACAACAAATCTCTTGGAGGGTTTAACGTATACCGAGGCGGCACAGCGCCTCGCGAAGCACGGTCCCAATAAGCTTCCCGAGAAGGCGGATGAGGCGCTTTTCGCTGTGTTTACACGTCAATTCGCAAGCCCCCTCATTCTGGTACTCTGCGCGTCAAGTATCATTCTTTTTTTTCTCCAACATATAACGGATGCTCTCGTTATTCTTTTTGTCCTTGTGTTTAATGCCATACTCGGGACAATCCATGAGGGTCGTGCGAATCGAACGCTTCGCGCGCTAAAAAACTTATCCCAAACATCAGCGCAGGTCCTGCGGGATGGTCGCATCGCCATCCTACCGGATAGCGCCCTGGTTCCCGGTGATGTGATTATACTCACTGAGGGAGAAAAAATTCCAGCCGATGCGCGCGTCACCCAATCAAATGGATTGCGCATTAATGAAGCGTCGCTGACCGGCGAGTCAATTCCTGTCGACAAAGAGGATCGCGCTCTCAGGGCAGCGCACATACCGATTGCGGAGCAGGTCAACATGGTCTTCAAGGGAACGATTGTTGTCGCGGGAAATGGCCGCGCAGTGGTTGTAAAAACCGGAACGGCAACCGAAATTGGCAAGGTGGGAATGAGCATCAGCGGCATCAAGAGCGAAATACCTCTTCAAAAAGAGCTTCGCACTCTATCCAATGCCATTCTTCTTGGAGGCGCGTGTGTCGGCGTAATCCTCGTCGTTCTAGGCCTCGCAACCGGCCTGTCGCTTATTGATATTTTTACAGTCGTTGTCACGTTATCAGTCTCGGTTATTCCGGAGGGACTTCCGATCGTCATCACACTTGTACTTGCCAATGGAGTCTGGCACATGGCAACACGCCGAGCGCTGGTGAAAAAACTGCAAGCAGTGGAAGCGCTTGGTCAAGCCCAGGTTATCGCTGTAGACAAAACGGGAACGCTGACAAAAAACGAGATGGTTGTCCGTTCGCTCTACGTTAACAGTACCTGGTTTGATGTATCGGGAACCGGGTATGACCCAACCGGCATACTAACCCGCCAGGATGGATCGCCTCTTGATGCTCAAAACGATGATGGCGTTCGAACACTAAACCGCATTGCGGCGCTGACATCGAATGCGACCGTTGCGTTCGATGAAAAAACCAAGGAATGGAGCGTACGAGGCGATCCAACAGAAGCCGCGCTCGTCGTTTTGGCAAAAAAAATCGGCCTTCCACAAGAGGATCTGGAACGCGACGTACCGCGCATTGCGGAATTGCCCTTTCACTACAAGGAAAAATATCATGCCACGCTCCATCATGGAAAAAATCGCTACTTTATCAACGTTGCCGGTGCGCCTGAGATGATTATGGACCGCTCTCACTCACTGTATGAAAACAAAAAAATCCTACCGCTAAACGCCGCGCGGCGCGCGGCGCTTGAGGAACAAATACGCAACGCCTCAGAGAGAGGCTTGAGAATTATTTGTTTTGCATTCTTTCAAGCGGAGGGGAATTCGCTCTCTCTTCTTGAGCCAACGCATATTAACAAGCTTACATTTGTCGGATTCTGCTGCCTCGAGGATTCTCTCCGCAGTGACGTGCGCGCCTCGGTATCTGCGGCGCAGTATGCTGGTATTCGTGTTGTCATGCTCACTGGCGACCATGCGACCACGGCGCGTGCCATCGCGACACAGGCGGGTATTTATAGGGAAGGAGATCGGGTACTCACCGGGGATGAGATAGATGCGCTGACTGGAGAGGAGCTGGGACAAGCGCTTGAAAGGACAACGGTCTGCAGCCGCGTCACACCTGAACACAAGCTGAACATCATCCAGGGATATAAGCTTCGAGGAGAGATCGTCGCAATGACAGGCGATGGTGTGAATGACGCGCCAGCGCTTATAGCAGCCGATCTCGGCATTGGCATGGGAAAAATTGGAACCGATGTGGCAAAGGAAGCCTCTGACATTATCTTGCTTGATGATAACTTCTCCAGCATTGTTGCGGCGATTGAAGAAGGGCGCGCAATTTACAAGACAACACGAAAGGTGGTTCTCTTTCTTTTTGGAACCAATCTTGGGGAGATTATGCTCATTGTAACTTCATTCTTCATTGGCGTCCCTCTTCCCCTGATCCCCGCCCAAATTATTTGGCTCAATCTGGTAACCGACAGCTTTCTCGACGTCTCTCTTGCGATGGAACCAAAAGAGCGCGGGCTCCTTTCCAAATCTTTTATTCGTGGCAGACGGCTGGTCGATGCTTCGATGATCCCGCGCATGCTTACCATGTCGCTTCCTGCAGCTGTTGGCGCACTTGTCCTTTTTTCCCTTATGTTTCAGGATGATATGGGCAAGGCAAGCACGATCACACTTACGACGATTGCCATTGCGCAATGGTTCAATGCCTGGAATTGCCGATCGGAATACGCCTCCGTATTCTGCACCAACCCCTTCTCAAACCGCACGCTTGTTGGTGCGTTGGGTGTCGTAGTTGCACTCCAGCTTGCCGCCGTGTATACTCCATTCCTGCAAACAGTCTTACACACCGAGCCATTAACACTGATGGAATGGCTACTCAGTATCGCCCTCGCATCCTCGGTCATCATTGCTGAAGAAATACGTAAAATGGTTACACGAGCCCGACGCATCAACGCCACGCTCTAGACAAACACTATGGAATTTTTTTCTTTTGACCTTGTCTCCTTCATCAAGGCAACGGGGGTGCTGGGTGTTGCCGCAATTATCTTTATCGAGTCAGGGCTTCTGGTTGGCTTTTTTCTACCCGGTGACAGCCTCCTGTTCACAGCCGGCTTTCTGGCGTCACAACACGTCATTCCCCTTATTCCCCTTCTTGTGTTTTCATTTGCGGGCGCTGTTTTGGGAGACAATCTCGGGTACGCGATTGGAAAGCGACTCGGCCCACGGCTCTTTACCAAAAATGAGTCATTCTTCTTTCGAAGAGATCATGTTGAAAAAACCAAGGCGTACTTTGATCGCTATGGTCCAAAAACAATTCTTCTGGCGCGCTTTATTCCAGTCGTGCGCACATTTGCGCCAGTGATGGCGGGTGTTGGAGCAATGCGCTATCGCACCTTTGTCGCATACAATCTCGCCGGTGGATTCCTTTGGAGCGTATGTCTTCCTATCCTGGGGTATGCGCTTGGCTCAACGATCCCGGATGTCGATCGCTACCTCATTCCTATCATCATCGCCATTATCCTCGCCTCTGTCCTCCCACCGCTTCGCGAATACTGGCGGTATAGCGGAATAAAGCGTTCCTCATGATTGCTCAGTATGATACAAACGATACAACTATCCTTTGCCAGCATCAAATCCATTCCATCTGCCTGCATTCCATCGCGCGACAGATGCGGGCGATACAGCTTTCGATATCCAGAAGAATTATGTCTTCTTTGATACGAATGACCCTCCACCCGTTGTGACGCAAAAATCTGTCTTTTACACGATCTTTTTTTCGTTGCGCGACCGTACGATGTGCTTTTTTATTATCGCATTCAATCGCAAGATTGCCGCGCGGAGAGAGCACGGCGAAATCAAGGCGATAGCGAGATACTTGATATTGCGGAATTGCGCGGATGCCGGCGCGAGCAAGCGCATGTGCGACAATCTTTTCTATTGGCGCGACGTTATACAGTTCCAAAATATTGCGGCTTTTTTTGAGACGTTTAAGTGTTGTGAATCCAAATGAAATCCTACGTGGTGTTGTGTTCTTTATCGGACGCGGCAGTTTTGTAATATGGCTTACTTGTATCTGAAAATAATAATCGTTTGCTCGCGGCGCTCTCGTCTCGCGCGGTAACAATACATGGCGCTTATACCGTTCAATGCGCTTCACTCGCGCATAATGATGGATGCATTTCCCCTCCCTGCCAAAACATGCGGGCTGATAGAATGCGAGATATCGAAATTGTCGTTTCGGCGCAGACGCAACAGGAATCCGATACCATTTTTCGTGCAAAAGAATATCTCTGTCGCGCTTGCTTTTCAACACCGCGACAAGAACCGTCTTTTTTTCTCTGCGTGTCTTCTTCATTCTTCAAGTATACCGCGCATTTATTCCTCGTTAACAAGAATAAAACCCTGTGTCAAAAAATCACCGTCAAAAGCAAAAGCGTGGCGCACGCCCCTCTGTTTCATCACGAAAAAACTTGTGCAGTCAACGAAACTGACTGTTCGCTTCTTGAGGGATGCAAAAAGCGTTGCTGTATCATGATGAATACGCTCATCAATCCAAAAGAGTGAAAAGAGCGCAGTGTCGCGGAGAAACGCTTCTGCGACAGAAAAACCGAGACGACGTTGGATAAGCGCGACCGTCTCAACAATAATATAGTTGTGCGTAAAAAATTCCTCATTGCGCCTGAGGAGTTCCTGCAAAATTTTTTTCGCCCGCGCGTGATTGTCATCCCTTCTGTCGGCAAGCGCGTACAGCGCCGAAGTGTCAACAAACGTCATAGACCTTGATCAGCTCTTCGTCATGCCGCTTTGAGATGGTTCCTGCTCCCTTTCCTCGGGATGCTCCTGCTCCGATAAACGAAAAATCCTTTATGGTGTGTTTCGGTGTGCGACAGACAATGCTCGGCCGCATCTGCTCGCGCAGCATGGTACGAATAACCGAAGCAACGCTTGAATGCTCTTGAAACGCTCGTTCTCGCAGGGTCGTATACAACTCCTCTTCTAATTGTAATTGTGTTCGTTTCATAGACAAAACCTATACTACCAGTATACAGCATGCTTACATGCTGTCAACTACTGGACCTACCACTCCAGCGTCCCACCGACGGAGTATTCGGTCACGCGGGTTTCAAAGAAATTCTTTTCTTTGTTGAGGTCAATTGCCTCCGACATCCACGGAAAAGGATTGGTGCTGTGATACTGTTCAGGCAAACCAATGCGCGCGAGTCGTCGATCTGCGATGTATTCAATATATTGTTTGAAATTGTCCGCGTTCATGCCAAAGATGCCCGTCGGAAACACTTCGCGCGCAAAGGTGTATTCAAGCTCGGTCCCCTGGCGAATCAAACGAATCATGCGATCTTGAAAATCAGCTGTCCACAATTCTGGCTGTTCTTCTTTTATGGTATTGACCAGATTGATGCCAAAATTGAGGTGCTGTGATTCGTCACGCATAATGTACTGAATTTGCTCGGCCGATCCCACCATCTTGTTCTGCCGCTGGAATCCGAACATGACCGCAAACGAGCTATAAAAAAAGATGCCCTCCATGATGATGGAAAACACAATAACGTTTTCCAAAAATTTTTGGTCTGCTTCAATCGTCCCTGTTTTGAAATTCGGATTAAAGATTCCTTCATTAAAAGAAAGAATGAACGCATCTTTGTTGTAGATCGCATCAACCTCACGATACATATTGAACAGCTCGCCCTCGTCAAGGCCAAGGCTTTCAACAATATATTGATACGAATGCGTATGGATTGCCTCTTCGTATGCTTGGCGCAAGATATACATTCGGCACTCCGGCGACGTAACGTGTCTGTACATGGCCATGACGACGTTATTTGCCGCGATGGAATCGGCAGTGGTAAAAAATCCAAGCACGGTTTTCAACGCCTTGCGTTCGTCCTCGCTGAGCACATCACGGCTTTTCCATTGTTCAATATCGTTTTGCATCGTAATCTCGGTCGGAAGCCAGTGATTGGAGTTCCCTACGTTGTACGCAGTCCACGCAAACGCATGTTTCATCGGATACAGCTGAATCACGTCGGCATCCTCGCCGTTGATAATGCGGCGCTTGTTGATGTTGACGCGTTCGGTTGTTTTTGTGATTGGCATAATTACTGGCAGCTTTCGCAGTCGGGATCGGCAATTTTACAGAGAGGAATTTCTGGCTGCGTCGCGACGACGACCGTCGTTGATGTTTCACTAACGGTCACAACGGCCCGGTCTTCCACGGGCTGTATATTCGACGTGTTCGCATTCTGTTCCTGTTCGGATGCGCCGGAAGCCGCTCGCTGAAATTTCTCAACAATGTCGCTCTTTCGGTTGTGCGTTGCGCCGAACTGGGTCGTATTCACCGTTGACTTTTCGACCTGCGATGCGGCAAGAGTGCGGAGATAATAGGTTCCCTTGAGGCCGAGGGACCATGCAAGCATATATGTATCGTTGAGAACTTTTCCCGAGGTCCCGCGAAAAAAGATGTTCAACGACTGACTCTGATCAATCCATTTGCCTCGATATGCCGCGGCATAAATAAGCCACTGCGGCTCGATCTCAAAAACCTCCTTGTATTTGCGGCGAACGTCTTTTGGAATCTCGTGAATCTCCTGAATACTACCATCATGATACTTGATTTTTCCAAGCATCTCATAATCCCACAGCTTGAGTTTTTTCAGATCTTCGACCAAATAATGGTTCATGACGGCAAAATCACCGCTCATATTAGACTTCACATAGATGTTCTTGTATATCGGTTCAATCGATGGCGTCGATCCGGAAATATTACCGATTGTTGCCGTCGGAGCGATCGCAAGGCAGTTTGAATTGCGCATGCCATGCTGTCGAACGGCTTCACGCACTCCTCGCCAGTCGAGCCTTCCTTCACGCGGTACGTCGATTGCCTCTCCACGCTCTTTCTCTAAAAGATCAAGTGTATCGACGGGCAAAATCCCCCGATCCCACTTTGATCCTGCGTACGTTTCATAGGTTCCACGCTCATTCGCCAATTCGGTCGAGGCGAGAATCGTCGCATGCGCCACAAGCTCCATGCTCTCATCCGAAAGAGCAAGACACTCCTGCGAGTCAAAGGGAATATTCATCGTGTACAGCATATCCTGGAATCCCATGACGCCAAGGCCTACGGGACGGTGGCGCATATTTGAAGTGCGCGCCTCTTTGGTCGGATAGTAGGCAATGTCAATAACATTATCAAGCATGCGCATACCGGTACGTACCGTCTCGACGAGCAGCTCACGATCAAGCGCGCCCCCCTTCATGTGGCGAGCAAAATTTACCGATCCCAAATTACAGACTGCTGTCTCTTCTTCGGAGGTGTTCAGAGTTATCTCGGTGCAAAGATTTGAACAATGGACGACGCCTACGTGATCTTGGGGAGAACGAATGTTCGATGCGTCTTTGAAGGTGATCCACGGATGCCCGGTTTCAAAAAGCATTGCGAGCATCTTTTTCCACAAATCGCGCGCCTTCACGATCTTCCATAGCTCCATATTACCTTTTCGCGCAAGCTCCTCATAGCGAGTATACCGCTCCTCAAAGCGGCGGCCATAGAGGTGGTGAAGGTCTGATACCTCATCGGGCGAGAACATGGTCCATTCACCGTCTTCCCTCACGCGCTTCATGAACAAATCAGGAATCCAGTTTGCCGTGTTGATGTCATGCGTGCGCCGGCGCTCGTCGCCGGTGTTTTTTCGCAATTCCAGAAAGTCTTCAATGTCGGCATGCCAGGTTTCGAGGTATACACACGCCGCGCCGCGCCGACGGCCGCTTCGGTTAATCGCGTGCGTTGCATCATTGGCAACCTTCAAAAACGGAATCACGCCCTGGCTCTCAACGCCGATCCCTTTAATCAGCGCACCGGTCGCGCGGACGTTCGTCCAGTCAGTGCCGATCCCGCCAGACCACTTGGAGAGCATCGCATTATCGCTGACGACTTTGAAAATATGCTCCAAAGAATCACCCACGGTATTCAGATAGCACGACGCAAGTTGCGGATGGCACGTGCCTGAATGAAAGAGCGTTGGCGTTGAGGAAACAAAGCGTAATGTTGAGAGGACGGTGTAGAACTCAACGGTGCGGGCACGCTTCGCTTTTTCGTTGAGTGCAAGGCCCATGGCAACTCGCATCCAGAACGCTTGCGGTGTTTCGAGCACGCGCTTTTCGTATGGGTTTTGCAAAAAGTATCGATCATACAATACTTGGGTTCCCAAGTACTGCAGGAGGTCGTCACGTTCAATGACCAATGCTTCCGCCAGCTCCTCAAGGTCATGAGTCAGCATGCGAGGATCAATCCTGCCGATCTCAACCCCTTTCTTCATGTTGCGCACGAACGCCGCGCGATACTGTTCTCGCAGTTTTTGAATATCAAAAACGTCTTCGCCAATCACTTCGCGATACACTGTGTGCTGAAGCATCCGCGCGGCAACGCGCGAATACGCTGGATCCTGCTCGATGAACGAGCGGGTCACCATAATCAACGTACGGAATATCTCTGTTGTAGCAATGCCGTCATATAGCTCGCCACGACACTGCTTTACCAGCGTCCCAACATCAACGTCCTTTTCAACACCGTGAACAAAGTGCGATACACATCGCGTAAGTTTCTCGAGGCTCAGCTGTTCTGTCCTGCCGTCTCGCTTTGCTATCGATAGTTCGTTTTTTTCGATTTTTTCAAAAAATTCGCGCTGCTCCTCAACCCGTTTCTTCGTGTGCTCATAGCGATAAATGATATACGCGCGCGCAACCTCAAAATATCCTCGTTGGGCAATAATCTTCTCGACAATATCCTGAATGTCTTCAACGCTCGGTGTCCGATCGGCAAAACGGCTTTCAACGATCTCTACGATATCGTCCGTCAGGATGGGAAAAAAATTCTCACCCGTGTTCACGCCAACAGCGCCGAATGCTTTTTGCATCGCCTTCTCGATGCGCCCGCGGTCAAAGTCAACAACGCGGCCATTTCGCTTTTTTATTTTTATGACGTGCATAGACTGCATGGGTTATGAAGTTCTGTCAGTGTATCACCGATTATAGGGGGTGTAAAAAACGGTAAAAAAATTTAGCCTGTGAATAACCTGACCCCAAATGACTCTTTTACGTTGCGGAGGCGCAAAGATTTCCGTGAATTTTATAGTACTGATACGCGGAGGTTGCCGCAACCGCACCCATTGCCGCGGCGGTAATGTCTTGTTTAAATCCGCCAAACAGGGGCGTTATGTCGCCGGCGGCAAATACACCCGGCATATTCGTAATCATCATGGGGGTTACACTGATATAGCCCCGCTCATCGAGCGTCACGCCGAGATCTTTGGCTAGGTTTGACCGAGGAGTTGCGCCTATTTCGATAAAAAGACCGTCAACAACGAGTTCGGTCGAACCGTTGAACGGAAGCCTTAGCATGACCTTCTCGAGATGCTCGGTCCCAACGATTTCTGCCACCTCATTTTCCAAAATGATCTCTACCTTCCCCGCTTCCACCAGCTTTTCCATCTGTTCTTGGTTGATAGGCTCTGCACGAATTTCACGCTCGCGGGTGATGAGATAGATCTTCTTGGCATACTCTGCCGTGAGATTGACGCCCTTGACCGAGGAATCCCCTCCTCCGACCATCGCAATCGTCTTTCCGCCATACACCGGCCCATCGCATGTTGCGCAATAATGGACACCGCGTGCTGTGAGCGCCTCTTCATTTGGCAGTCCGAGTCTTCGATGTTCTGATCCGGTGGCAAAAATCACGGCCGTCGCATGATACGCATCTCCCCTCTCTGTCGTAACCAAAAAGCAACTGTCGGGCCGCGCCACGCCGACAACCTTGTCGTCCTTTATCTGAGCACCCAGCGCCTCCGCCTGCTCTTTCATCTTCATCATAAGATCAAAACCATCAACCTCAATGTATCCAGGGTAGTTGCCGATCGGACCCGCAATGGTTGTATAGCCTCCAAATGAGTCTCCAAAAACCAATGTCTTCATCTTATACCGCCCAGCATAAATCGCGGCCGAGAGACCGGCCGCGCCCGAACCTACAACTATGAGGTCGTACACGTTTGATTGCTCCATAATTTGAGACTGTAAATAAATGTTTTTTCTTCTTTCTTTTTCCTCTCTTTACAAACGTCAAACGCTTATTTTTTGTACTGGATCGGAGGACATTGCTCGCCAATTGACGAGCTCCGGGATGAGTCTGTAGCATTTTTCTACAGACTCAATTTATGCTATTCCCAGCAATTGCGAAAGTTTGTTCTTATCAAAGCCCGTGACCATCTCATCGTCTACGAAAATAACCGGTACGCCGCTTGCAGACGCGCCTTTTGCTTTTGCGCGGGAAAAGAGCTCCTCGCGAGCCGCTTCATCAACTGCCACATCCTTCTCGGTGTATTCAATATTGTTCTCCTTAAAAAATGCCTTC
>JACQSC010000006.1 GCA_016206155.1 Candidatus Uhrbacteria bacterium | reverse complement strand
TTGAAAAACGGTGAAAAAGGCGCACGGAATGATTTTTGAATTAAATTGAGTAATAGAGAGGGAATAATGAACGAACGCGGCAAACAACTATCGTGGAACGGAGTATTTGATGGATGGCGGCGGGCAGAAGAAGAGCTCTGGCGGCCGGTGTATTCTGGCTTTGGTTGGGAATCGTGGGATGCTTGGCGGCAGATGATGATCGGCGATCTTCGTCTTGAGGGTCGCGAATGGTTTGAATACGAGATTGAGCATCCGCATACAGAGATCCCGCACTATTCAATCGGCGGATGGAATGGATGGAAAAAGTATCGTCCGGCAGAAAAGGATATCGCATTGTTTAGCGATATTGCAATTCCTCCAGAAACAGGGGATCGATCGTATGATGGGGACAAGCGTATCGACGTTCGGACAAACGACAAGGTAAAGTCACTGATTGGATGCGTTGACGACACGACAATTATCGGATTCCACTTTCCTGATTGCATCGCGATTCTTGATGGAACACATCGCTGTACCGCAATTGCGGTTGAGGCGCAGGATGGACGCGTGGTATCTCATGGACGTTTTACTATTCGGCTTGCGCGCTTTGACAGTTCAGATGCAGGTTTGTTGCGAATATTTTGTACCGATCGTCCACGATCAAAAAAAGTATGAGACATATCGAAGTACCGTACCACGGCACAATCCTACGCGGGACAACCATGGGAGTTGTGGATCCGCGGGTCGTATGTATCCACGGTGCATCAGATGATGGATCTGCGCGTTTTGATATGCTCCGCCATCATCTCGCCAAGATCGGAATCGCATCATTTGCTTTTGATTTTATTGGCGCAGGGCAGACGGGCGGGGATATGAGCACGAGCAGTTTGAAAATGGGGTCTGGCTCAATTTCGCCCAGCGAATTTGTGCCTGACCCCATTTTCTTCTCACTAAAGGCACGGCTTGGTCAGGCGTGCGCCGTGATTGACACAACGACCCATCAGGCGCCGCTTGCGATCATTGGCGCAAGTATGGGTGCGGATACCGCGATTCGCCTTTCGGAAAAATATCCGACAAGCGCGCTTATTCTCTTTGTTCCGGGCGTGTACGCGCGGGCGGCTTTTACAGCACACTTTAATGAGGATTTTACCCGTATTATTCGCCAGCCGCAAAGTTGGGAGGACTCGGAAAGTTTTGATATCCTCTCTCGTTTTCATGGGTCGTTACTTATTGTTGGCGCCCGGAACGATGATGTGGTTCCCTGTGAGCTCATAGACCGCCTTCTTGCATCCGCGGGGCAGGCACGGCATAAGGAGCTCACTATCGTTCATGGTTCTGACCATAGCATCTTACCGTACCTTTCTGATCATCCAAAAGAATTTGCCCGCGTGTTCGAAAAAGTGTATCATGCAATTTTAGAGTAGTATGAATACGGACAGACCCATCCTTTTTGCAACATTGGGATATCCCGGATCCGGGAAGACGTTTTTTTCGCGCAAATTTTCTAAAGAATTTCATGTCTTGCATCTCAACAGCGATCGGATTCGAAAAAGCATGTTCAAAAAACCGGAGCGAAATCAACACGAGCATGACCTCGTATTTGCGGTCATGGATGCAATTACGGAAGAAGCGCTCAAAAATGGCATCAGCGTTATCTACGACGCGAACCCGAAACTGCGCGAATATCGCGAGCGAATGATGGAGATGGCAAAGAGACACAACGCCGCGTTTTTTTTGTTACGATTTCAGACACCCGAATCAGTGGCGCGAAAGCGTTTGGGAACGCGCAAGCGGTGTACGCGAAAAGTGTGCCAGGATTATCATCCGCCAATACCTCTCAAAGATTTTCTTCGGGTAAAAAAAGAGATTCAAGAACCGACGTCCAGCGAGCCAACCATTGTTATCAAAGGTACCGATACATACGCGCGGCAACGGAATGCCCTGCGTTCCATATTGCACTAATGTGACGATCCTCACATTTGTGCAATGATCATGTACCGGAAAAACAAACGCTCTGCCGGACGGATCCATGAAGGACCGACCAGCAGAGCGGAACAAAAAAGTGGCAATCCTCACCATCCTTTCCGAAACTCGACTTTGCGAACCGTAATGACTCGCGGTTCGCCGACGAGCCGCGGCTCGTGGAAGCGGGATTTCTCTATGATGAGAGCCCGCTCGCACGCATCCTCCTTGGAGTATGCCTCAATCACATGGGGGACGACTTGGATCCGACGTCTCTGGACATCGAAGTCGAGCTCGACCTCAACGTCCACACTATATACTACCCTTTTCATAAGGCGCCTTGTCAATGCCTTGAGCATTGACTCCTCCTTTCACCTTGCTTCAAAGGATGCTATACTTATCCTACTACTTGTAACCCATTGGTCAATCTATGAAAAAGGCGTTATCGAAAAATAAAAAAATCGTGGCTGCAATCAGCGGGGGATTTGACCCAATTCACATCGGTCATGTGCGCATGATTGCCGAAGCGCGCGCGCTGGGCGACGAGCTTGTTGTCATTATTAACAATGACAATTGGCTCCGCATGAAAAAGGGCTATGTCTTCATGCCGCAGGAGCAGCGCAAAGAGATTATTGAAAATATCAAAGGTGTCGATCGCGTTATTATTACCAATCACAAAAAAGGCACGACCGACATGAGCGTGTGTGAAGCCCTGAAAAAGCTGAAGCCAGGTATCTTTGTAAATGGCGGCGATCGGATGACCACAAATACGCCGGAAGTTGCTCTTTGCAAAAAGCTCGGCATCAAAATGGTCTGGAACGTCGGCAACGGCGGTAAGGTCCAATCCAGCTCCTGGCTTGTGAGCGCCGTCCGCCGTCGCGATCGCGCAGAAGCTTCGCGAAGGCGGACGGCGCGACAGGTGAAGCTCAAATCCTATTGACATGGGCGTCATTTTCGCTACGCTATAGTGGAAGATATGGAAACTGCTACATTAACCATTCCGAAAAAGTTGGCTCAGATGGGAAATCTTATCCTCATTCCACAAGAGGAGTATGAGGATCTTCTGCGCGTCCATAAAAAATACAAAAATTTTTACGAGGAACTTGATCGGCGACTTGAGGGCGCTATTCGGAGTTACCGCAAGGGGAAAACAAAAGGTCCGTTTCGATCGGTTGTGGAACTTAAAAAATCTCTGGAGCAATGAATGTAGTGTATTCACCAGAGTTCAAGCGAGCGCTGAAGCGGTGCGGTAAAACGATCAAGAATAAGTTCTACAAGCAAGTTGGCTATCTTCTCAATGATCTGCGCCATCCATCCTTGCGGGCAAAGAAATACAATGAAGGAAAAGATGTATGGCAGGCGCGTGTAGATCGGGATTATCGGTTCTATTTTTTGATTGAGAACGACACCTATATTCTTCTCGATATTTGCGCGCATCCGAAATAGGTACATTATCGCTCCGTCCGCCTTCGCGAAGCTTCGGCGCGATCGCGAGGGCGGACTGCGCGTCAGGTGAATGGGGTTTGAGAAATTCGGTGATTATTATTCTTTTGTTTGTTTTGTTGGATTCGGTTTCAGGCCCGGCGCTTCTTGTGCGCGTGATGGCTTTTTTTGTCCGGCTATGGATGGTCGTATTTCCAGTCCCACACGACCTGCGGTCGCACCAGTATCAATATCCGATTCCAGCGCTCCAACCAATGCCATATGCGCGCCTTGAGATTCAGGAAATTGAACCACTACTCTCGGGAAGTCTAAAATACGATGCTCTGATCCGGTTTGAGTCATTCCGCGGGCAGAAAAGCCAAGACCAAGAAACACCTCTGTATCGGCAGTGCTTTTTGGTATGTCGGTCACCCGAAGATCGGCCGTAAATCCGCCCTCTGCTTTCCCGCTTGCTCCATACGCAGAAAGGAAATAGGCGTTTGTTCTCAACGGGTCATGAGCGCCAAAGGTGCCAGTCGGCTTATCCCATGAAAGCAAAAAGACAGTCTCTTGTCCGGGAAGGACCTTGAAGCCCTGCATGATTGATCGCGCCTGGCCCACCTGAGCACTTAGCTTTCCCATCTTGTTGTCAGTTATAGCTGCGCCAACTGACAAACCAAGCGCAGCCCCTGTTGTTTTGTCGGGACGGTTTGCTAGGAGTTGAAGGGTGAGAGGCATACTGTATTCTCTTGCATCAGCCCCCTTTGTTGTCTTTGTGGAAATAAGACTAGTTTCAAGCGCCAGTACGCCGTTAAGATTTTCAGGGATCGGAGTTCCTTCGGTAGTATGAACCTGAAGCTCTCCCTTTCCACCAGTAATATTTATTGCGTTTGTTTTTTGCGTTTCGGTTTCAATGATAACCTCAGCGCTCTGACCGGCGGGTACGTCAATAGTAAATGGTCTTGGCACTGGCTCAAGAGCGCGATAGACGTATACCTTCCGCGCTGCATCGCCCGTTCCCTCGGTTGTGATGACCTTTGAGAATCCTGGTGCCGGCTTAATGTCCGCGCTCTTTCCATTGACTGTGACTTTATAGCTCACAACATTTTCTCCTGAATTATAGGTATGCGTTCCTGCTTCGGTTGTGATTTCGCGATATTCTTCCGCACCAGCCCCTCCCGCAGAGAGTACCCCTCCTGCCGCAGCGATGGTAATTCCTCCAGCCGCAACAACAGCGGCTATCTCCTTGAGGCGTGACTGCTCCTTTTTTGGCAACGCAACGATTGCCGGAACGGTATCGTCCAAATCAACCTTTAATTGTCCCTGTTGATCGCTTGCGGCGCGAGGAATGTTCAGTGAAAACCACCCTCGATTCGCAACAGACTCAAGAAGTTTTGCAGCTTCTTTTAGAACACTTTCTGTCCACCCGCGCTCCTTTAATTCCTGAGGAGTGGCTTGTCTTGCCTCTGGCGCGTCTTCCTGTTCATGGCGAGGTGCCATATGTTCGGTTCTTCGCATAGGTTTTGATCTCTATTATTATATAAAGTATTATACCACATATAAGGTAACATTGGAAGGGGATGAAATTGGACATTCCAACCCCTTGTGACACGCGCGATTTCGTGCTATAATGATTCTATGAGTCTTAAAATATAGATCGTAATATGCCTACATTAACTGATACCCAGGTACTTGAGGCCAACATTATTACCGCCCTTAACCTTCAGGGACTTTCTGATGACAAGAAAGCGCAGCTGTTGCAAAAAGTCGCAACCATGGTTCAGAAAGCTGTTCAACTGAGAATTTTAAAACTTTTGAGCGCAGATAATTTGCAAAAATTTCAAGAAATTGTCACGGAAAAGGGCGAAGAATCAGCCGAAGCCATTGATTTTATAAAAACGAACATTCCCAACCTTGCAAAGCTTTATGAGGAGGAGGTTGTCAGCGCCAAGCGGATGCTTTTTGCCCAGGTTGGCGGTGTTACTATTTAGGCCGATTAGAGGTCTTCAATATGCCGAAAACAACAACACGATCAACCGAACCAACGGTTACATCAATAACGTTTTCTCCCGATAGTCCCCGAGAGGTGGAAAAGCATGTTCCCGAGGTGGACGCATCCCAACAGTCCATTGAAGAGCTGCGAAAGCGAACGCAAGAATTGAGTGCGCGGAGAATTGCAGCGCAACAAGCGATGGAAAAGAACCTCGAAGAACAAAGGCGTTTTTCAGGAGTTCTGGGAGGTCTGCGGCAATTTTTTGATCGCGATGGTTCTGCGCGGGAAAGAATAACGCAAGAATATGAATCGTTTAAAGATCAGTACGATGCGGCAGATAAGGCATATACGGAAACGGCAAGTGAACTTATCATGAGCGATGCCAATGCGCGCGAGATGCTGATAGAGGATGAGGTTCTCCAGATGAGCAAGGCCCATGAGAAAACAGGAGGGCAGGAACAGAACCCAATTGTTAAAGCGTGGAAAACGCTCAATACATGGAACTCGGAATGGAGCGCACAGAAGATCTTGGGTGAAAAATTGCACCTCACGCTTCCAAAAGACATGGACCCGCGACTTGCGGGAACCTTGCGTTTTGTCGGAAAGATGATGACGCCCCGCACCGCGATCGCTCTTGGTCTTGTTGGCGTTGGGTTTGGCGCGTTCGGCGTTGCGGCAAAGGCGCTTGATGTAGGCCTTGGGGCAGTTGCCGGACTTGCTGCCATGAGGGGGCTTGGCGTTGGTGTTGCCAGTCGGGATGTATTGCAATGGGCACGCGAAGAGCTTCCGCTGATGAAACTGCAGCCCAGCTATGATAAAGACAAACCATTGTTGCAGCGATTCAAACTTTTTGAACAATTGACACCCGAGAGTATTGAGCAACTTCCACCAGAAGAGATAAAAAAGCGTTTTGTTGATGCCTCCTCAGCCGTTACGCTGTATGGCAAGACAGAGCTCTTGCAGGATCCGCGCTATCAGGCTTTGCTCAAGGCATACAGCGTGCAGACCTCGGAAGGCGTGTGCCAATTTGAGGAGGCAGAAACTGGAGGTGAAGCCGAACAGAAAGCAGAGCAGTGCATGAAGTTTTTGGACAGCACGATAAAAGAACTGGGCAGCGATATCGCAAAGGCGCAGAAGGAAAAGAAGATTAAAGGCGTTACCACCGTTGCGCTTCTCACGACAGCGGCGGTGGTGCTTCCGGGCATTGCGCATCTAAGACGCCTTGGAGACATTCATCCGCAACAAATGGCGCAATTGGCAAAAGAGGCCGGCAAGACCATTCAAGAGTCTTTCGGTTCATTGATAAAGTTCTTTGATTTCTCTCCGCCTGCGGGTGCGGCAGAGGCGCAAGCCGTCGTGCCGGCAGCTCCTCCAGCAGGAGAACCAGCAGCGGAAGAGGGTGCAGCAGCTGCAGAGCCGGCAGCTCCTCCTGCAGCCGAACCGCCTGCGGGTGCGGCTGCAGATATTCCCCCAATGGAGGAAGTAACCATTGAATCCTTGAAGCAAATGACTATTGCAGATCAAGCAGATACGTTTTTTGGAGCAGCTACGGCAGATGCCGATCAAACGAGCATCGAAGACGTCATGAAATTATTCGAGAAGGAGGGGCTGCATTATGAAAAAGAGGATGACACAATGTATCTTACATCAAAAGTAGGTGAGGGGCTTTCGAAAGAAGATTCAGCAGAGGATCATATTCTCATGCAGTTTTTGGGTAAGGTGATGACAGGGACGGTACATGATGCTCTTGCAAAAGATGGATTAAATGTGCTGTCAGTAGACGAGAAGGGCGCGCTTTTGAATATGATGTATAATCTGCGCAAGGATGGATTTCTTTCTTTTGACAAGGCAACGGGGACGGTAACACTTGAATACGATCCACGGGAACTTGCGAAAGATTATGCTTATTCCACTGAAGCGCACGACTGGGCAGTAGCAACCGCAGACGATTACGCGGCAAAAATTTCTCCTGATCGCTGGAATCGGTGGTTTGGGTTTGAAGCAGAAGAACCAAAAGGCGCAGCGGAAACAGCACCGCCGACAGCACGCGGAGGAGCAGCGGCAGAGACACCACGAGCACGAGTTGGGGCAGGCGCTGCACCGGTAGAGAATGCAGCAGCACAAGCAGCAGCAGCGAAAGTCGGTATACCTATAGTGGAAGGAGCGACGCTTCCGGAAATGCAGAATATTACAACAGCATCACTACGGTTTAGTGATCAGGCGCTTGCGTTTAGCCATGAGCAGGGCAGGCCCCTTATTGATCCCGCGGCACAAGAGTTTTTGGACAAACTTGCAACACAAGGGATTATCAATGAGCAATCTATCAATGCACAATCATCGGTAAAGGGTATTGCCCTTTCACGGCCTATTCCGGAAGGGGTATCTGATACCAACGCCATGTTGAGCCTTTTAAGCAAACTTTGCATCGGTGAGATAGAATATCTCAAACAGTACGAGGGAATTAGCGATCTCCGCCCTTCAGATAAAGGAACAATTTATCAAGTGTTTAAGGATCTTGTGAAAGAAGGGGCGTTAGGCGTTACGAACGGACGTCGTGCGGTACTTTTCTATGACCCCGAACACCTCAATGAACTTTTTGACAAAGCGTATCGCGCCAAGCATGTAACCGTGGATCGGGTCGCAGGCAACATTCCAGCAGAGGAATGGAATGGGTGGCTTTCTTGGGAAGAGCGGCCTGTTCCACGTGCGCCTGTAACAGCGCTGGGAAGCGAGTCGATAAGTGTTCCCCCAGCGGGAGCTCCGGCTACGGCATCTGTTCCGCTCGGTGAGGTGGCAACTGGGTCACCGGCAGTGGAATCAGCTACCGGTTCTACTCCAGTACCAACTCCTTCTGTTGCCGAAGTTGCACCCGCAAGTGCATCTGTCGCACCTGCGCCCGTTGCGGAGACGGCAAGCGGTTCTGCAGGTGCTGAAGCAGCGAAGCCGGCAAAGCTTGACCTCGCGTCAATGACTATCGATCAGAAACATGAGGCGTTTGAGCAGATAGCCAAAACATTAGGGAAGGAGGGGAAGATCAACCCAGATCTCCTGAAGCTTGACCTTTTCCGCGAGGGGGGCATGACCATGAAAGACCTTAGTGAAACAGTTGACGGACATATCAAATCCGTTTCCACTCCCAACCTCGCAAAGCTGCTTCAGCTTGACTCAAAGTTCAGCCATGGCGACGTGATGGCGCTTAAGGAGTATTTAGACAGCCTGAAGCCATCAAGCGCAGAACAGGATATGCGTATCATGGACATCATCCTCAAGAAGAATCTTTAGATACCGACAGGCGCTTGACATGTTCACAGACGTCGGTTCTCGCGTTTTGCAGGGTCGTCGCCTCTTTTTGCACATAGTTGCAAAAAATTTGTTTTTCTGTACACTAGCACCATACCTGTGGATTGTTTCCATCTATGAAACGACTCAAACGATTTTTTGCTCCAAAAGGCCGCGGAAAACTTCGCTGGATGCTTTTTTTTATTGCGGTTCTTTTTCTTGTATCAGCCATGTACTCCGCGACTGAGGGCTATAACGCAAATCTTTCATCACTGAACAGTAAACTTAATCGCGTTCCGGGGCTACAATCGGTTAATCTGCCTGCTGTTGCTTTTCCTTCCTCGCTCAATCCTGCTTTTCGTCTCGGTCTTGACCTGCGTGGCGGGACGCACCTTGTCTATGAGGCAGATCTTTCACGCGTAACTTTTGATCAGAAAAAATCAGCCATTGACGGCGTGCGCGATGTCATCGAGCGGCGCGTCGACTTGTTCGGTGTAGCCGAGCCTCTGGTCCAGACCGTGAAGGTCGGAGATGCCTATCGTATTATTGTTGAGCTTGCCGGTATTAGCGACGTTTCACAAGCTATAAAAATGATCGGCGACACGCCGCTTCTTGAGTTTAAGGAGCAAGACCTTACTCCAAAGTCCCAGGAATTGAGTCCCGAGCAAAAAAAAGAGCTTGATGCGTATAACGCCGGCGCGCGAAAGAAGGCTGAAGATGCGCTAAAGAAAGCAACGGAAAAGAATGCGGATTTTGGCAAGCTCGCAAAAGATCTTTCTGAGGAACCAACAAGCAAGGAAAAAGGCGGGGAGGTTGGATGGATCAGCAAGAATTCACCGCAAAGTTATCTTTTGACCGCAACAGAAGGGTTGAAACCCGGCGAGGTAAAAAACGATGTGCTTGAGTATGCCGACGGATATTCGGTAGTGAAACTGCTTGAGCAGCGCGAAGACAGAGAGGTGATGGCAAACCACATCCTTGTTTGCTATAAGGGCGCAACCAGCTGTGAAAAGGAAACATCAAAAGAAGATGCGCGCAAGGCAATTGATGACGTGAAGAAGCAGGCAACGCCCGAGAATTTTATCGATCTCGCAAAGAAACACTCAACGGAGCCGGGCGCTGATACCGGCGGAGGCGAACTTGGCTGGTTTGGAAAAGGAAGGATGGTTCCGATTTTTGAAGAAACCGCGTTCAAGATAGGGAAAAATTCAATATCCGATGTTGTTGAAAGCGAATTCGGCTACCACATTATCTGGAAGCGCGACGAGCGGCCCCTTGGTGAATATCGCGTTGCGCGTCTCTTCTTTGGGACAAAGAAAAAAGAAGACATCGTGCCGCCACAAGAGCCATGGAAGGACACGGGACTCACCGGAAAACAACTGACGCGCGCAAGTGTTGATTTTAATAATCCGACTGGCGTGCCGCAGGTTGCTCTGGAATTTAATGGCGAGGGAAAAAAGTTGTTTGCCGATATTACTCGCGCAAATATAGGGAAGCCGATCGCGGTGTTTCTCGACAGCCAACCCATTAGCATTCCAACGGTTCAGCAGGCGATTGAAGGTGGAAACGCTGTCATAACCGGCGACTTTAGCTTGAAGGAGGCAAAGCTTCTTGCGCAGCGATTAAACACCGGCGCGCTTCCCGTGCCAATCAAGCTGCTCTCCCAGCAGACGATTGGCCCCTCACTAGGACAGGAGTCCCTTGAAAAAAGCCTCATGGCGGGGCTGTTTGGCTTTCTTCTTGTTGTGATTTTTATGATCCTGTTTTATCGCCTACCCGGCCTTTTGGCGGTGTGCGCGCTTGTTGTTTACACTGCGATTGTCTTGGCGATTTTTAAACTATGGCCCGTTACGCTCAGCTTGGCGGGAATTGCCGGATTTATTCTGTCTGTCGGTATGGCGGTTGATGCGAACATTCTTATTTTTGAACGCATGAAAGAGGAGCTTCGCGATCGCAAAGGCCTTGATTCGTCAGTAACGCAAGGATTCAAGCGGGCATGGACGTCCATTCGAGACAGTAATGTATCTTCACTGATCACCTGCGTAATTCTGTTTTGGTTTTCCGCAAGTCTTATCAAAGGATTTGCGCTGACGCTCGCGATTGGTATTCTTGTCAGTATGTTCTCCGCAATCGCTGTTTCGCGCCTGTTTTTGAAAGTCGTAGCGGGATGGAGGATCGCGAGGAATAGATGGCTTTTCTGTACTCGGAAGGAGTAATCGTTTCTGTATGTTTGTTCTGACAGCACTGATGAATTATGAATCAAGAATTATGAATCAAGCAGGATTGAATCCATGCGGCTCCATTCGTAATTCGTAATTCGTAATTCTTAATTCTTGATTCTAGTAGCATGACCCTTCCTATCATTAAAAAGAGAATGCTTTTCCTTTCGATCGCCGCCGCCTACACGCTTGTCGCGATAGTAAGCCTTATCTCATTCGGTCTTAAATTCGGCATCGAGTATACAGGTGGAAGCCTCCTTGAGGTTGAATATTCACAAGTACGGCCGGACACCGCGACGCTTTCCAAGCATTTTGAGGCGCTCGACATTCGCGATGCAGAGATCAAGCCTGCGGGCGAGAAGGGGATGATTGCACGATTTCGCGACGTTGATGAAGACACCCATCAGAAGATTCTTGCAGAATTGAAAAAAGGCGATGCGAATCTTTCCGAGAGGGCATTTGAGTCTATTGGTCCGGTGATTGGCGAGGAGTTACGCACAAAATCATTATGGGCCCTTTTGATCGCGCTTTTGCTTATTTGCCTTTATATCAGTATTGTGTTTCGAAAGGTTTCTTTCCCTGTCGTGTCATGGAAATACGGTGTTGTTGCCCTTGTTACGTTATTCCACGATGTGCCGTTCGTATTGGGCGTATTTGCACTCCTCGGAAAATTCGGCGGTGTTGAAATTACCAGTTCATTTATCCCCGCCATTCTTACCGTCATTGGGTTTTCGGTTCATGACACGATTGTGGTCTTCGACCGCATCCGCGAAAATCTTACGAAGCATCGGGGAAATTTTGAGGAGATTGTGAATATGTCTATCAATCAGACAATTGTCCGTTCAATCAATACCTCATTGACTGTTCTTTTGGTTCTGTTTGCAATCTTTTTCTTCGGGGGCGAGTCGCTTCGGTATTTTGCCCTTGCGCTTATCTTTGGCATAGGTATTGGAACCTACTCGTCAATTTTTATCGCCTCACCGCTATTGGTTATTTGGCACAATTTTAAGAAAAGGGCATAGGGTACAGGGTTTAGGGTTTAGGGTTTAGGGTTTAGGGTTTAGGACTCGTTTAACGAGCCTTTTTTGTATTGAATGAATGAGAAATCTATGCTATAATACTAAATAAGGATCCAAAGATCCTTCTTTGGTTTTCGCGTCTAAACCCTAAACCATAAACCCTAAACCCTGTACCCTAAACCCTGCCCTCATGGATCTCCCACCGCCGCTAGCCTTTTTCCTCTCACTTCCCACCTTTGACAACCCCTTTGCCGCCATGGGGTACTTAATCGTTCACGGCGGTTGGTTTCTTATTCTTCTTACCCTTTTACTCGGGCTCTGGGAATTGTGGATTTTTGAAATTCACGAGCAGTACGAGCATGATAAATTTAAATTCATGCTCTTGGCAGTCAACGTTCCCAAGCGCAGCGAGCAGACAGCAAAAGCAACCGAGAACTTCTTCTCGTCACTTATGGGGCTCCACGTGTCCATTAATATGTGGGAGAACTATGTGGAAGGCAGGAAGCAAGAATGGTTCGCGTGCGAAATCGCAAGCCACGGCGGTTTTATCCAATTTTATATCTATATTCCTGTCCGCCAACGGGACATCTTCGAGGCGGCGATTTTTGCCCAGTATCCGGATGCGGAGGTTCATGAGGCACAAGACTATACGCTAAAGTATCCAAACAAGTATCCAAGCGATGAGTGGGATGCATGGGGGACCGAGCTGGTGCTGAAAAAAAGCCAGTGCTGGCCCATCAAGACCTACCCTTTGTTTGAAGACAAGCTGAGCGGAACGTTTAAAGATCCGCTTTCTCAGCTGTTTGAGTTTATGGGAACGATACAGCCGGGAGAAGAGCTTTGGGTACAGTATCCGATCCTTCCCATAGAACAGGACTGGCAAGATCCGTGCCGCAAAGAGATTGACAAAATGATCGGCCTTCGGGGCGGGAAGAAAGATGAACCTAACCCACTTCTTGCGCTTCTTCACGCACTTGGCGACGCGGTTATGTATATTGTGCATTCTGCGGTTGCCGGCAAAGCCCCGGAAGGCCGCGAAACAGCACATAAGGACGATGATCCATTGGCGGTCAGGAGTAACATATTGGCGTATGGACCTGGAGAGCTCTTGAATGGTATCGCAAATAAGGCAAGCAAGCTGGGATACAAGTCAAAGATTCGCATACTCTATATTGCGCGAAAGGAAATAGCGTCAAAAAATCGCAAGCGCGCCGTGCA
Organism: Candidatus Uhrbacteria bacterium; assembly: GCA_016206155.1. GTDB lineage: Bacteria > Patescibacteriota > Patescibacteriia > JACQRZ01 > JACQRZ01 > JACQSC01. The sequence continues at coordinate 39,476 of JACQSC010000006.1, read as the reverse complement.
AGGGATTATGGGCGTGTTCCGCCAGTTTAACGCCCATGATATGAATACGTTCGGTCTTGGGAGGCGCACCTTTGTGCGCGCGTATTATTACTTTGTCCAGTATCGGTTAAATCGTCGCAAAAATATCCTGATGAGGGCATATCGCAGGCGCTCAGTGAAACGCGGCGACAAGCCGGCCGTGTTGAGCGTTGAGGAGCTTGCAACGCTTTGGCATTTTCCATCGCTTGACATCAGCGCGCCGCTCTTGCGCAAGGCAGAGGTCAAGCGCGGTGAGCCACCGTCGGGACTGCCAATGGCTGATTATGACTATGCGCCTCCTGCGCCAGCGCCAAAACCAAAAGACGACATCCCTGAAAATTTACCATTTGCATAGCCCGCACACCTTTCAGACATCAGCTCATGATATATTATTTCATCATTCTAATATGACAGATGATAAAAGAAATGAGATTACCGTTTTTGCCCAGACAAACTTTCGCAGCCAGCGACGGCGATTTGGCATAAAGCGTGACGACCGATTGCGGCATATGTATATGATTGGAAAGACCGGTATGGGTAAGTCAACGCTTTTGGAAAATATGATTATTGACGATATTCAGCGCGGCTACGGGGTAGGTGTTGTGGATCCTCACGGTGATCTCGCGGAAAAGATTCTCAATTTTATTCCTCCTTCCCGCGTCAACGACGTCGTGTATATCAATCCCGCAGATCTTGACTATCCGGTCGCGTTTAATATTCTGGAAACACCGGGGGAGCGCTACAATCACCTTATTTCGTCAGGTCTCATGGGCGTGTTTAAAAAAATCTGGCCCGACGTGTGGAGCGCTCGCATGGAGTACATTCTCAATAACACGATTTTGGCGTTGCTTGATTATCCCGGAAGCACGATGCTTGGCATTAATCGCATGCTTTCTGACAAAACGTACCGCCAGAAGGTCGTTGCAAAGATAAAAGATCCGGTTGTCAAGGCATTTTGGGTTACGGAGTTCGCGCGGTATGAGGCTCGCTTTGCTCAAGAGGCTATCGCGCCGATTCAGAATAAAGTCGGACAGTTTCTCTCAACGTTCATTATCCGCAATATTGTCGGCCAAGTAACCTCGACAATCAAAGTGCGCGAGATTATGGATGAAGGAAAGATCCTTGTGCTCAACCTTTCGAAGGGGCGCATCGGGGAGGACAACACGCGATTATTGGGCGGATTGTTTATTACGAAAATCCAGCTCTCAGCGATGGAGCGTGTAGAAATTCCCGAGCCGGAACGCAAAGATTTTTTTCTTTATGTTGACGAGTTTCAGAACTTCGCGACTGAAAGTTTTGCCAATATTTTGTCTGAGGCGCGCAAGTACCATCTGGGATTGATTATGGCACACCAATATATTGAGCAGCTCGACGCGGACACGGTTCGTCCGGCTGTTTTTGGCAACGTCGGTACGCTCATTGCGTTTCGCGTCGGCGCGGCGGATGCCGAATATCTTGAAAAGGAGTTTTCCCCGCGGTTTGTCATCGATGACATTGTGAATCTTCCCAAGTATCAGATGTACCTCAAATTGCTTGTTGACGGTATTGTGTCCGAACCGTTTTCTGCCATTGGCCTTCCACCGATTTCCGAGCAGAAAACCGATTCATACGACAAGGTCATCCGAGTTTCGCGAGAGCGCTATGCGCGCGTCAGAAGCGTCGTCGAAGATAAAGTGGCGCGGTGGTCAGCCTCAACCGAAGTGGAGGGGCCTCGGGAAAAAGGACCGTCTCGCATGGTTCCTGGCATGGTTCGACGAGGTCCGGCGAATGAAAAAAGAAAAGAGACACGCACAGAGCCAGAGGCAGTTCCAGAACCGATATCGCTTGGAGGGCTATCATTTATACCGGGAGGAAAGAAAGAACCCCGCACTTAACTCCGATTGCTGCTATTAATCATCCGTCCTATGATATACACTATGCCGATTTCATTCATCATCACTTCGATTTCCCCTGCTGCCGTGTCGCAGCATGAGGATGATCGGAGTTAAGTGCGGGGTATGCTTCATAATCGAATTGAAGAGTATCTTCTACAGAAGAGCGGTGAACCGAAAGCCAAAGAGGGAGAGGCAACCGTAGTGGTGAGCGATGCGGTTTCGGTCCTCTCATTTTATTACGAAAAGATTCGCAACGTGATGGAGTACGCTGACGACCATTTGCTGCGCCAGATGGCGATCCGGCGGATTCTTGGTCGGCGATCGATGTTCGGACAGGATGCGGGCGCAATTGCCGGTCCCTTGGTTCGGGAGCTTGTCCGCTCGCGCTATGTCGCGAACAATACTCTGCCGCAAACAATCATCAAGGATGTTGAACGTATTCTCACTTTTTATTTCGCCATTCTGACAGGATTGAAGCGGGAGCGGCTTTTGGACAACAAGCATCAGGACTGGGTGCTGCACATGGCGTCATGCGCGATTGACGAGATTCTCTCGCCGATGACAGCCGAGGAGGCGCTTGCGCGCGTGATGGCGGATGTGCTCATGCCTTCACTGGAGAAGTCGTCGCCCTCGACAGATCCGCGCGTCAAGAAGGGACAGCTGCTTATTGCCTGCTATCGCATTCTTTTTCGGCCGAATATTCATCGCCTCCAGTTCTTCCTCCTCAAGCAGAGCTTTGGAGCTTTGCTTTCCGAGTCGCCCCAAGGTATCTTAGCGCGCGCTCGCGAGTGTGCCGATGCGCATAAGGCCGTCGACGCGGCAATTTCATACCCGCTTAACGGAAAATTGCAGCGGACGTTCAGACGTTTCCGCGTTTCATTCATTGTCCTGCATACGATTGTAAGGCGTTTTGGGAAGAGCGCGCTTGATGACGCATCGGCGCTCGATGAGCATGTTTCTAAGGTGTGCGAAAAGATGTATGCGCTGCAGCGTGGCCGCCTTATCGGACGAACCGTTCGCGCGTTCGTGTACATTTTTCTTACCAAGATGGTCTTGGGATTTTCCGTTGAGATTCCGTATGATCTTTTTTCAGTAAAGCATGTAAAGATGCAGCCGCTCATTCTCAACGTCGTCATACCGCCGGTTATCTTAGCGCTTATTTCCTTCACTGTGCGCATGCCGGGAAAGGATAATACCCTGGCGATTGCGCAGGCGGTGCGCGAAATCGTGTATCCGGACACGAAGCAGACGATATTCATCCCTGAGAAGATTTCATTCAGAAAGAGGGGTATGGGATTGTCGATCGTATTTAATATGCTCTACGGCGTACTCTCGGCGATCTCAATCGGTTTGTTTGCGTGGCTGCTCATGAAGTTTGATTTTAATATCGTGAGCGGCATTATTCTGTTCTTTTTCCTTTCGCTGGTCATGTTTTTTGGAATTACTCTGCGAAAGATGATCAACGACCTTGTTATCGTCAGGCGACGCGAACGATTCCTGTGGCTTTTTATCAGCCAATTCTTCGATCCTATTATGCGCCTGGGGCAGTGGTTGTCATTTAAGATTGCGCGCATAAACGTGCTCATTTTTCTCTTTGATATGCTTATCGAACTGCCGTTTCAGGCATTTGTCGATATTACCGAAGAGTGGTTTTCATTCATGAAGGAGAAAAAGGAGGATCTTGAACAGCGGTAGTATGGGTACTATAGAGGTTATTGTCGGCTGTATGTTTTCCGGAAAGAGCGAGGAGCTGATTCGGCGGCTCAAGCGGTTATCGTACACGAAGAAATCACTTATTGTCTTCAAGCCGGCGATTGACAAGCGCTGGAATCGCCGCAATGAGCTCGTCAGCAGAAGCGGAACCGCGTATGCGGCCTATCCCGTACTCACACCGATGGAAATGCGGGAGAAGGGAGAAGCCTATGATGTCATTGGCATTGACGAGGCGCATTTTTTTGTTCAATCGTTTATAACCGTCATTGAAGATTTGCGCGATGCGGGCAAGCAAGTGATTATCGCAGGGCTTGATATGGATTTTCGCCGCGAGCCGTTCGAGCACATGGCGCGTGTGCTCGCAATTGCAGACAGCGCTCTCAAGCTTGATGCGGTCTGCACACAGTGTGGCGAACGGGCGACGCTCACGCAACGGCTTATCGACGGGAAGCCTGCGCCGTACAACACCCAGCGCATTCAGGTCGGTGACGATGAATATCAGGCGCGTTGCCGGAAGTGCCACCGGGTATAGGGTCTTGCAATAATGAGAAAAGTGGAGTAAAACAAGGGGGATATGAGACGATTCACGACACTCCTTTTTGTTGCTATTATAGGCCTTTCTGCCGGCTCTTTGTGGGCCCAGGAGGTTTCATTTGATGTGGTCGCTGAAAAAAAAGGCAGTGATAGTACGTTTCCGTCGATAACAAATGTTTCTATTGCGCCAGCATCGACCGCAGTGCGGATTGACTGGGAAACGGAAAAGCCGGCACTATCCTATCTTGAGTACGGAGAGACACCTGCATATGGATTGCGTGCGCCAGTCGAGGATTCATCGTCCGACGCATCTCAGACGCATCATGTTGAACTTACCGGCCTTTCGGAATTTCGCACTTACCATTTTCGCATCCGCAGCGCCTATCCGGAGAGTTCAAACGAAGCGTTCTCACGGCCTCTAACCTTCACGACGCTTCCGAGCGGTGGTTTTGCAAAATCGCCTCTTGCCCCAACGCCGCCTGATTTTACTGCGCCGCACGTTCAAACATTTGTTCTTGACCACAAAGAGGGCGTTAGCGTCATTGACATAATCACCGATGAACAAGCGTTCTCGCGCATTGAATACGGGGTGTACGTGAAGGGTTCGCCATTTCTATTTGAAGAAAAAGAATCAACGCCCACTCGGGCAGAGCGCGCTCATTTCACACTTCTCTCTATAACTCCCGGCAGTGTGTACGGGTATCGGCTCACGACACAAGATCGACTGGGCAATCGAGCTTTTTTGTATGGAACATTTCAAACGTCAAACCCTGCAGCCCAAAAACAAGCCCAAACCACTCAAGCGTCCCTTGCGGATTCGCGCCCGCTCAACAGTGTTTTGATTACCCACCCTTCTCAACTGGTCGGCATCCCGAAGGGCGATATTTGGAAGGATGAGAAAAGCGACAGACTGTATCGTATATTTCGTACGGCGCCAACCGACTCTGTGTTGCTGACGCACCCATCCCAGCTTGCAGGGCTTTCGGTATTTCAGGTTTGGAAGGATGAGAAAAGCGGACGACTCTATCGCCACGCCGGAATTCCAAATCCACTAGTATCGGGTAAGGAGGTTCCAGAAAACAATGCGACTGACAAAAGTAAGGAAAAAGACAAAAACAAGGAATCTTCCAAAAACAAGGAATCCTCACAAAACAAGGAATCTCGTCCCGCGCATATTCCAAAACAATGGATTCGCATTACGCATCCGTTGCAGCTCAAGGTGTTGTTTTCTCGCGAAGTATGGCGTGATGCGAAGAGCGGGGCGATGTATCGTATCGTCGGCACTCAGCCAAAAGCACAGCAATCTGAACAAAAAAAACAGATCACTCCTTCACCAAGCAAGGAAGTTAAGCCGTACATTCCTTTCTATCAATAAGCGCCGCGGGGGTAAGAGCAAGCAATGAGAAGCCTTGGAAAAAAAGTTGTCGCTGTCGCCATATCCGGCGGTGTTGACTCCGCCGTTGCCGCCGCACTGCTCAAGGCAAAAGGACATGATGTGCGCGGTGTTTTTTTGCGCGAATATGATCTTGGTAAAATGGTGTCAGGTCTGATTTTCGTTACTCGAAAATCAGACCTGACACCATTTTCCGAACTGACACCATTTTCTGTCATTGAATGCACCCAAGAGGGAGATCGTCAAAGCGCATTGGCAGTTGCCGCGGCGTTGGATATTCCTTTTGAAGAGTGGGACTTTAGAAAAGAATACGAACGTTCGGTTGTGCGGTACATGATTCGCGAATATAAAGCCGGTCGTACGCCAAATCCGGACATGATGTGCAACAGCGTCATCAAATTTGGGTTATTTTTAAAGCGCGCTTTGAGAGAAGGCGCTGATTTTATTGCCACCGGACACTATGCAAGGTTAGGGTATAGGGTTCAGGGTTCAGGGTATACGCTAAACGCTGCACGCGATAGCTCTAAGGATCAAACATATTTTCTTGCAACATTGACACAGGAACAACTCAAACACTGCTTGTTTCCGATTGGCACTCTCCTAAAATCAGAGGTGCGCGTGAAAGCAAAGGCGTTCGGTTTGCCAAACTGGAACCGCAAAGACAGTCAGGGCGTTTGCTTTATTGGCAAGCTTTCCATGAAAGAGTTTTTAAAAACCGCAATCAAGACGAAAAGGGGTCCGCTGATGACGACGAACGGAGAGCGGGTTGGCACCCATGACGGCGCGGCTTTTTTTACCATTGGCCAGCGGCATGGTATCGGATTTTCTGGCGGAGGAGAGCCGTACTATGTTGTTGGCAAGGATATGAAAAAAAATATCGTGTATGTTGATCGCCAGAAGCCATCCTCGGTTCTCTATCAAAAAGAACTTACCTGCACGCACGTGAATTGGATTTCCGGACAGCCGCCGAAATTTCCATTTGTCTGCACCGCGCGTACTCGCTACCGCCAACCACTACAGAGATGTGTAGTAACAAAATTACGAGTTACGAGTTACGGATTACGAGTTACGTTTGACTCCCCTCAGCGCGCTGTCACCCCCGGGCAGTTCGTGGTATTCTATAAAGGCCGCGAGTGCTTAGGGAGCGGCATTATTGAAGAATAGGTATGCCCAGCACTTAACTCCGATTGCTGCTTTCAGTCATCCGCCATATGATATACACTACACCTATTTCATTCATCATTACTTCGATTTCCTCTGCTGCCGTGTCGCAGCATAAGGATGATCGGAGTTAAGTGCGGGGTATGCCCATCTGTCCCATCACGGGATTATCATTTGAACACCACGAACTGGAAAAGCGTCACTATGAGCGTTTCGGCTTGCCGGTGCCGGATATTCATCCGCTTGCGCGGTATATCGTGAAGACGGCATATGTAAACGCGTGGTCGCTATACTGGACCAAAGATCCCCGAACGGGAAAAGACATTCTTTCTTGTTATGATCCTGCAGAACATCCGACAATCTATGATCATTCGTATTGGTGGAGCGATGAATTTGACGCAAAAGAATACGGTCGGCTGTTCGATTTTTCGCGGTCCTTTTTTGATCAATACGTTGAGATGGTTCGTACTATTCCGAAGGCCAATCTTTTGATTTACAAAAGTGAGAACGTTGATTATTGCAACAACGTGATGAATTGCCGCGATTGCTACCTCACATTCAATACCTTTGCCTGTGAGAATTGTTATTACTGTCTGCGCGGAAGCGAAAATCGTGACTGCGCGTATGTGCATACATCACAAAAATGCGAGTTGTGTTTTTCCTGCATATTGTGTCGCGAGTGCTATAATGTCAAATTTTCCGAATTTTCAACACACTGCACGAATTCGCAATTTTTGTCCAATTGCACCGATTGTTCCGACTGCTATCAGTGCGCCAATCTCAAGCACAAACAATATTGTATTGCGAATAAACAGTATACAAAAGAAGAATATGAGCGGCTCATGGCAGGTATCGATATATCTTCATACGCAACCTTCCAGAAGGAACAAGAGAAATGGCAGGCGTTTCTTGGCACGCAATCCATGCAAGCAGAACGCGCTATCAATTGCGAGGATTCCTCGGGTGTGCTACTCACCAATTGCACATCATGTGTTTTTTGTTTTTGTTTGAGCGGTGCGGAGAATTGTTTCTCCTGTTGGGGAGGTAAGCAGGCGGAGAACTGCGATTCAAATGGTGAGATGGGGTCGGAATATGGTGTTATGAATATCGGATATATGAATTCAAAAAACTGTGCATACTGTTTTATGATTGAGCATTCATATGATATTCTGTATTCTCAATACGTTGTTCAATCACATGACTGCTTTGGATGTTATGGATTGAAGAAAGAGCAGTATTGCATTTTCAATAAACAGTATGGCAAGGAAGAATATAAGCTGCTCAAAGGAAAAATTATTGAACACATGAAAACAACGGGTGAATGGGGGCAGTTTTTCCCGTCGCGCTATAGTCCGTTTCCCTATCGGGAAACAACCGCCGATATTGCCATGTCATTGTTGTTTGACCGCTCCGAAGATATCGCCATGCGTACGGGGCTTCGAATGGACGCGAAAGCAGGCAGTGATTTTGCGGTTCCCGCTGGCGCGATTTCCGCCGATCAGATCCCTGACGCCCTTGATGAATTTTTTGATGAGTGGTGCTCAAAGATTTTTTTGTGCGAAAAGACAGGCAGGCAGTATAGAATAACAAAAAAAGAACTTGAATTATATCGGCGGCTTCGTGTTCCTGTTCCGCGAAAAGCATGGCGAACAACATTTGAAGAATGGTATCCGCTTCTTCAGCCACTGCCCAATACGGCGATCTGCGCACAATGCGGTGGAGATATGTATTCCTATCTTCCCCCCAACAAAACAACTCGCCGCATACTCTGCGACCGCTGTTTCCAAATGGAGACAGGGTGATTGCATGTAATTGACAGAGTGTAAAATTGGTTTATCATTTGAGGTAGGACTATGAATCAGTATTCATCACAATTTGAACAAGCGCGACAAGCGGTCACAACAATTACCGCTGTCCGTCAACACCTCTCTCCGTCGGAGCTCGAATCTCTTGCCCTGATGCTTGATCACCAGTCAATGAACATTATTGAGCAGAGCAGAGACGATGAACGCAACGGTAAATTTGAATCGCTTGAAGATGCGATAAAGAACAGCTAACACTCTCTTATGTTTCGACGTGTTATAACGTCATCTGCAAAGAAGACGCTAAAACGTCTTTCGGTTCAAGCACAGCACGCACTTCTCGAAGAAACAGAGATTCTCATTGAAGATCCGTTTGCAGGGGAGAGGCTTCACGGAGCCCTCTCTTTTTTGTATTCATTTCATTTTAAGTTTGAAAACGTCCACTATCGTGTTGCGTATAGTGTTGATCGGGATCAAAAATTGATCATGATTCATCTTGTCGGTCCACGCGAGAACTTTTACGATCGGTTGCTCCGAATGTTTCGATAATCGTTATATGATTAAGACGTGCAAACAGTCGAATAAGCAATTTGAAATATCGGAACGTGAGCAAGAATTGCGAAAAAAATTAGGCGTACCCCTTCCTGTTGTCCATCCGTACGAACGCATGAAGGAGTTGATGACATATCGCAATGTGATGTCGCTCTACTACCGCGTATGTGATCTTTGCAAGAAGGAGAAGCTGTCACTCTATGACAAGGACGCTTCGTTTCCTGTGTATTGCCGTGATTGCTGGTACTCTGATACGTGGGAAGCGAAATCCTATCATTGGTCGCTTGATCGGCCATTCTTTGAACAAATACAAGAACTGTGGTATCAGACGCCTCATCTTGGGTTATGTGTAGCCCTGCCGCTTGAGAATAGTGAATATAATAATTGCTGTAGTTCGCTGAAAAATTGTTACATGTGCTTTGATGTGGCAACGCTCGAGAATTGTTCCTATGTACTCACCGCTGATGCATCGCGCGATTGTATCGCATGCGTTTTCCTTAACAGCAGTGAGCTGTGTTTTGAGGGTGTATTTGTGCTGAATTGCTATAAGGTATGGTATTCCTTCGCCGCAACAGGGTGCAATAACAGCATGTTTCTGTATGACTGTTCGGGATGCTCGAACTGTTTCATGAGTGATACTCTGAGCGCGCAGTCATATGTGTTCAGAAATGAAAGCGTAAGCAAGGAAGAATACGAAAGACGCATGAATGCCATTGATTGGGGAAGCCATGCGGTTGTAGGAGCATTGAAGGCGGAGTATAGGCAAATGGTACAAAAGGAAAACAAAAACAAGATGATCGGCTCAAAAAATGAGCGAGTGAGCGGTAATTTTATACGGAACAGCCATGACGTCGAAGGTTCATTTGCGATTATCGATAGTGAGAATTGCATAAACAGCTATGCATTGCTCCAAGCAAAAGATAGTCTGGACAACTGCACCTATGGGCTTGGCTCGCAGCTTACCTATCTATCAACCACCACGGGGTTTAACTCATACAATATCCGTTATTGCGTTGATATTGTAACGGGCACAAACCTGGAATATAGCTGTTGGATGGTTAATAATTGCACTGATTGTTTTGCGTGTTATGGGTTAAAGAAAAAACAATACTGTATCTTCAACAATCAGTACACCAAAGAGGAGTATGAAACATTAAAGGGTGAGCTGATTGCCGCCATGCACAAGCGCGGTGAGTATGGTAAGTTTTTTCCAATAGCCTTGTGCCCCTGGGGGTATAACGAAACACTGGCACAGCTCAATATGCCCCTATCCAAGGAAGAGGCATTGAGTCAAGGATTTGGATGGAAAGAAAAAATTGAACCGACATACGACACAGAACAGGTATACCAACCAAGAGATCATATTAAGGATATTGCATGGGGGGACGTTAAGGGTAAGCTGCTTGTCTGCGAACAGTCAGGCAGACCATTCAAGCTGATAAAGCAGGAGTTTGATTTTTATAAAAAATACGCCATTCCACTACCACGCCTGCACCCCGAGATACGCTTGACACGCCTATACCCGGGAGAGTACATGTATGGACGTACTGTTGAAAAAGAGGGTGTGTCGAAGGGGTTGTTATAAGCTATGCCGCGTCATATTTGTCCAATTTCAGGATTGCCATTTGAGATCACCGATACTGAGCGAGAGCTTTATGGCCGTTTTGATTTGCCGGTGTCAGATATGCATCCGATACTGCGCTTTGTCATGCGTTTTGCGCACGGGAATAATTGGTCGCTGTATTGGACTGAGGACTGTCGAACGGGCAAAAAGATTCTTTCCTGCTATGACCCAAAGGAATTTCCGAAGATTGTCGAGCACGGATACTGGATGAGCAATGAGTTTGATGCGCGCGAGTACGGCAGAGCGTTTGATTTTTCGCGGCCATTTTTTGAACAGTATTTTGAAATGGTGGCAGAGGTTCCTCGACCGAACGTGACCATTCTCAACTGTGAGAACGTGGAATATGCAAATCATGTGTTCTGGTCAAAGAATTGCTATCTTTGCTTCATCTGCTTTCACTGCGAAAACGTGCTGTATTCTTTTCGCGCGCGCAAATGCCGTGAGTGTATGTATGCGTTTAACTGCCGTGAGTCGGAGCTGCTTTATCAATGCGCGAATTGCACGATGTGTTTTAATCTCCAATACGCCGAGCTATGCAGTCATTGCAGTGATTCTCGCTTTCTCTCCAACTGCATTGATTGTTCCAACTGTTACCAGTGCGTGAATCTCAAGCACAAGCAGTACTGCATTCAGAATATCCAGTATACGAAAGTGGAGTACGAACGTCGTATGGCGATGATCGACCTTTCCTCGTACTCAGTATTTCAACACGAATGGGACGCCTGGCAGGATTTTCTTTTAACGCAACCCATTCAAGCGGAGCGTAACATCAACTGCGAAGATTCAACCGGAACTTTTTTAACAAATTGCCGATCGTGCATTCGATGCTCTAATTTGTCCAATGCAGAGCAGTGCGTAAACGCCTATGGCAACAACGTGACCGAGACGTGCGACGCCTCTGCCGAAGGGTCTGAGCAGGGGATCATGACGGTCGGATTTCTTTCCTCACAGCGCGTCGCATTCACCATGATCGCCGAACACTGCTACGACATTCTCTACTCGCAACACATGTTTCAATCGCATGACTGTTTTGGCTGTTTTGGATTGAAGAATGCCTCGTTTTGCATTCTTAACAAGCCCTACGAACAGGATGAGTACGCCATACAAAAGGCGCGCATTGTTACGCGCATGAGGGAAACCGGCGAGTGGGGGAAATATTTTCCCCTGAAATACGCCCCCTTTGCATATGAGGATACCAATGCTGCAGCGGTGCTTACCTCTTCGTTTGACGAGTATGCTGCAGTCGCCGCGCGCTTGGGCTTGCGGAGCAATCCGGACGTTGGTATATCAGAAGCACCTGGCGCGGTATCTTCATTAGGGCTTCCCGATGTATGTGGTGATGATTCCGGCGATCTTCTTGCAGCCATCTGGGCTTGTGTGGAAACAGGACGACCCTACAAGATAACAAAGCAGGAGCTTGCGCTGTATCGCCGCTTTCGCGCACCCTTGCCGCGCCTGCACTGGCGTACGATATTCGAACGGTATTACCCGTCGATGTATCCGGTACCCCATGAAGCGGAATGCGCGCAGTGCAGTAAGCAGATGTACTCATATATCCGGCCTTCGACAACACGGCGTACACTGTTGTGCGACGCGTGTTTCTATGAGTAAGCGTGCTTCACAGAAAAGGGTTTTTACTTTATACTAACCCCTATACCCTAACCCCTAGGCCCTGTTTTCATGAAAGAGCCGACAATTCTCCGCCTTCGTTTTTCATACGAAGATGACATAACAAAACCATCGGAGCGCATAAAAAAATATGAGCGCTTGTTTTATAATATTTTTCAGCTCCTGCTGCGCAAGAAACGAGCGCTGTCGTTTGAGGTATTTGTCCTGCAAAACATCATTCGCTTCTACATCGTAACGGAAAAACAAATTGTTTCCTCGCTGACCTCGCTTTTTTTCGCGGAGTTTCCCGATGTTGAGCTTGCCGAAATTCCGCAGTACGACGACATCGAAAAATTGCCGCAATCCGCGCTCGGGTTCTATCTTGACCTTGCCGGAAGCAAAAGTTTTTCTTTGCGGACCGCAAGCAAAATGACCTCCGATCCGCTCATGCCGTTTTATAATCTCATCGCGGATATTCCTTCCTCTGACGGGTTGCTCTATCAAGTCATGCTCGATCCGGTTGACGAGTCGTTTGAAAGTGAGTCGGGCGGCGGCGTCTACGGGTTTTCCGAAAAGGAGGAAATAGCTGAAGTGCATCCGAAGTTTAAGACCGCCATTCGCATCGTATCCTTTTTCCCCGAAGGCACGAAAGACGCGAAATCGACATTCGATTATTTTGAAAATATCTTTACGCCGTTTGCCACTGAGCGAAATCATATCGAAGTGTGTCCGGCAAAAGATCTCCGCACGTTTATTGGCAACGTCTTCAATCATGTGCCCGAGCGGTCAATGGTCCTGACAACAGATGAGGTTGCGTCGTTCTACCACTCTCCCGATCCAGCCGCGAAGGTCAGGGGTGTTGATTGGCTTTTTTCTCGGAAAGCCGAACCGCCGTTGTCATTGCCAAGTCTTGCAACGGTGCCGTCCGATCAAATATCCGTATTCGGCGTAACGAACTTCCGCGGGAAGGAAGTTGAATTTGGCCTGATGCGAGAAGATCGTCGCAGGCATCTCTATTCGGTTGGGAAGTCCGGATCGGGGAAGAGCAAGTTGCTTGAAAAACTCATCGCCGACGACATTGTCCACGGAAAGGGTGTCTGCGTGATCGATCCGCACGGCGACCTTATTCAAGCCGCTCTGCACTGGATTCCAAAGGAGCGCTATGACGACCTCGTCTACTTTAATCCCTCTGATCTTGATTTCCCCATTGCGTTTAATCCGCTGGAGAATGTCGGTCGGGAATTCAAGCAACAAGTCACCTATAGTTTGATTGAAATTTTCAAGAAGTTTTTCGGCGGGGACTGGTCTCCGAAGATTGAGCACGTGTTTCGATTTACCATTCTTGCTTTGCTTGACTTCAAACAGGCAACGCTTATGAGTGTGCAAAAGATGCTTACTGACAGGCCATATCGTCAAATGATTATTGAACACATTCAGGATCAGGTGGTGAAGAAGTTCTGGGCAAACGAATTCTCGAGCTGGTCGGAAAAATTTGACAATGAGGCCATCGTGCCGCTCGTCAACAAGTTGGGACAATTTTTGGCAAATGAGATGGTGCGAAATATCGTCGCGCAGGCGAAAAACAAGGTTGATCTTGACGACATCATGAACAAAAGCAGGATTCTTTTGATCGAACTTTCCAAAGGAAAGCTGGGGGATGAGAACTCCGCGCTGCTCGGCTCTCTCATTATTACCAAGATTCAGCAACAGGGTATGAAGCGCGCCTTTATGGAGGAGTCTGAGCGCGCTGATTTTTATCTGTACGTTGACGAGTTTCAGAATTTTTCAACCAAAACATTCGATGATATTTTGTCCGAAGCGCGGAAATATCGTATTAGCCTTACGGTTTCGCATCAATTTTTGGGACAGCTTTCAGCAAGCGCTCGAGAGACAGTGTTTGGAAACGTCGGCTCCATGATTACGTTCCGCATGGGCGCTGATGACGCGGCGTATTTGGCACAGGAGTTTGCCCCGCGATTTTCCGGGCATGATATCATGAATCTTGATGTGCGCGCGCTGTATGTGAAGATGTCCATCGGCGGATCCACCCCCCCTGCGTTTTCAGCCCGAACCGTACGTGTGGACACGCCACGTAAGACTCCTGAGGAGTACGAGCGCCTCATTAACTGCAGCCGTAGCAAGTACGCAACGCCGATAAATGCCGTCCTGGAGGAATTCGAACAGCTCTACGAAAGCAAGAAAGGCGATGACGGCAAAGAGGTCGCTGCCACTGCTGCGGAGGAAGAAGACTTCGATGCCCCGATTGTGTGATAGGTATGTCTATTTAATGATATGAATTTGAGAAGAGTATTATCACAACCACACGTTGCGGTGGGGGCATTGCTTGAGATGGAAGAGTGTCCGCTTTGTCATATTAAAGAGCGGATGAGTCATCGCATCCTTGAGGAGCGCAAGCGATTTGTGACACTTTTTCAGAGTGACGGAAATCTTGACACCCAAGCGCCGTCGTGCAATACTCAAGCTATATGAAAAGTGATACCGTGCTTACCTATACTGTATACTTTCAGCCCGCAGAGGAGGGGGGATACGTCGCCTCTGTTCCCGCGTTGCCCGGCTGTATGAGCCAGGGGGAGACATTTGAAGAAACACGAACAAATATCGGCGATGCTATTAAAGGATATCTTGCCGTGCTTACCGAAGACGGAGATGTTATTCCCGAGGAGAATGAGTATGTTACCGCACAGGTAAGCGTCGATAGATCATTTGAGCGGGAGGCATAATACGTGTGTCAGACCGATTGCCGCAGACAAAACCGGAAGCCTGTATCCGAGCGCTTGAAAAGCTCGGTTTTGTTATTCGTAGACAAACAGGAAGCCGCGTTATTCTTCGTCATCCGCTTACGGGGCGCGTGACATTGTTCCTCATCACAGCGGTGATATTAAACGCGGATTGCTCTATGGCATTATTCGTCAGGCAGGTGTTTCGGTTGAAGAATTTATCAATATACTATGACCTCATCTGAGATCAGAAAAAAGTTTTTGGAATTTTTCAGAGAACGAGGGCACGCGGTAGTACCCTCGTCGTCATTGCTTCCCGATGACCCATCTGTACTGTTGACGACTGCCGGTATGCAGCAGTTCAAAAAATATTACACCGGTGAGGTGGACGCCATGAAAGATTTTGGTTCGCTGTCAACAACGTCATGCCAGAAGTCGTTTAGAACTTCTGATATTGATGAAGTCGGTGATGAATCGCACCTCACATTTTTTGAAATGCTAGGCAATTTTTCTTTTGGCGGTTATTTCAAGAAAGAATCAATAGCATGGGCGCACGAGTTCATTACCAAGGTCATGGGTCTGCCGATTTCCTATGTTACGATTTACGAAGGATCCGATACGGTGCCAAAAGATGAGGAGTCGCGCGCAATGTGGCAGGGTTTGGGTATTACCGATATTCGTGAAGAAGGAATGGAGGATTTATTTTGGGGACCGACAGGGCATGAGGGACCTTGCGGACCGACAACGGAGATTTATTGCCGAAACGCAAATGGACAGGATATCGAGGTGTGGAACATTGTGTTCAATCAATTTTTCTGTAGCGGATCGAGGGAGGATCTCACCAGTGGCGCTGCGACACTCATACCCCTAGAAACACCTGGCATCGATACCGGCATGGGATTGGAACGCCTCGCGATGATCGTACAAGGAAAGCATACGATCCACGAAACGGATCTTTTTTCGGATAGCATTGCAATGTTGTCCGACACAATGGACCATCGCTCAAAGCGAATTGTTGCGGATCATGCGCGCGCCCTGTGTTTTTTGATCGCCGATGGCGTACGCCCATCCAACAAAGAAAGGGGATATATTCTGCGACGTCTGATGCGGAGGATTATCGTTATTGAACATACCGCAGGAGAACAGCGCATAAATTTGGTGAGGGATTTGATCCCCGTTATTATTGGCAAGTATCACGCACCATATCCTGAACTTCATATTGATACGATTTTTGACGAATGGGACAAAGAAAAGCAGAAATTTTTGAAAACAGTAAAAAACGGGCTCAAAGAGTTGCAAAAATGTGCGACGATAGATGCATCAACCGCGTTCAAGTTGTATGAAAGTTACGGGCTTCCCTATGAAATTATAAAAGAGATGGGCGTGGAGCGTGCGTCTGCGCTCTCGCGTGCAGGTTTTGAGCTGGAGTTTCAAAAACATCAGGAGATTTCGCGTGCCGGTGTTCTAAAAAAATTCGGTGGACACGGTCTTCTCTTAGACACCGGAGAATTGAAAGCAACTAATGAAGATGAATTAAAAATTGTCACACGTCTGCACACCGCGACCCATCTCCTACAGCAAGCGCTTCGCGAGGTGTTGGGTCCGGAAGTTGCCCAAGCAGGCTCTGACATCACCGTCGAGCGCACTCGCTTTGACTTTTCTTTTCATCGTAAGCTAACCGATGATGAACGAAAAGCCGTTGAAAACCGTGTTAACGAAATAATCAAAAAGGATCTGCCGATGCAATTCGTCGAACTGCCTATTGAGGATGCAAAAAATACCGGCGCACTCTATTATTTCAAAGAGAAGTATCCGGAAAAGGTGAATGTGTATTTTGCTGGCAGCTCTCTTGATAGCGCATTCTCAAAAGAATTCTGCGGAGGCCCTCATGTGACGCATACAGGAGAAATTGGACACTTCGCAATCGCAAAAGAGGAGGCGTGCTCAGCCGGCGTACGCCGCATCCGCGCAGTCGTAGGGTAGTGGACAGGCGCCCCAAAAAGTGGTATACTTATATTATACCTCCCGGCTTGAGGAGGACGTTTTGAATTTACCTTTTTATATGGTTTCTAAGGCAAAAACAGCTACCGCAACAACTGACGACGTTATCAAGAAAAACATATTTGACATTTTGGGGCTTTCCCAACTGCCCGAGGAGCAAAAGGCGCAGATGCTGCAGAAGATGCTGCAGATTATCTACCAGCGTGTTGTTGCCCGCATTATCGATGTTTTGCCTGAAGATTCCATGCGCGCCCTCAAGGACGCGATAGACAAGGAGGACAGTGATGCGACAACCGCTGTGCTTACAAAACATGGCATGATGTCATTTCCCGAGCTTATGTGCGAAGAGGCGCTCTTCTTGAAATATGAGATGGACGCGCTCATAACGGGGGACTCCTCTCTGTTTCTATGATCGAACGCATACGCGCTTTGTTTAACCCTGATCAGCAAATCGAGGAGCCGCACGATCAAGATGATGAAAAGGAGCGGAGCCAAGAACTGCTGACGCGGAGGAAACATCGAATTACGCAGCATCTTGAGAATATCTACAAGGAACAACAGCGCCTTGAGGCGCTGCAAACGGCATCCTTTCAATTTCGTGAAAAACAAAAATACGAAGGTGGGTTTGCTGCAGCGCAGGTGCTTCTTGGTATGTTCGCGGTACCTGGCGGAATGCTTCTTCGGAGATTCGAGCCCCATATTGGATCTATTGTTGCATACCAGGGAGCGCACATGTTCATGCGCGGCGCAATGACTTTTATTGATCGCGTATGGCCCGAATCTCGGGGAACGGTTGAGGCAAGAATCGGAAAACAACGAAAAAGGCGATCCGGGGCCGCGTCAAAGGAGCCAATGAGTGAGATATCGGTACAGGAGAAAATCCGAGAATTGTCTGATGCCACCCGCACGCGACAGCAAGAGTTTCGCGAATTTCGCCGTGCGTACGTGACTGCAAAAAGCGCAGGAATTATTCCGGAGCAATCACAGGACGAGGCACGGGAAAATTATCTTCAAAAATGCATTATTTATCTTGACGCATTAATCGATGGCCAACAGGAAACGATTGAGGGCGAATCGGGCCCGAAGGGTCTTACTGATCTGGCCAAAAGTCTTAAAGAATATCATGTTGGCATTGTCGGTCATCATCAGGAACATGCTGATGTTATTGGAACATTTTTTGCAACGGGCGTGCTGCTTGGCGCACAACACTATCTTCGCGGATCGCCTTGGACATCCGAGACGATGGCGGCTCTCTTGAGCGGTTTTGTGACGCTAGCCGGAACCATGCTTGACCGCAAAGGAAAAAAAGAACCTGCGCAGTCATATATTGAGACGATTGACCGAGAGATAGAGGGGCTGAAGCGCCATAGGCTCGAGACAACGCTGAGAGTTGAGCGGCTTATTCGGAAACGAAAGAAAAAGGAAGCAAGTGAGGAGGTGCGGAGACGAGATATCGACGCTCCAGTGGTGACAGCTCCATCAGCGCGAGCGCGCACGCTTGAGGATGATCAAGAGATTCGAAAGATTATGAATGCCTATCGGTTGGCAGTTCAAGAAATTGTTCAGCGCGCTACGGCAGCCAGAGTATTGGGAATTGGGCAGTCGCAACCATCAGGCGCAAGTGCGGCGCAGCTGGGCGATCTTGAACGCGGTGCGCTGTCGGGGTTTTTGGGTGTTAGGCTTCCCGGCGAGATGCCCGCAGAAGCTGAGGAAATCGAAGAACCTGTATTGAAGCCACGAGTTATCGTTGACGGCATACGATTACCAGATTCTGCGCGCAACAGGCTTGCGCCGTCGTTGGACGAGCTTTTGGCTTTTATTCCCCGTCCAGAGCTTGAGCCCCGCTTAGCAAACGATGTATTGGCAATTATTCCAAATGAAGAAACGCGCGCGAGCCTTGCGCAGGAGTCACTGCCATTGCCGCAACTCGTCATTAAGATTGCAAACTCAAAGGATGTTCCGCTCGAATCATTCGACGAGCTCCTTCGGTATTACAAGGATTTAAACGATGCATTTACGCAGCACAAGTCTGTGAAGGGTTTTTTTGACAAAGCGGTGCTTCAAATTGCCGGCTCTCAAGCAATCGAGCAGGTAAAATTTTTCGAAGTTCTTTCTCGCGCCTTTGAACGTTTGGAGGAGGCCCTGCACGATAGGGAGATGGTATTTGTGAAAAATCTTTTTCAAACCAAGAGCCCCGAGGAGGTTCGCGCCTATATTCTGAATCGGTTCGGCGTTGCTCATATCGAAGAAGGAGAAATTGGTGCAGTTGATGCGCGCCGTTTTGAAGAACGTTTAAAGAGTTGGCGAGAGAGCGGCAAGCGAAGAGAGCACGACCTTGTTGCGCTTCAGCGTTTTCTTGAGGTGTGCGAGAGGGTTGTGAGTACGCGCGCCCTGGTCGGCGCAAAGAGTGACGAAAAAAGGGAGATCGTTCAGAGAGGCCTGCGCATTATGAAGATAAGCGGAGAGCGCACCTTTCCTAATATTGAGGAGATGACCGAAGAAGATCAAGCGCGCTTTAATCAGGAGCTCGAGCGCATCGCGAGCGGATATGCGCGTGAGAAGGAGACTGGCATTCCTCATCTCGAGAACCCCGCCGAACGCTTGCAGGATGTTCTTGGGATGGCATTTATTACCCCCGGAAAGATGCCGGACGGGAGTATGGATATTACGGCGATTGAACATGACAAGCGGGGTGAGACAATACAATACGGGATGCGCACCGTCCCAACGGATGCAATTATTGGCTCCTACCTTCCCGCAGAAGAGCGCGCATCTTGGCTCGGGAAAAACAGTGAGCTTATTCGTAAGCTTGCCGAGCCCGTGATTGCCAACCCCTCTCCCGAGACATGCAAGGAGCTTTTTTTCGATCCCGCCACTGGCAGGGAGCGTGTTCAGTTGTGGCGCATTTCAGGTCCCGGTGGGAAAATTTATTTCGCAATGATGGGGGCGGACACCATTGCCGCAGCAAAGTTTGCGGGAATACCGGAGATTCCGGCGCGCATTATTGAGGTGCGCCAGCCCACTCCAGGAATGGCTTTTTCTGCCGATTTAAGCAATCATCATCTTTACCGCTACGCATATCTAAAAAATTTGTATAAGGAGGGATTTATTGATGCTGTTTTCTCCGGTGCCAACATTGAAAATAGCAATTTTATTTCCTTAAGCGTATTGAGAACCCCTGTTCCATGGTTGTTGTGGTTTAGCGGTCTTTCGTGCGTACGCATATCGCAAAATTTTGAACGGCTCTATCCGGGGAGTTTGAAACGCGTTCGGAATCGACACGGTAATAGGATTGATCCGTCAAAACTCACAGACCCGTTTCTTTTTCGCCAATTTGCACCAGGAAAAGAGTCGCAGTTGGCCTAGAAAGCTGTTCACACCCATTCTCCTTGCATTATTTTAACCCTTGTGCTAACCTATAAAAGCTTTAATATAATCTTCCGAGTACCTCTCGGCAGGTTATTTTTAATACAATATGGGAGACACCACGCGTCCCGAACG
The DNA here is from genome assembly GCA_016206155.1 of Candidatus Uhrbacteria bacterium. Taxonomy (GTDB): domain Bacteria; phylum Patescibacteriota; class Patescibacteriia; order JACQRZ01; family JACQRZ01; genus JACQSC01. Next base: position 18,957 of record JACQSC010000006.1, on the reverse strand, counting down.
GGACGTACTTGAAGTCGACGGAGCTGTAAGAGAGCTTCTTCCTGCAGCGACATTTCGGATCATGCTGGATACGGGACATGAGATTCTCGGGCATCTTTCTGGGAAAATGCGCATCAATCGCATTCGCATTATTCCCGGAGATCGCGTGAAAGTCGAGATGACGCCGTATGATCTGACGAAAGGAAGAGTAGTCTATAGGTATTAATTATGAAAGTTCGTGCGTCAGTAAAAAAAATATGTCTCAAGTGCCGAACAACACGCCGAAAGGGGCGTGTGGTTGTAATTTGTGAAAATCCAAAACATAAGCAACGACAAGGATGAACGCAGGGTAGAGGGTAGAGGGTACAGGGTTGAGAAAGAACCTAAACCCTAAACCCTAAACCCTAAACCCTATTTATGGCGTTTCGCATCACGGGAGTTTTACTCCCTCAAAACAAGCAGATCGTTTATGCGCTCCCTCTCGTCTACGGGTTGGGCGGCGCTGCCGCTCGCTTGGTGCTCAAACAAGCCTCCGTTGATCCCGCAAAGAAAACAAAGGATCTATCCGAGAACGAACAGCATCGCATTCGGGATATTATTGAGAAGACATATAAAGTAGAGGGTGACTTGCGTCGGGAGGTAATGGGGAATATCAAGCATCTGAAAGAGATCGGCTCCTATCGTGGCACACGCCATATTCGTAGGCTTCCTCTTCATGGACAGCGCACAAAAACAAATTCACGAACCGTTCGCGGAAACGTGAGAAAGACGATGATGTCCGGGAAGCGCAAACTAACAAAGACATAATAATCAGGGTTTAGGGTTTAGTATCATATGAGCGAACAAAACGAAGAAAAAATAGACGCGTTTGCAGAACTCTCTGCGGAGCAATCAGGCGAACAGGCGCATCCGGTTGTTGCGGGAGAAGGAAAGGCAATTGTAAAAAAACGCGGAAAGAAAAAAGTGTTGCGGCATGTTTCAAACGGATGCGTCCATATTCAAGCAACCTATAACAATACGATCATTACCTTTACTGACGCGCATGGAAATGTATTGGCACAGAGTTCAGCTGGCCGCCTTGGCTTTAAGGGCCCCAAAAAGTCAACCCCCTACGCCGCATCATTGATTGTGAGAGATGCGTTTGAGAAAGCCAAGCGTTATGGCCTTGAAGAAGTTGCGGTATACGTGAGAGGAATCGGATCGGGCAGAGAGGGGGCTCTGCGCGCTCTTCATACGACCGGCCTTGCTGTAAGCGCGCTCAAAGATGTGACGCCCATCCCCCATAACGGCTGCAGACCCAAGAAAGTTCGGCGCGTGTAATTATTTTTTGTATGGCACGAGATCGAAACGCACAATGTCGCGTATGTCGGAGAGCTGGAGTAAAGCTCTATCTCAAGGGTGAGCGTTGTTTTACCACAAAGTGCGCTATTGTTAAGCGCAATTATCCTCCCGGTGTTCAGGGCGTAAAAAAGTCTAAACCGCGTCTGACCCCATATGGAATCCAGTTGCGCGAAAAGCAGAAAGCGAAGATGTATTACGGAATGTCCGAGAGCCAGTTCCGTCGGTATTTTGACACCGCGACAAAGAAAACCGGTGACACGAGCGTTATCATGCAGCAGCTTCTCGAATCGCGCCTTGACAATGTCGTCTATCGGCTCGGGCTTGTGCATTCGCGAAAAACTGCGCGAGAGCTTGTCAGCCACGGTCATATCACCGTTGATGGTGGCGTGGTGACGATTCCTTCGTTTCAGGTTCGCATCGGTAGCATCGTTGCCGTACGGGAGCAGAAAAAAAAGAGTTCTTATTTTCAAAACCTTCCAAAGGTTATGGAGAAGTATCAAGCGCCGTCCTGGCTCCATTCCGATATTAAGAAGCTTGAAGGGAAGATTGTCAGCCTTCCGACGCCGGAGGATGCGGCGCCAGTCTACGACATTAAATATATCGTCGAATTTTACTCACGTTAACGCTAAGATTATAGGGATTAGGTAATAGGGAATAGTATTACTAACCCCTAACCCCTAACCCCTAACCCCTAATATCTATGGAACAAATCCATCTTCCGACAAAGATCGAATATGCGTCCGGGGCGGGGCCCAACGAAACAATCGTTACGATTGAGCCGTTGTTTCCCGGCTATGGAACGACTATTGGTACCGCGCTTCGGCGTGTATTGATGTCGTCATTGTCCGGCGGCGCGGCAATTGCCGTTAAGATCAAGGGTGTTACCCATGAATTTTCTACCATTCCCTACGTTACGGAGGATGTTGTTGATATTATTCTCAACCTGAAACGCCTTCGCTTTCGCATTCATACTGATGAGACCGTAAAGCTGTTTTTGCGTGCGAAGGGAGAGCGTGTTGTTACGGGCGCGGACATTGAGGCACATCCCGATGTTGAGGTTGCGAATCCCGACACGGTTCTCTGCACCATGACCAACAAGAACGCGCAAGTGGATATGGAGATTTTCGTTAAGCGCGGACGATCGTATTTCCCAACTGAAGCGCGCGAGAAGGAAAAGCTTGAGCTTGGCACGATTGCCATTGACGCGCTTTTTACCCCAATGCGCAATGTGGGAGTTCGTGTTGAAAATGTGCGCGTCGGACACATGACAAACTTTCACAAAATCGTTCTGACTATTGAAACCGATGGGAGTATAAGCGCAAAGGAAGCGGTCGAAGAGGCAAGCAGCATCTTGCGAGATCATTTTACCTTTATGATGCGTGGTGGCGCACAGTCGCTTCAGGAGGGGAAGGCCCGCGCCGATAATGATATGGCGTCTGATGATGAGTTGGCGGCTGTACTCACAGGCGAGGATGACACATCACAAGAAAATGAGTCAGAAACAGAAAAACCAAAGAAGAAGGGAAGACCGAAAAAAGGAACGTAGCAGAGTTCGCAGAAACCACGAACTACGAACTACGAACTAATCTATGAGACATCGAAACAAAAAAGTAACACTGGATCGCAACGCAAGCGCAAGAAAGGCGCTGATGAAGAATCTTGTCTTTCAGCTCATTATGCATGAGCGGATCACAACAACGGAGGCAAAGGCAAAAGCTCTCCGTCCTCTTGCTGAGCGGCTCATTACGAAGGGAAGAGACCATACGCTTGCTACGCGCCGCGCGCTCTTGAAGGTTCTGCCAACGGAGAATGCTGTAAATAAAGTGCTTGAAGAGCTTTCTCCGCGTTACACTACGCGTCCGGGGGGGTATACCCGTATTATAAAAAAAGCGCCACGGCAAGGGGATGGAGCGCAGATGGCGGTGATTGAATTTATAAATTGAACTGTACTCAAAGCTGAATGTCATAAGGCACAACTATGCAAAGGATTAAACAAATACGTGCAACACATGAGATCGATGCGGAGGGAAAGGTTCTTGGGCGGCTCGCAACGCGAATCGCAACCATCCTGCGCGGAAAGCACAAGGCAACCTTTCAGCCTCATATTGATGGGGGCGATATCGTTATTGTACGCAACGCGGGGAAGGTAAAGCTTACAGGGCAGAAAATGGGTCAAAAAGTGTATCATCACCACACCGGATATCCGGGGGGTTTGCGGACAAAGAAACTTTCCACGTCATTTGGAGAAAATCCTGCGTGGGTGGTTCATCACGCCGTGTACCAGATGCTTCCCGATAATAGGCTGCGAAAGGAAATGATAAAACGGCTTCATATCTCCAATGACTAGAAAACAGAATATTATTATGGAAGAACATACAAAAAAGAAAAAAGGCACAGCGACCGAGCATTCATTTTGGCGCGCGGTTGGACGCCGCAAGCAAGCGGTTGCGCGCGTGCGGCTCATGGAGGGAACGGGGGTGATAACGATTAATGGTAAGAATTTCGATGTATATTTCCCGCAGAGCATTGAGCAGCAACTTATTCAGACACCGCTTACACTTGTTGACATGCGCTTGAAACGCGATGTTTCTGTCAAAGTCGAAGGCGGCGGTTTTCGTGGGCAGGCAGAGGCTGTCAGACATGGTATTTCCCGCACACTTATCGCGATGGATCCGGAATTAAAGAAAACACTACGCGGCGAAGGGCTTCTGACACGCGATCCGCGCGTGAAGGAGCGCAAGAAACCAGGGCTCAAGCGCGCACGCCGCGCACCTCAGTTCTCAAAGCGTTAGAAAATAAACACCCCATTTCAAGGGGTGTTTTAATTGTTGGGGGGAGGGATTATGCGTAAGCATAATCCCTCGTGATGTTGGCTGAACTTCGCCAGAATTAGAAGGTCATCGGCGATGTTCAGCACACTATAAGTATAGAGAAGAGTCAAGGTTTGTCAAGAAAAGCTTTCAGGAGTATAGTGAAGCAATGATTTCGGCACAAACAGTGACAAAAAATTCGTTTTTTTCGCTTTCATCAAGCGTCATGCAAAAGCTATTGACTCTTGCGTATTTTATCATTGTCGCGCGTGTGTTCGGTCCGGAGGAGCAAGGAAGATACAGCGCCGCTCTTGCGTTTGCGACGTTGTTTGGCGTACTCATTGACATGGGGCTTGCATCGGCGCTGACACGGGAAACGGCGCGCGATGTCGCGCGGGCAAAGGATTTTTTGGGGCAAATGTTCTTGGCGCGCATTGCGCTTGGAGTCGTTGTGTATGGGCTGATTGTTGGCTCCGCGGTGGTGTTTGGGTACTCACAAGAACTCGTCAGTATGATTGTCGTTGCGGGAGTTGCATCGGTGATCGATGTCATGACAAATTCATGTTGGTTTTTGCTGCGAGGATTTCGCAACCTTCTGTATGAATCAATCGGATCAGTCGCTGCCGTTCTGGCGATGGTTGTTGTCGGATCAATTGCTCTCGTGATGGGGTATCCTGTCATTGCACTTGTGTATGCCGTATTGTTCGGCAGTTGCGTCAACCTGGCCTTTGCGCTCTTTACCGTTTTTTTTCGCGCGCGCATTCCGCTTTTGATGGCGCCGAACTGGAAAACGCTACGATTTCTTGCCGTTATCTCGCTCCCCTTCGCCGGCGCGGCGATTTTTTCGCGCATCTATACCTTTGCCGACGTTATCCTTCTCGCGAAATTTTCTGGTGAACAGGCAGTGGGGTGGTATTCGGCAGGTAATAAGCTCATTTTGGCCCTTAACATTATTCCTGCCGCTCTTTCCGCAAGCCTGTATCCCGCCCTGAGCTCCTATTGCACCTCTGCACCACATAAGCTTGAGCATCTTGTTTCCAAAGCGCTATTTTTTCTTTTGCTGATATCAGCTCCTATTGGTTTTGGCATCACGATGACGGCATCATCCATCGTTATGCTGTTCTATGGAGCAGATTATCTTCCTACGATTCCCGTACTTCAATTGCTTGGCGCGAGCTTGCTCTTTGGATACCTCTCATATCCCTTTGGTTCGCTGCTTGCCGCAACCAACCGACAAAAAACAGGCACCTTCGTCATGGGAATTGTTGCACTCGTTAATATCGTGTTCAATATTATTTTTATCCATCGCTACGGAGCGGTGGGCTCTGCGCTTGCATCAGTTGTTGCGATGATTGCGCTTGTATGCCTTTCGGCGTGGTTTTCGCGAAAGGTGTTTTCGGTTTCGCTCAGACCTCTTATGGGACGCGTGGCAAAGATTTTGTTTTCTGCATCCGTTATGGCCATTATTCTCGGGCTTCTTGAATTTCGCGGCGCTCCACTCGGCGTTTTGATTTTCGTTGGAGCGTGTGTCTATGCAGGGTGCATTCTTATCACCCGGACACTTACTGGCCATGAATTGAGGGAGATCCGTGCTGCTTTCTTTAAACGATCGTCATGATATGAAAAGAACACTATTGGTTACGCTTGATTATTATCCCGCACTCGGCGGAGTCTCCCGATACTGGGAGCGCCTCGGTGATTTGCTGCCGCCTGACTTTTTTGTTGTCCTTGCGCCCTCCTTGCCGAAAGGCATGCCTGAGCGAAGCGCGCGCTATCCAATTATCAGGCGGCGCATGCTTGTCTCTTGGCTGTATCCGCATTGGCTCCCCATGTTTTTATATATCGCTGTGGCGTGTCGTCGATATCGCATCGAACGTATTGTTGCCGCGCAAGTGCTTCCGGTAGGAACGGCCACGATGGGTGTAGCTCGATTATTGCACATACCCTTCATTGTTTCTGCGCATGGTATGGATCTTCATCTGCCAAAGAAAAATAAGCGGAAGTACACGCTCTGCAAAAAAATATTCAAGCGCGCCGAACGGGTTATTGTTAACTGTGCCGCAACAGGGCGTGTGGCAGAGTCATATGGGGTTCCCGCGTCTCATATTGAATCGATCTATCCCTCTCCTGTCATTGTGCCGGCATTGTTAGAGGCGGGGGGAAACAGCGCGGCAGTTCCTGATGAATTTCGTCAAAAGCGCATCATCATAACAGTAGGTCGCCTTGTGCCGCGGAAGGGCCACGAGTATATACTGCGGGCATTACCCGGCATACTGGCCGAGAGGCCAGACGTTCTCTATTGCATTATTGGTGATGGTCCATATCGGGTGACCCTTGAAGGACTCGTTGAAGAATTACACCTAACACAATCAGTGCATTTCGCGGGGCCCTTGAGTGATGGGGCGATCGCGCAATGGTATGCGGCATCTTTTGCTTTTATTATGACACCCGTGGATATCGACGGGGATGTCGAGGGTTTTGGAATCGTGTATCTCGAGGCGCAGAGCTTTGGCAAACCAGTGATTGGTTCGCGCACTGGCGGCGTTCCTGAAGCGATCCACGATGGTGTGACGGGCCTTCTCGTTGAACCAAAAGATGTGGTGGCTATTCAACACGCGATCCTGCGTATTCTCCACGATCCCGGATTGGCGCAGCGTTTTGGTGATGCGGGTAGGAAGCGCGTCGCCGAAGAGTTCTCGTGGAAAAAGCAAGCCGAAAAGTTGCAATACCTTCTTTCCTTATAATTCCGCCTAACCCCTAGAACCTAACCCCTAACCCCTGCTTTCATGATCTCTATAATTATCCCCGCTTTAAACGAAGGAAAAGTTTTGCCACGAACACTGGACGGCATTTTTTCTCAAACCTATAAGGATATTGAAGTTATTTATATTAACGATGGATCAACAGATAACACGGACGAGGTGATCAAGCCGTACCTTGATCGAGTCACCTATATCAAGCATGAAAAAAATCTCGATAATCAGATAAGCAGAAATGAGGGTGTAGCGGCTTGCCATGGGGAATATGTTTTTGTCTGTGACGCAGATATTGTTTTGAAAAAGAATTGCTTGGGAAAAATGCTTCGCACCCTTGAAGAGCACCCGGAATGTTCTTTTGTCTATTCATCGTTCGAATGGCAGGGTAAGCTATTTAGGAGCTATCCATTTGATCTTGAGCGGCTAAAAAATATGAACTATATCAATACCGCATCGCTTGTGCGAAAAAGAGATCACCCGGAATTTGATCCGTCAATTGAGAAATTCCAGGATTGGGATGTGTGGCTTACTATGACCCTTGCCGGCAAAAAGGGATGGTATATCCCGGAAGTGTTGTTTGCTCTTGGTGAGAATTTGGACAGGGAGGTGCGTGTTGGCAGAAGTAAGTGGCTTCCAAAAATTATGTACCGTATTCCATGGCATCTGCTGGGCATTCATATCGGTCAGATTGAGCGATATGAGAAGTGGAAAAAAATTGTCCAGGAGAAACATGGCATTAAAGAAGAATCAAGAATCAAGAATTAAGAATTACAGTTTAGTTCCCCCCCTATTCTTAATTCGTACTTCTTAATTCTTCGTTTCATCAATACCGGTTGCCTGTTCAATGGAGTATGGTCCGATCGCTGTTCTTTTGAGTTTCTCAACATATGCGCCAACGCCGAGCTTCTCACCGATATCGCGAGCGAGCGCTCTGATATATGTGCCGCTTGAGACGGAACAGCGAATCGTCAACAGCGGCCACTGATACGAAAGAATATCGATCGAATGGATCGTTATTTTTTTTGGCTTGAGATCGGGCTGAATACCTTTGCGCGCAAGTTCGTATGCTTTTTTGCCGTTTATTTTTTTAGCGCTGAACGACGATGGCATCTGGTCGTACGTGCCGACAAAAGAGGCGAGCGCCGCCTCAAGTTTCAATGTATAAACCGGCTTATACATTGAAACCGTGCGTATCACGCCTGTTTTGTCATCGGTCGTGCTTGTTGCCCCAAGATGAATGGCCGCCTCGTATGTTTTGTCCATGCCAAGAAACTCGGCCTGCCGTTTTGTCGCGTCTCGCCCGACGAGGATAATAAGAAGTCCCTCGGCAAAGGGGTCAAGCGTGCCGGCATGTCCCACGCGCTTGACGCCGGTTTTCTTTCGCACCATATTCACGATATCGTGCGATGTCGGCCCAGGCGGCTTGTTGATTAGGAGGATGGAATTTTGTATACTTGAGTCCATATGAAGGTATCATTTGTTATCGTATCATGGAATGTTAGGGAATTGCTCGAACGCTGTCTTCGATCAATTTTTGATCATAGCGCAGACATGCCGCACGAAGTGATTGTGATCGATAACGCTTCTGTTGATGGAAGCAGTGCAATGGTAGCGGAAAAGTTTGGTCAGGTCAAACTCATTGCAAACAAAGAGAATCGAGGATTTGCCGCAGCCTGTAATCAGGGAATAGAGCATAGCACGGGTGAGTATGTGTTTCTTCTTAACCCTGACTCAGAAATCACGAAAAGTACCGTTAGCGTACTGACTGCCTATCTTGACATGCGCACGGATGTCGGCATCGTCGCTCCACAGATTCAGAACGCAGACGGAAGCATCCAACAATCAATTCAGCGATTTCCAACGCCACTATCACAGCTAGGCGTGCTGTTTAAAATACGGAAGGTCGCTCCAAGACCCCTCGCCAATTATTATGCTGATGACTTTGATTATACTCGTGACGAGCAGCAGGTTGAGCAGCCCGATGGTGCGGCATTGTTGATTCGCCGGTCAGCGCTTGAGACGGTGGGTACGTTTGATGAACGTTTCTTTTTATGGTTTGACGAGGTCGATTTATGTAAAAGAGTGTATGACGCAGGATACAAGACCGTCTATCTTTCCCGTACTCATGTCGTGCATCACAGCGGAAAAAGTTTTGCGCAAAAGGGGATCCTTGAAAAGCAGCGCCTTTTTTTTACAAGCTGCGCGCGGTATCTCAAAAAGCATTGTGGTGCAACAGGATTGCTTGCTGCGGGTGTCATGAACAGCGTGGTTGGGGTATGCGCCATTATGGATGCTGCGGTATCGCTGATCCGACAAGGGAAGCAGGCGCGCGCGCTCTATCCGGTCCCTGTACTTTCTCATCAGAAACGGCTGTTTATTGGATCACTGTGCGCGATCATCGCAGTCGAGCTTTTTTCGCTCGGCGGTTATTTTTACGGACCCATTGATTCGTTAACGCTGGGATTTATTGCGGCCGCGACACTCCTCATCACGTACCGTCGTCCGGAATACGGTGTTGCCATCCTTTTTGCAGAATTGATCATAGGGTCGAAAGGATACCTCTTTTCCATGATGGCGGGGGACATGAGGCTCTCTGCGCGCATGGTGCTTTTTGGCGCAGTTTTTGCGGGGTGGCTTTTATATGTGATTGACAATCTTCCCCGCAAGGACAGTCGTGAGTCACTCGTGACACTGCGCCATGCGTCGCTGCGCGGCTGGTATGCTCTTCTTTGCGTGGCGGTTTTTATTGGCATTGTCCAGGCGATTCGCAATGGAAATGGCGCAGGGTACATCTTCGCGGATGCAAATGCGTGGTTCTTTTTTCTCATTCTGCCCGTGCTGTATGACGCACTCCGGCACAGAGAGCAGATAATACGATTTTTGACCATTGGCGCCGCCGCTCTGAGCGCGAGCCTCATTAAGGTGTTAGTCATCTTTTATATGATGGGGCATCGTGGATTTGGCGATGATATCCTAACGGTTGTCTACCGCTGGATTCGGAGCACCGGTGTTGGTGAATTAACGCAAATGGACTCGCTCTATCGTATCTTTTTTCAGAGCCAAATGTATGTTGTTCTTCTTTTTTTTATTCTCATCTCATATATCGCATGGTTTGCGCGTTTCTCTATACGAGATATCGCAAAGCGGTATATGTGGCTTGGTGTTCTTCTTGTTGGCTCTATCGCTTCCCTCATATTGAGCTTTTCGCGCAGTTTTTGGCTCGGTGTCTTTGTGATGGTTGTGCTTTTTTCCGCCGGGATATTCGGACTCATAAAAAATGAGCCCAAGGCAGTCGTGAGATTTTTTGGCATTGGAGCTGGTGGGATCTTTTGCGCACTGCTGACGCTCTTCGCGATATCGGTAATTCCATTTCCGTCTCGGGATGGCGTATTTTCCGTTGATCTGCTCACCGAGCGCGTTGAGGATATAGAGAGCGAAGCCGCAGCCGCAAGCCGCTGGAACCTCTTGCCGATCATGCTTGATGAAATCAAGAAAGCCCCCTTGTTAGGACATGGCTTTGGCAAAACACTCACCTATACGTCACGCGATCCGCGCGTACTCCTGCAAAACGAGAGCGGAACGTACACCACCTACGCCTTTGAATGGGGGTATTTCGACCTTTGGTTAAAACTCGGACTCTTGGGACTCCTTGCGTATCTGTTTCTTCTCGCCGCAATCTGCATACGTGGAGCCGATACGATGCGCACCCTTTTTCAAAAAGGGAGAGCGCATGAAGCGACACTGATGAGAGGTTTGCTCTATGGCATGGGCGCATTAAGTGTCATTCATTTCTTTACTCCTTACTTGAACCATCCGCTTGGGATTGGAATAGTGATGATAGTGGCTGTTCTTTCTGAGCGCCTTGACAGTATCCATTCCTGAAGGTTTTGGCATCCATTGATTTTTTCCCCTCCGGCTGTAGTTCATCGACGATCAAATCGTTCTGCTCATCGAGATGGGCTTTTAGAATTTTTATGCGCTTGCCATGCCACTCGGTCCAGGCGCCCGGCCAAGGGTTGAGCGCACGGATCATACGATCGATCTCAACGGGACATTTTGACCAATCAATTCGTCCCGATTCCTTTTTTAGCAGTCGTGTATATGTCGCCTGGTCGTGATGTTGCTCTGCAGGGGTGACAGTTCCCGCAAACCACCGCGTAAGCGTGCCGATGAGAAGGGGAATGCCAATAGCGGCTGTTTTGTCCTCAAGCGATTTCGTCGTCTCGTCAGGAGCGACGTCGACCCCTTCTTGTGACAGAATCGGGCCGTGATCCATTTTCTCATCCATAAGCATAATGGTGACACCGGTTGTTGCATCGCCCTGCAAAATTGTTTCCTGCCACGGCGTTGCGCCGCGATGGCGGGGAAGGAGCGAGGGATGAACATTGATACACCCTTTTGACGGGATAGTCAGGATTGATTGGGGAATGATTTGACCAAAGGCTACGACAACAATAAGGTCGGGTTTGAGTTCTTGAATCTTTTTTGTCCATTGAGGATCGCGAATATCCTCTGGCTGATGGACGGGAATATTATTTCTCTCTGCAGTGCGTTTTACGGGCGTTGCCTCAACGGTTTGCGCGCGCCCCGCTGGCCTATCCGGCTGGGTGATAACGGCAATCGGTTTGTAGCCAGAAAAAATCAATCCCTCAAGATATTGAGCTGCATAATCGGGAGTTCCCATAAAGATGATGCGGTGCGTCATAGCGGGCTTTTGATATTTTTCAATGCTGGATTCGTAAGATGAGTATAGATTTGCGTCGTGCGGATATTCGCATGACCGAGGAGCTCCTGCACGTAGCGAACGTCCACGCCATTTTCCAGCAAATGTGTCGCGAATGAATGTCGGAGGGAGTGGAATGAGGCATCTTTTTTGATGCCCGAGGATTTCAGGGAATCATCAAACAGTTTTTGCGCACTGCGTTCATGTAATTTCCCACCGCGATTGCTTTCAAAAAGATATTCATGTGACTCACGTCCGGCTATCAGCGAGCGCAGATCGTTTTTTAATTTCTCGGGCAACACGGTACGACGATCTTTCCTCCCCTTTGATTGTCGAATGGTGACAACAAGTTCATCGAGATCAATATCACCTACATGAAGACTAATCGCTTCACTGACGCGCAAACCGGCGCCGTAGGAAAGCGCAAGGACGAGATAATGTTTTTTATTTTTAACAACACTAAGAAGGTGTTCGACTTCATCGCGCGAAAGAATAACTGGCAAGCGTTGTGGGCGTTTGGGTGTTTTCCATGGAATATGAACCGTCTGTCCAAGTACGTCGCGATAGTAGAAACGGATAGCATGAAAATGAAGCGTAACCGTCTGCGAAGCCGCCCCGCGATCATAAAGAGCCATCAAAAAAGCTCCCACATTCTCGGGACTACATACCTGCGCTGATGCGTCTTTGTGACGAAGGTAGGCGCGTAAACAATTCTGGTACGCATCTCGCGTCCTGCGGCTGTAATTCCGTAATCGTAGAAGGTCATCGGTCTGCCGGAGCGCCTGTTGTATGCTGGCATCATCCATGATATATTGATGCTAATGTCGAATAGTATGATTATACAATAAGTTCAGATAATGTACAAATATTCATCATATTTTATCACTTATTTCGTATAAATACGAGTTAGCTAAAATATTCCTTTTCTTTTTGGGCTTCGCCCATTTGTTTTAAAAAATTTTCAAATTTCTTTTTCTATTTTATAAGGGGAAATATGGTGTTTCCTCCGCTACACTGCGGAAACGATTTATTTGATGAGGGGAATATAAGGATGTTTTCTCCGCTCCCGCTGGTCGCTCCGAAAACCTTATTTAATATGAAGTGCTAACGCGCTATAATACAACAGAAATAAAAACGATAAACGCTTATGCCTACACTAAACTGGATTGGAAAAGAAGCAGTAGTAAACCACGACAAAGAGGTTCCTTTTCGATTACTCAAAAAAGTTAAGTCCGCTTCCGTAGGTAATTCTCAAAATCTCATTTTGCACGGCGACAATCTGCAAGCCCTAAAAGCACTAATGCCATATTATACAGGCAAAGTTAAATGTATTTACATTGATCCGCCATACAATACAGGAAGCGAACAGTGGGTTTATAATGACAAAGTAAATTCACCAAAAATTCGGAAATGGCTTGGAAAAGTCGTGGGCAGAGAATCTGAAGATTTATGCAGACACGACAAGTGGCTTTGCATGATGTATCCTCGTCTAAAGTTACTACGGGAACTTTTGAGAGAAGATGGTCTTATTTTTATAAGTATAGATGACAACGAAGCGTCAACCTTAAAACTATTGTGTGACGAAATTTTCGGTGAAGAAAATTTTTTGTATCCCTTTTACTATCAAGTTCGCTATCCAGGAAAAACACTTGTAGAAGATTCGGACTTTCAAATAATTATTGAAACTGCTTTGGTTTACAGAAAAAGCCCAAAAGCCACATTAATCAAACAAAAAATTGATTACAGCCTTGATAAATTCATTTGGAAAATTGAAGAAATAAATGAGCCAAAATTTGTAAACTTGGGCGGGAAAAAAGTCGCCATTTTTCAAAAAGACGATTACAAAATCGTAAAAGGCGAACCATCAGAAAAAGGTTTGAAGGAAATTTGGGCAACTGGAAAAGTTCTTGATATAAATTCATCAGGCCGTTTCTTTAGAGATCATTTAGCTGGGAGATACAAAGCGGATGGGCTTGGGGTACTCTATAAAGTCTACGGCATTGGGAACGATCAGTTTGATTATAGATACTTCACCGGCCCAAAAAGAGACGGGGCAACGAAAGGAAAGTACTATCAAGGCGTACCAAGTAGAGTTTTAGAAAATCCTGATGATAACGAACGCTTTGCTCCAATAGTCAATTTTGAAAATTTCGCAGACAGTTTTGGTAATTGCCGACACGAAGGTGGTGTTGACTTTAGAAGTGGTAAAAAGCCAATCGCATTTCTTAAACATCTTCTGAAGGTTGCTACAAGCGGTGAAGATGAAATAATTTTAGACTCTTTTGCTGGCTCTGGAAGTACAGGTCACGCAGTTTTAGATTTAAACAAGGAAGACGGCGGAACCAGAAAATTTATTCTTATTGAAATGGAAGATCACATTGCGAAGGATATAACGGCAACCCGAATCAAAAATGCGATACAGAAAAATAAATATGACGACGGCTTCGAGTATTGCGAACTCAGCAAGCCACTTTTTGATGAAGAAGGTCAAATCGAGGACACTTGCGACTTTGACCAGTTTGCAACCTACATTTACTTTACTGAAACGCAAACCAACATAGACCCTGCCAAAGTATCGGGAAATTATATCGGCGAATATGCGGAAACCGAGTATTATCTGATCTACAAAGAAAAGGGCGAAAATGTATTGAGTAAATCCTTTTTGAAAAAGCTACGAAAAACCGACGGCACAAAAGTAATTTACGCCGACAAATGTTTGCTTGATGAGGCAACACTTGCGAAACACAGCATCATCTTCAAGCAAATTCCTTACGAAGTTAAAGTCTACTAATTATGGAACTCAAAAAATATCAACAATCAGCGCTAGACAAGCTCAAGGCTTATCTCAAAGGCATAGAGGCCGTCGGGCCAAAATATGCGTTCATGGGCGAAACTGACCGGCCATATCACGGCGACTTTTTCGGTGATGTGCCTTTCGTTTGCGTCAAAATTCCGACTGGCGGAGGAAAAACGCTTGTCGGCTGTCATTCCGTCAACGAAATCATGCGCTCTTTCCTCAAGCACAAAATGGATAGAGGTATTGTGATGTGGTTTGTGCCGTCCGAGGCAATCAAAACCCAAACGCTCAAGAAGTTTAAAGACCGTAACGACTGGCACAGGCAGATTTTGGACGAGGCTTTTCAAAAAGGCGTACGTATTTTTTCAAACGAGGAAGCATTACGAATCAGAAAAGAGGATGTTCAGGACAATCTTTGCATTATCATTTCCAGCTTGGAGGCTTTCCGCAAAGAAAAAACACTCCAAAAGAAATACAAAGTCTATCAGGAAAACGGCGCACTCTTGAGCCACTTTGAAAACCTTGATGACCGAGACGATCTGGAAAAAGACGAGGAAGGCACAATCATAAACTCGCTCGCAAATGTCGTCCGTATGAGTAATCCGCTTGTGGTGATTGATGAGGGGCATAAAACCAAAACCGAGCTTTCAATAGATTTTCTCAACAGCCTAAATCCAAGTTTCGTAATTGAATACACGGCAACGCCACGCTCCGGCAGTAATATTTTGGTGGACATTTCCCCTGCTGAACTCAAAGACGAACAAATGGTAAAAATTCCGCTTGTGCTTGAAAGCTCCGCCCAATGGCAAAACGCCGTTGCTCGCGGGCTTGAAAAACGAGCCGACCTTGAAAAAGAGGGCAAGAAAAATACAGGCGAATATATCCGTCCAATTGCTTTAATTCAAGCCCAGCCAAAGAGCAAAACGCAAAACAACGTGACGGTTGAACAGATCAAAGCGTATTTGCTTTCCGCCAAAATCTCCGAAGAAGAAATTGCGATCAAAACATCCGACCGAAACGACCTTGAGGGCGTAGACTTGTTCAGCAAAAAATGCAAAATCCGCTACATTATAACCGTTAGTGCGCTCGCCGAGGGTTGGGACTGTTCCTTTGCCTATGTTCTCATTTCCGTTGCCAATGTCGGGGCAAAAATTGCTGTCGAGCAGATCATCGGGCGTATTATTCGCATGCCGTATGCCAAGCGAAAGAAAAACGAGGCATTAAACCGCTCTTACATTTTTGCTTCCGCCAAAAACTTCAATGAAGCGGCAAGCAACATCATTTCAGGACTGGAAAGAAACGGATACAGTAAACTGGATTTAATCGGCGCTTCATCAAACGGAGACACCGCAAAAGACCCAAAAGAAGTAAACCGCGCTGTGAAAAAGGATTTTGCAGTGCCGATGATGAGCTTGGAAGACGAAAAACTGACTTTTGAGGAACTGATTGGCGAAGATTTTGAACTGGCAAAACAAAACGCCGAATTTGACTTTGAAATCCACTACGACAATGACGGCCGAGCGATTATTGATATTGAAGACGATAACAAATGGCACAAAGGCAAACAGCAAATTCTCAATCTAACCTACCGAGACAAAAATTTTTCAAAACAAGAGTTGGTGCAGTGGCTTGATAAAAAGCTCCGCTTCACCCTGCTCGATAAACCGAACAAGGTAAAATTCATTGATAAAGCCGTTGATTATCAACTCAAGCAAAAATCTTTGGCTGAGCTTTCCGTTAATCGGTATTTATTCCTCGACCGACTCAATGAGGCCATAAACAGCGTACTTGAAGCCTATGCTAAAAAGCGTTTTGTCGAGCTTGTAGCCAAAAAGAAGATTACAACCAAAACATTTGAGAGCTTCCCGGAAACAATCACGCTCAAAGAGCAGATACCGCAAGAGTTCAACAAAAATTACTACGAGAAAATCGACAAGCTGAACAAAGAGGAGTTGAGTTTTGTTGAACGTCTAGACCTTGATAGCTTGCCGAATGTTGAGTTTTGGGTTCGCAATCGTGAAAAACAAGACCCTTTCTTTATTCAAGGCTGGAAAAAGGGCAAGTTTTACCCGGATTTTGTTGGGCTCACCAAAAAAGGAAACATCGTTGCCCTTGAATGGAAAGGCGAAGACCGAATCAGCAACGAGGACACCGGATACAAAGTAGAAATTGCCGACGAATGGGTAAAACTCGGCAAGGGCAAACTCCATTTCTTTTTGGTGCACAATGGGAATGTGGAGGAGGTTTTGAAGGATTTGACGCCTTTATAAGCCATTTTTCAGTTATCCACAGGAAAATACTTGACCGTTACTAAAGTAACGGTGTATTGTGAATGCAGATTTAAAAGACATTATGACTGAGAATCAGAAAAACCTAATTATTTTCATCCATAAATACCACGCAAAGAATGGCATTATTCCGACATTGGGAGAAATGGTTGAGGGAATTAAAGTGGCGGCCAACAATTCCGTTCTCAGGGCTATTGAATCGCTAGTAAAGAAAGGCTACCTTGCGCAAATAGGCGCTAAAACCAGTTCTGTTATCCCGACTTATAGAGCTTTGAAAGAGTTGGGATTACAGCCACTCGAAACGTATACCATCGTCGGCGATACGAGCAAAACATCATTTGCAAATAACCTTACCTTCACGGGCGAAAGTAGCCCCCAAAATAACTTAACTCCTCCAATCCATAGTGTGGATAACGCCGAATCAAGGATTAAAATCGAGGGAACACAGTTCGATAGCAACACACTTCAAAACATCGTCCAGAGCTATATCAATCTTGCCTTAGAAAAGTACACACACCAAAAAACGCCGATACTGGATCTCCTAAAAAATATCCCCGCAAACAAGCAATCTGAACTAACAATAAGTGCGATCGTTTTACTCGGCTCTTCCGTATTTTTTATGGGTCCAGAGTACAAGGCAATAATCGCAACATGTACGTTATTATTCACCATTTATATTATCACTAACCTATCAAAATAATATGAGTCTCTGTATTAACACAACCACCCCTGAAGGAATGGTATTAGCCGCTGATAGCCGTCAATCTTATAGAAACATGAAAGGAATGAGTCGTATTGGCTCGGACTCGGCAACAAAAGTATTTCAACTCGGAAAAAAAGTTGGAGTAGTAGTCGCCGGTCTGGCCTTTCTACCAGAAAATGGCGTGCTCAAAAACGTAAGCCGATTCATCGAAGAGTTCAAAAAACATGCCGACATCCGAAAACTCTCAATCGAAGAGATCAGCAAAAAACTCCAAGACTTCTTTGAAGAAAAGTACAATTACAAAGAGGGTCTAAAAAAGTTACCAGATCAAATTCGAGCTGATTTAGAAAGACAAGGCTGTAAGGACATAGAAATTAAACAAGAAAAAGGTGCAGTAAAATTCAAATTCAAAAATCCAAAAGGTATTGAAGAAGAACGAATGGCACATGTCGATCAGCTACAATTCATAGTCTCAGGATTTAACAGTGATGATTCGCATCAAGCCTTCAAAGTATCAGTACCTGGAGATGTTGAAATGCTAAGAAACAGTACACAAAAAGGGAAAGAGTATGGGGCTAGTTGGATTGGTCAAACTGATGTTTTGACTAGAATCGTCCTAGGCTTCGACCCACGGATGGGAAATCTTCCAATGCTACAAGAAGCTACGCAAAAATTCACAGAACAAGGAGTCAAACAACAACTCGGAGCCCTAGAGTATAATATTCAATGGGGAACAATGACTCTTCAAGATGGCATTGATTTTAGCGTTCTATCAATCGAAACAACAAATGCTATACAAAGATTTTCTGACGGCATTCTCCTTGACCCAGGCGACATGCCAGGCGTAGGCGGTCCTGTTGATGTAGCTGTTATCACACCAGAAAAAGGATTCACATGGGTTGCAAAAAAGAATCTCGTGGTTGGAAATAAGGAAATCGACCTCCAATCAATAAAAGATGTAGAATAAAATGTTTGGGGAAGGGGCAATTCACCCCCAGCCCCTCTTGCCCCTTCCCCAAACCAGGAATAAGTGTTTTGGGTGGCGGGCATTCACCCCTTTAATTCCCCTCTGCCCGCCACCCAAAACGGAAAAAGAAATTTGAAAATTTTTAAAACAACCGACTATCGTCGGAAAAGAAAAGGAATACATCAGCTAACACTGCGTATGCGGTTACGGCTTGCTCCGTACCTCCGCAAGCCTCCACCCATATTTGCCAGTGGTAAGCACTTCGTGCAATTATACCACTGGCAAACATCGCATACGCAGGAACGTTATCGGAAATAGTCAAAAATCTCTCTCAATTTATATTTTAATTTTTTGGCAATTTTCGGGGTCGGAATAACTTGAAAATAATAATCAATTAATCACACAAAACTATGAATTTTGAACAACCACCAGTACCACAAGAACAGCCAAAGGATATATTTCAAAAAGCTCTAAATGACGAGCTCGTTAAAATGGAGGCTTCAGGAAGATTAACCTCGGAGCAAGCTGAGGAAAAAAGAAGGGCAGCCGCTTTAATTGAAACTGGCTTTTCTGATGATCCAAGACATGATGCC
>JACQSC010000005.1 GCA_016206155.1 Candidatus Uhrbacteria bacterium | reverse complement strand
TCGTCTACGAAAATAACCGGTACGCCGCTTGCAGACGCGCCTTTTGCTTTTGCGCGGGAAAAGAGCTCCTCGCGAGCCGCTTCATCAACTGCCACATCCTTCTCGGTGTATTCAATATTGTTCTCCTTAAAAAATGCCTTCGCGAGCTTGCAGTAGCCACACGTTGGAGTTGTATACAGTGTTACCTGTGCCATATTAGTGTCATCCCGGTGAAGACCGGGATCCAGACTATGATTTATGCTTCTCCCAGTATACGGTTGTGTTAAAAAATTGCAAATCGTCGTAGTTCTGTTATGGTAAAGAGAGCTAATTCATCATGATAAAGACTATGCCAGATAATTTTGATAAACCAAAACCGGAAGAAATACCTGGGTTCTTGGCGGAACGCGGAGTTGATCCCAACGCAACTACCCAATCAGTCGATGACCAACGCTCTCTCTGGTCGGATAGTGACAGACCTCATCCTACACATGAAGGCGGAGATCCTGATATGCGGGAAGACCAACGAGCGCAAGCGGCAGCTTTGAGAGAAATTGAAGAACAGGAAAGAGCAGCTACTGACGCAGCAGCGCGCGCGCACCTCCGTGAATCAACGACAATAAAATCTGCTCCGCCTCACACTGGCGCCGCCGAATTACCCCATTTCTCTCAGGCGCCAAAATCATCCCCCAAGTAGTCTCTTGAAGCGCCTTTTCATTTTTTTCCGCGGGAAGCAAAACGCTCAATATACTTCGCGACCTGATCAACTTCGATGTTGACCGGATCGTCTTTTTTTATTATGCCAAGTGTTGTATGAGAGAGCGTATAGGGAATAAGCGCGACAGAAAACGACTGCTTTCGCGCGTCAGTAACGGTCAAGCTTACGCCGTCAACCGCAACCGATCCCTTTGGAATCATATATTTCGCAAGATCTTTTGAAAGAGAGAACGAAACCCATTTGCACACGCCCTCTTCTCTAATCTCAGATACGCGCGCATTCCCGTCCACATGTCCGCTCACGACATGACCGGAAATGTCCTCGCCTACACGAAGAGAGGGTTCGATGTTTACCAGTGTTCCTTTTCTCCATTCTGTCGATGTTGTTTTAGCAAGCGTTTCGGGCATATGAAACACCGTAATTGTTGTTGGTGTTTTTTTTATAACCGTTGAACAGATACCGGCAATCAAAACACTCTCGCCCATGTTCAATGATCGACGAAGCGACGTGCGGATCTCATATTCGCGTCCACCCTGCTTTTCTGTCACGCGAACAATAGTCCCGATATTTTTGATAATCCCGCTAAACATACACAACTTTCTACTTGAAACGTGCGACTTTAAACTTTAAAAGTCAAAAATTGAAATATTCTTTTGCTTTCTTAATATCATCTTGAATAGCTTCTTGCAAACTTTCAAAATCTTCAAACTTTTTATTCTCACGAATAAAAACACACAGCTCAACGTTCAACGTTTTACCGTAGAGATCCCTATTCTGCTCAAACAGATGCACCTCAAAGCGTGGTTCGACCGCGCGGGGCAATGAATGCGGTATGCCATAAAAAACAACGCTGGGAATGCGTTTCACTTCCTCGTCAATCGCCGTCCACGCACAATAGATGCCCTCCGGAATGTCTGGCAACTCTAAAAGTGCGAGATTCGCCGTCGGATATCCCGACCTCCGCGCCTGCGCACTTCCCTGCTCTACTGTTCCTTGAATACGGTACAAAACAAATGTATTGTCCATGTTATAATAAAAGCCCACAAAGGGGCTTTTCGAATACAAAACTTGGCGCACCTCTTTTGGTGTCCTCATGACTTAATTATAGCACACTCTCCCTTTTTTGGGAAGACGCGTTGACAGAACGGCAAAGATGGCGTTAAATGAAGGAAATTAAAAAAAATGTATGGATAAAAATACAGTGGATACAACCCCACAGCCATCATGTGTGTCAGATGTTTACCGAGAACTCTTGGAACATCTTGAACTGCCGGAAGTTGAGCAATCATTTGAAAAACTCGTTCATGACTATCTCAATGCCTGTCTTCATCTTGATCGCCTGCGCGAAGCACAACGGGACCCACGCGCATACGCGATGACGCATTATAAACTCATACAATGGTTTGCGACGCGCGAAGCGCGATTTCAAGAGATGCAATCAGAAGACATCAAAAATGCTGAATCGCTGCAACGAGAGTTGTATCCGCGCGGTATTCCTAAAGGATCAATCTGCATTGATGTTCGTGTAAGCCTTAAATTACTCGCCGGCCTTCACGAGGGTTCGTTTCGCACACCAGCGGGAGATAATGACATTGATTTCCTTCCAAGTGAAAAACCAGGGGACTCCCTGTTTGTACAATCTGGCGGGGAATTTGCAAAAATGCTTGATCGAGCGTTTGCATCGCAAGATGTTGTCATTGAAATTCTTGATAGCCATAGTGGCTGCGCGGCAGCCCGATCACGCGTACAAGAAAAAATCCGCGTATCGCCCGCCGACAATGGGCTCCGCGATGATGTATTAAAAAAGAAGCGCATCGCCCGGGCAATGACCGAATACTGTGTTGTCAATCACCCGGGCAAATATGTTATACCAATCCATACCTCGTTTGATCCTCATTCAGGTTTTCTTTTTATGGGTCTTGAAAAAAATGAAGTGATCAATGACGCGCGGGTAGTACAAAATGGTTATACTGAGCCGCTTCTTCATGAGCTTGCAAGCGAAGGAAAAATTATTTCCACACAGCTTCTGCTCGATGATCCGCACATTCGCGCCCTTCTTTCAACGTATTTTTTTGATATGGATCTTGCTTGCCGGTATGCTCACGACACGCTTCGACTCTGGACAAAACTGCAGGGCATGTCTCACGACGCTCTCCCGCTTATTGAAAAAAAGCTTACCGCTGTGTTTCCGGAACTCAAATCAGAAGGAAAGAGTGAAGAGCGCAAAGAACGCGCGCTTATTCTCCTCACAAACACTTTTATTGCGTTCCTTCATAACTATCATGATGATGACTCAAAGAAACCCTATCCCTATGGCGTCCATGATGAAAGTGTTATTGTCATTACCCGAAGCGAGAAGGGCCCGTACGCGGCCGCCCGCGCGTTTAACGATGATCCACGGAGCCCTAAAATCTCGGAAGTTATCATTTTCGAGGAAGGAATTATCCGAGACAATCGAACACGAGGCGATATGTCAGAGCCAGAGAAGAATGCCGTACGCGCGCTGTATGGCGCAGATGGACGTGAACATGTTGGAAATCCTGTACTTGTTTTCTTCTTCGAACGCATTGAGAATGGCGATGAACAGCCAAGCCCCGAGCTTGTTCACAAGCTGCGCAGCGCGGATTGGTCAACACTGTCAGCGACAAATGATTGGATGACTATGTCCAAGTACCAATTCTTTTCATCTCTCGATAGTATTGTTGCCGGCATTCCGGAGCATATAAAAAAACTCATCAACACGCTTCGCGAACGGGCAATTGAACTCTATCGGCCCGGTCAATCCGCGACCGAAGGCCTCTTGAGCGGCCGCCTGATTCCTGTCTGGACCCTTGCCGGACCAAACCGCGAAACCATTGCGCTCTTTCCCTTTATGGCAAAAGGATACAACCCCAAAAATATTCCACATTTCTTGAACATCAGCTGATCGTTTGTTCGTAACAGCGGTGCATAGTGCGGCACTCCGGACACCATATCTGCTCCGGCACGTTGATCTTTTTGTAGAATTCCCGATCCTCGTCAAAAATCTGAAATTCCAGTTTGCACTGCCCGCAGGTTTTCATAAAAAGGCCACGGTCATGCTATTGACAGAATAATTGTAGCGTGCCAATATGATTATATCAATCCTTGGTGAAGGCCTGCCCTTTTTTGGCAGAGATTGGTCTTCGGCAACGAAGAATAGCCAAGGTATATCATAAAACCCCGTTTTAGCGGGGTTTTATGATTCAAAAATCACTCTAAGATAATCCTTCTTCCTGGCATTATCAAGGAGTCGAGATGACTCCTTATTTTCGAGGAGCGCCAAACGAATCAGTGGTTCGCTCTCGTCTCGACTACCTTGAATCAATCGAAGAGATATTCCTCGGATACGAAGTGCGCTTGTCAGTTCAAGCGCCTTTTGTTGATCGATACCATCCACATAAATACGTGCCTGATAGTCAGCTTGTACTGATGTGCGAATTGCTTTTTCGATCGCGTCGAGCATTGTAAAAAAATATAATGCCGGTTTCCTATACCAAGCGACATACACTAAACCATGTGCGATTCCTTCACCCAATGCACGCTCCAGGAAAGCAATTCTATTTTTCTGTCGTACCTTGTGCCATTTTTTATGCCCCGTTCCAGACACTCGCTCTAGCTGTTCCAATTCTTCCCGAATCATTTGCTGATCACTGGCAGAAACTATTACCGCGACAACAAAAAACCGTGACGATGGGTCTTGTCCTGATTCATCGACATAACAATACAATTTCTGCATATCACTTATAGAATCGAAATCCAGAACGGGAGTGTGAGCACCGAAAGAATTGTGGAAAGGACAATGGAACGGGAGATCCATGCTTTATTCAATCCATACTCGTCGGCAAGGGCAAATGGGGTAATCGCAAAGGGCATCGCAATCTCAATAATTGAGATTGCGTAGGTATGCGGCGAGAGTCCAAAGAGCTGAAGTCCGAAATACATTCCGGCGGGCAGGGCCAGAAGGGTCAGTGCGGAAAGCGCAAATGCGGGGATCCAGTCATTGAATGAACCCAGCGGAGACTTTCCAATGAAAAGCCCGATGACAATGAGGACCGTTGGCGTGACTGACGCGGAAACCATATCAAGCGCTGTTACGACAACCGATGGCAGTGAAAGAGAAAAACTCGCAAACAAGAGTCCAAGCGCAACGGCAATCAGGAGTGGATTTCCCAGAAGCGCTTGACATGTTCGCGCGAACACACCATCTCCTTTTCTTTGGCGCGACATCGTAACATACCCGGTGACAAGCGTAAAAAACCAGAAAAACCATGTCGCGATAATAACGCTGACCCTCGGAAGAATTGATGCGTCATAAATCTGCGTCAGGATAGGAATGCCAAGATACGCAATGTTGCCAAACATGAGACCGGCAATAATCGTACGCGTCATCTCCGCACTCAAGCGGAACATTCTGCACAAAGCAAGGGTGCAGAAAAAAAGAATCACGCAGAACAGCGAGTTGACAAAAATGACACCGGCATGATCGGCAAGCGCGAATGGCGATTTTGCAAGCGCGGAAAAAATCAGCACCGGCAGACCAATCTTGAGCGCGAATTCGTTGAGCACCTCCGACCAATGCTTGTCGATATGCTTCCACCGCTGCAGCGCAGCGGTTGCGAAGATAATGAGGAACAGTGGTGCAATGGCAAGAAATACGTGTATCATTTCTTCACCTTGACAATTGGTTTATCCATGCTATGCTAAGATTAAGTAAACAGATTGGAGTGTAAGGACCTAGTGTGCCCGCCTCACCAAAGCGTGAGGCTACTCCCCCAAAATTTTTGGGGGTGAGAATCGGGCCCTAGGCAGCCAGTCTGTTTTACGGTTCTACTGATATTGACAAGTGTACCATAACATGCCATAATACGGTTATCAAGCCTTGGCGAAGGTCTGGCCGTATGGCAGGGAATTGTTTCTCACATGAGAGAAACTAGCCAAGGAACTTCATAAAAACCTCGTTTCAACGAGGTTTTTATGATCTCAGTTAACATCCGTCAGGTGACCTTTTGCCTTTGCGTGTTCAAAAATAGCTTTACTCTCTTTTCCGCCAAGAAGCATCCCTCGAATGCAGCCCGCCCACATATCTGCAAGGCGAATAATCGGCTCACTTTCATCTCTTCTGCTTTTTACCAAGTTGAGTTGAACGCCTCGTGAGCGTAATATATTTGTAAGTTTCTTTGCTATTGTTCTATCAATTCCATCGACATAAACAGTTGCCGAGTACTTCCCCGTACATGCTTTTTTTATTGCTCTCTCCAAAGTATCGCTCATTGGGAAGAAATAAGGAAGTGGTTTTTTATGGATGCCGTAATAAGTTGTTACTGCTCCGACATCGCTTTTGCATGCCACCGCAAGATAGTGCATTCGACGATCATGCTTTGTTTTGTGCCACTTTAAACCATATGTCTTTGTAATATGCTCGATATCAATAAGCTGCTGACGGATAATATCCCGATCACCAAAACAGATGATGACAACAACGGTAAAATATTGAGATCGATCATCCTGCCCTGACTCGTCGACGTAGCAATACAGCTTTTGCATAGAGCGTTCTAACTGTTTTCACGTTGACGACAAAAGATGTTTTATCCCAGCGACAATCGCTGTGTGATTTTGTTCAACGGACTGGTTTGCGTCGACGCGGAGAACGCGGGTGGGGTCGGTATGTTTGGTGAGATATTCTTCATATCCTTCGCGTACGCGCTGGTGAAATTCAAGAGTCTCTTTTTCAAATCGCAGTTGTTGTGAGGGTACCCCGCGATTGCGCTGCATACCCAGCGCCGGATCGACATCGAGCCAAATCGTCAGATGTGGTTGGAGCCCCTGCACTGCATAGCGCGATACATAATCGAACTCTTCACGAGTGCAGCTCGTGCGCGCAACTGCTTGATAGGCAAACGTTGACGCAATGTAGCGATCAGAGATCACGATCTTCCCTTCTGCAAGTGCTGGACGCACAACAGAATCCAGGTGCTGTGCCTTGTCTGCCATAAAGAGCAGAAATTCCGTACGAGGAAAAATCTTGCCAAAGTACTGGGGGTCAAGCACCAGCGAACGAATCTGTTTGCATACACTTTCATCACCGCCTGGCTGTTTTGTCAATAAAACATCGTGCTCACGCGCGGTCAACCATTCACCGAGCATCTTGGCCTGCGTGGTTTTCCCGCTCCCCTCTCCTCCCTCAAAGACGATGAACATTCCGCCGATTATTTTTTTGATCATAGTGAAATGGCCGCTAAATCAGCATTGCTAATGCCAATCCCGAGCGTCCGCATGATGGCAAGCGCGTCTGAGGGACGGCCGAGGTAATAACGCTTGGCATCAAGCGGGTTCACATACCACGCTTCGCCATGAGATTGAACCTGAAGAAGAATACGACCCGCCTGTTTTTTTGCAAAAGCGCCATCTCCGCTATTCGCATCTCCAGAGCGCGCGATACGAGAGAGGTCGGCATTACTCACCCCCACTCCTTGTTCACGCATGACCCGGAGCGCATCGCTCGGGCGTCCAAGATAATGGCGCTGCGCTGTTTTCGGATGGACATACCATGCTTCACCGCTTCCCTGGACCTGGAGAAGAATACGGCCTAAAAGTTTTTTGCCAAGAACAGTCGGTGATTGTTGTGTAGTGACTCCCATCTGGGACTGTGATGTCTGCGGCGCTGATTGTGAAAATGATGGAAGCGCGCCTATCATTTGAGACGTTTCCTGCATGGATCCACGAACGTTCAATGCAAAATATCTCGATGTGTGCCTATTGCCTGCCGCATCCTGCACAGTAACCTGATACGCGTAATCGCGCTCGGCGTCAAGCAACGGCTCAAACGAAAGTGTTGTTGTGGTATTAAAACCCGACGACGAAATCGTTTCCGTTTTCACAACGTCGCCTATGCTATACGCTCCGCCTTTAATATGAAGAAGTTCAACGGTCGCCTGCGCGGGCTCGTCGGATGTAACCGTAATTTCTCCGCGCTTGGGAATGTCAAAAAAAAGCGATGCGCGGCGATTTTCCCCTGCCACCTTCGCACTACGAATGTCAGTAATGGCCGGAGCGGTGATATCCGATTGCCGCAACGGAATATTCACTGTTTGTGATGACAAAAGCGGCACCACAAAGGAAAGGTCCGGCGTCTCAATCACGGAATACCCTGACGATGTTTTTTCCTCATTGTATCGCCCCCGCATTCGTATCTTAAAGTGAATTTCTTGACCGGGAACAAGCCCATCAAGGATGGCTGTGTGTGAAGTACAATTTTCGGTACAGCCGCTATGTCTCCAAAAACCATGCGACGTGTCAGGCCCATAGCCGATGTAGCTTTCTGACATATCCCGTTCCGTTGTCCAGAGAAGCTCGGCCTGCGATGAATTTCCGCGAAGCGTCATTGATGTTATGCGCGGTGCGGAAAAATCAAACGTTGTTGTGTCTTTAAAAATTGGATAAAAAAAAGGCGCTCGCTCAATCGCGTCGCCATAAAAACGGAATGTGAGCAATGACTTTCCGCTTGCTGCTGCTTCTGCCTGCTTGCGCGCTTCCTCTTCCTCCTGCGCACGCGTCAGAGTCGTGAACGAAGGGCTGCTATAATAGTTAATCATCTTCATGCCTTCCATCCGCTGATGATACCGTCGAAGGCCTTTGGAATCCTTCACCCATACCGTGTACTGATAGGTTTTTCCGGGCTCGAGATCACGTAATGTAACGCGATGTTCTTTTTTTTCGTTCTCATCTTTATATTCCCCGCCAAACGCGATGGTTATCCCGTACTGCAGCCATGTCGGCGATGGTTCAAACGTCTTCCAGGTAATCGTGGCGGTTGTTGCCGTTACCTCCTGGCTAATCAAATCCAATGCGCCGCTGTCCTGCACGCCTGGAAATCCGTCATCAATACGCGCTGTCGTATGCAGCGCCAGAGCGTCATTCCCCGCAAGAAACACCACTCCAACAACGGAGACAATGAGGATAATGAATAGTGATGTTTTGAATGTCGCGTGAGAGAGCTTCCATTTTTTTGACAGCCACAACAGAATAAACGCACCAACAACGACACCAAGCGCGAGGGTAAACATCGCGTACAAACCAAGGAGAGAAAATATAAGAATGTTCATAAAACGATAAAGAATCCCTTCTGCATAGATCAATGACATCGTGGATCATTATTCGGCGGATAACCCGTTTCCGAAATCATAAACAAATATGTTCCAGCTCCGACAAGCTTTTCTTTTATGATCTGCTCGGAGATTTCTGAATATGATATATCAATGCGTTCTGAACTCTCTTCATCAGGTATCATAAAAAGACTGACTGTCTGATAGGGCGGCTCTGCGCCAGATGAATCAATGATAACAGGAGCGTAGAAAGCGCGTACGTCATCCGGCGCGCGCGTGGTTGTACGCACTTGGGCAACGACGAATCCACATTGGTTTGAAGCTGGAGCAAGGTTGCCAATCAGTGAGAGTTCCCGCACTAATTGTGAGTCCACTGGGTGTTGATATGCCCGCATTCTCTTTTTGAGGGATATAAGCTTGATCTCATTATATGCCATATCTCGCGCAAATGGAAAGGCGATGAGAAGTGTTGCAAGAGTTAGTCCTCCAATAATCAAGGGGGTGATTCTTCCCACATGTTGAGTGTCGGTGCTCATGAATTTTTTATGATACTTCTCGCAAGATCATAAAACTCACCAGCTATCTGGTCTCCCCTCTTGTTTGAGGCGGGGTTGGGATGCGGCATTCCACCTTTTGAATAGAGCGTGGCGATAACTGCGGAGGTCATTTTATCTCCGGCGGCGGGCGTCCAAGAGACGATAATGTCTTTGATCACTGCCGCAGCGAAAAAGATATTATGTTTCGAATCAATAAGATATCCGTACAGATGCGTCCGCGATTCCCGATCGAGCCGACGAAAAGGCAATTGTTGATCGTTTGGATTTGGATGATACAGTCCAATTTTTATGATGTTATTGGCGGTATCTATCTCTACCTGTCCAATGCCAACAGACACATTGCGGCCTACGACATGAACGCCAAGGGCATCAATGATTTCCTCAAACGGTTTCAGACGCGCAATCTCGTCTATCAAAATCGCTCCGAGGAGATAGGGATCAATGTCAAATCGCCTGGCAGCATTAAAAACAAAGCGCTTAACTTCTCGAAGGTCTATTAAAACACCTGACAAAAGCACACTTGGTTGCCCAACCGGCGTTATCAGCCGTCCTTTTTTCTTCAAACGAGCTCGATAAAGCGTAACAAAAGCATCAAGCAGTGGAAGCGCTTTCGTTCCATGCCCTTGGGCATATAATAAAAGATTGCGCGCCGTAATGGAAATTGTATCAAACTCATCGTCTTTGGGTACGTTGGTATTAGTGCGGATATATGACGTTGTACCGCGATGAACAACATGGGCGTCTTCAATTTTTCCTTCACGCGCCAACGTTACTGCCTGCTCGAGCGGATACGTGCGAAGTTCCTGTGAAATAAAAGCTGTTTTTTTTCCTCGAAAATTTGTAATGACCAATACAATTTTCATACCGTTAACATGTTGAACAAAAATTTCAAATCTTCGCCAAAGGTCGGACCTCGGACAGTTATTTCTTTTTATTTTTTCTAACTTGTGCACTCTCGATAGCTTTTCGGGTCATAGTCCACACTCGTTGCATAGATATCCGTAATTTTTCGATAAAACCTTTTTTCGCTGGAACGAATATCCGCGATAGTGCGCTCGAGTTCTTCAAAATAATCAAACGGGGCATCGGGGTTTTTGAGCCTATCGCTGTCTATCACAAAGCCCTTCACGATATACTCTGAAAGTCGTGCCGTCGCCCACGTACGAAAAGCCATGCCTTGCGGTGATTTTACTCGATACCCAACAGCTATGATAAGCTCCAAATTGTAATATTTTACAAGATATTCCTTTCCATCTGTCCCAGTACGTCGGAATTCCCGACATACTGAATCGGCGGTAAGCTCGCCCTCGGTAAAGATATTTTGAATATGTTCCGTAATAGTAGATCGACCTTTTTCAAACAGTTCAGAAAGAGCGTCCTGCGTGAGCCACACCGTATCGCCGTCAAAACGCACATCAATCTTCACACTACCGCGTGGGTCTTTATAGATAACTATTTGCGATTGGCGGGAGGGCAATTGATTATCCGGTATTTTTTTCATATGTGTTTGAGTGCGGTAAAGTCATTGGCGGTTTCGACTTGGTGGTAATGGGGTCAGGATCAATTATTTTTATCCCACGGCCTCCCCGACAGACCGAAAGGTGATTCTAACTTAAAACGCTTAATAGCTCATGTCGGCAATATCGGATCGTATAGTTCGCGGCATGATTATAGCATATCATAACTTAAAAAATAATGGCTCCTGACCCCATTACCACCCATTACCATGCTGACCCCATTACCATGCGGACAGTTATTTTTTCACTTTCGCTTGCCAGTCGCGAATGAGGAAATCCCTATGGAGGAAATTATGCGTGGCGGTCAAAGACGGAATAAAATTTTCCTTCCGCTAAATTTTTTACTACCTCGTCTGGCGTAAACACGCGCCCGTTCATCGCAAGATAGATGCCTGGTCCGAGATCCTCTACTTTCGCGATGGCATAACCAAGATTAAACGCCGCATCGGAATACTCGCCGGAAAATCCCCGCAGGGGCACCATGGAACCGGTCAAAATAATCGTCTGATCGTGCCGCTTCAGATGCGCTTTAAGATACTTCGCGGTATCAGGCATGGTATACGTGCCGTGTGTGATAAGAATGCGCGTACTGGAACTGTCCTCGACCTCCTTCACGATATGTTCAATATCAGTGCTCGTCAGGGATCGGCTGTCCTTCATGTATACCTCGGTAAATTGAACATCGGCATACAGAATCAGGCGAGAAAAATAATCCGGAAGCGAGGATGCAGTCGCAAGTCCTTCGCCAATCACGGCAGTGTCTTTTTTGCCATCCCAAACCGCATCAATAGTGCCGCCGGTTATGATGATGTGTATCGTTGATTGCGTCATAGAATAGGGGTAATAAATAATTCGGTGTTTCTCAAACAAAGTTCGAAGCTTTTTCGAGGAGAATCCCGATTTTGAACCCTAACTCCCCAGCGGCGACTCCGCGGTGCGGAGTACAAAATCCCTAAAATTTTCCCCTTCATTTTTTTCTTAATCTTTTGCGCGCGCCCCATTCAAATCCGCCGCAGGCGGAAACCCAATAGGATGGGAAAATTTTAGGAATTTTATTGTTGTCGCTCCTTTCGCCCCCACCATTTCTTCCCCACTCTTAATGAATGGGGCGAAAGGATCGCCAACCGCCGCTTCCGTTTGGGTGCCTTCGAGACGGAGGCGAGAGACGGAAATGGCAATTCATTTTTCCCACACCCCTTTTTCTTGCCATTTCCGTCTCTCGCCTATTGCTGATTTCAATGGCTAAGACGGTTTAGCCGTTGGGGGAATTTATTGTTTGATCTTGCCCTTTCCCCGCCCACCCGTGCGCGGGCAAGAGAATAAAGTAATGTTACTCCCTTTTCTTTATATTTCAAACCCTTGGGCCTTCTTGATTTTGTAGAGTCCCTCGAGAAAATCGGAACCTGCATAACCTACGATGAGAGCGAGTTTCCAGTCGCCATTCGCGAAAATGCCAGCGATGCCACCGACAAGAGCGGCAACGAAAATGGAATAGAGAACATATGGAAGCCGTAGTTTCTGCTCACGTTTATTCTTCTCAAAATACTTCGCGATGCCAACAAGCGCGCGAACGAATCCGCCAAGTGCGCCGAAAATGACTGGGTATAAAAGTGACTGATCCATAAAGTGCAAGTTATGGCTGAGTTTATTTCTTAGGCCGATACGATACGAACCGCCCACGCTCGCCCACCTGTTCGATCTTTCCTTCACGTTCTAGCTCTTGAAGGTAATTCGTCGCGGATGCGTCTGACACGCCAAGAACTTTTTCAATATCATCGTTAGTTAGGCTGTTGCGCTCTCGCAATATCTCAAGAATTTTGTCTTTCCGTGATTGCTTCTCATTTTGCTGGTTCTTCGCGTGCGCGGCGATTCCGGTTGTCGTCTTACGGGACATCACAAAATAAACGACTAGTGCGCCGATCAACAATCCAAACAAAAATATGCTCACCTCAATCATACTATTCGCATTCCTCTCTTGCTTTCATTATACTCCAATAATTTCTTCGCAGTGAAAAACTATCAAGCCATTACAAACTATTCTGCTTCAGTAATTGCCGCAACTCGTTGTGCTTCGGCATTGTTCGTTCAACAAGCCGCCAAAACTTTTTCGAGTGATTCAACTCTGCCAAATGACACAACTCATGGACAACAATATAGTCAATAAGCCCTGGTGTAAGCTGGGTAATACGATAATTGAAATTCAAATTCCCTTTTTTCGAGCAGCTTCCCCAGCGCGTACGTTGATTACGTATTGCTATTCGCCCAATAGTGAATCCGTAAAAACTATTAAAATACTCAATGCGTGATTGCACGAGATCGAGCGCGTCTTTTTTGCATTTTTGATATTCCGCAAGCGATCTTTTTCGAGACGAAACAAACTGCTTGAAAAAATCAATTTTACCGATAATCCATCCGAGCTTCTTTGCGACGATCCCTTCGATTCGATCAAACGGAACGCGCATCGGTTGGGTTACCAGCACGGCGCCATCGCAATTCACGGAAATTCGCACATGTTTTGCGCGCTTGCTTTTCCGAAGCGTATAGAGAATTATCCGCTCATGGGTACGGATCACTTTTTTCATATCACATCCATTTTTTCAGAATAATATCAACGAGACGATTGAGATATTTTGAAAAATCCTTCACTGCCAACCGATCTTTATAGTCACGCAAAATCATCTGCTGGATTTGTCGCTTGATGTCCTTCAGTAAATCCTCTCGTCGCGATGAATCCTGCCACAGCGGTTCAAGCACATCGTCCAGACATGCGCCAAGCTCTTTTGCGTATTCGACAAGCGTGCCAGTCTTTTGTTCCTTAATGTACTCCTCTGAAAAACCATAGTGTGGTAATGGGGTCAGGAGCCATTATTTTTATCCCACGGCCTCCCCGACAGACCGAAAGGTGATTCTAACTTAAAACGCTTAATAGCTCATGTCGGCAATATCAGATCGTATAGTTCGCGGCATGATTATAGCATATCATAACTTAAAAAATAATGGCTCCTGACCCCATTACCATGTGAAGCTTTTCGACAGCCCTTCTCCTGATACGCCCCGGCCTGCCCATGAACGTAATATAATCTTGCGCGCCATACAACAAGGGCCATCGCCCCCAAAAGGAATATACTGTTTTCACCCGATTGAGCGCGTTCATAAAATTTTCTCTACATCAATAGAAAAAAATCAAGGGGAACCTTCACTACGTTATCTTCCCTTGAAATCATTACGTCCGTATCGCAAATCACCAGTCCGAAATCCGCACGAAAACGCTCCATGCTTTTTTTTGCCTGGTCGTATCCTTTGCGCCCGACCCCAACTTCACACACAATTTGCTTTTTATCCGCTATCTGAAAAATGAAATCCGCGCCGCCCTGTGCGGCGTCAAATGACAAAGCGCCGATGCCCGTTGAAAGGAATTCGCGATAGAAATGCAGAACGGCGATGTCTTCAAAAAACTTCCCTCTACGCATTAAAAATGTTTCCGGAATGCCGCTTACTCCGAGAAGCGCCGCACGAATAGCAGGACTCATAAAAAAATATTTTGCGGGATTTTTTGTTTTTGCGGCGCTCGATCCTTTTGCCGGAATACGAGTGACGAGTTCCGCCTTTTCAAATGCGTCAAGAACCGCGAGTGTTGTGTTGTAGCTCAATTGAATAATATCTTTTGTTTTATTGATATTCAGCTCATTGCTGTCCGCCATGATAAAGAGCAATCTTTTTGCGGCACTCAAGGTTTGCGCATCGAATTGTCCGAGATCTTTTATATCTTTATCAATGATGCGGTCAATGAGGATGTTCAAACTATCATACGCCGATGGGGCAATGTCCTTCAAAGTGAACGGCAAGGTGCCGTTCATAAGATAGTCATCAATGTCCGCGCGCTCAAAGCATGACCATTGTTGTGCAACGCTTGATTCAAGATTTTTAAGATTCTGAAATGCTTCGTCCGCCGTATGTGCCCCATACACTGCCGTCTTTATCTGATCCTTAAGGCCTGCCTGCGGGAAAACGTTATTCTTTATCATCTCGTATTCTCCGAAGCTTAACGGGAAAAGTTTTTCAAATTTCGCGCGACGCGCAACATCAGGATTGGACTGGAGCGAAACGGCCGATGATCCGGTGCTTGCGATAAAGATGTTCCGCGCGCGGTCATAAAGCGATTTTAATACGCGCGCCCAGTCCGCGCTCTGTTGCACTTCGTCAATAAAAATGAACGTTGGCTGATCAAGTTTTTCAAACGGAGTGCCGAGAATATATTCATACGCATCGAGTGCGTCTGTAAGGGTCAACCCACGAGGTAGTAAATCATCAGCTGAAAGATACAAAAAGTGTGCGGTTGCCGATGTCTTTGTTTCTATCGCTCCAACAAATACTTGCGCCATAACCGTTGTTTTGCCAACACCGCGCAACCCAGGGATAACAACCCAGCGCACGTCCCTTTCACCTTTCAAAAAATCTTTAACGTATTTTTCTATTCTGAACACAAGGTGCCTTTTGGGGTAGGCAAAAGAAGGCGCTTTAAAGACATACGGAAGTAAACGAGCTTTTCCTCTGCTCATTTGCTGTTGGATATAATTAACTGCTACCGTATTTGGCTTTATCATTGTATTGAATAAGTAAGTATACCTACTTATTCATTATACTGAATAAGCAAAACCTGTCAAGTTCTTTTTCTTTCAAATAAAGGATTTTTATATGCTTCTTCTTTTTGTTAAACTGTCAATTCCTTGAAAGAAAAAGAAAAAACTGGAAAAACTGCTCCTGACCCCCCGTTTCCCCCGGCGAAATGGTGCGAAATGGTGTCAGGAATAGTTTTGCAATGAACATTGGATCGAATTCTCAAAAACTATTCCTGACACCGATTCCCCACAAACCGCATCAATAGTGCCGCCGGTTATGATGATGTGTATTGTTGATTGCGTCATAGAATAGTGGTAATAAATAATTCGGAGAGGGAGGGATTCGAACCCTCGAGACCCTTGCAGGTCTGCCACTTTTCAAGAGTGGTCGTTTCAACCGCTCACGCACCTCTCCAGATGAATTCCTCAAAACGCTTTTGATGCTTTGGATTATGCGTACCAACCAAAGAAAAATACTTTTGTATCTCTCCTTTATTCTCGAGGTTGATACTCCTACCATTGCGTTCTTTTGGACTAAAACCCAACTTTTTCAGCCCTTCAAAAACTGATAGCCGCAAGGTATTTGAGTAGCTTACCAAAGCTATTCTGGGATAGCAATACTTTTTTTCACCAATGGCATGGCACTCTTGGAAAATACATCCATCCGTATCCATCATACCCCTCACGCACGCCGTTAAAAAGATTTTATTTTGTTTAATCCAGTGCGGAATATCTACCTTGTTTCGAATCTTATTGCCAATACAAAGACCAAGAGAAACACAAAAATTCACGAGTACCTTTCGAGATATCCTTATATCAATAATTGATTGATCACCTTCATATATTGAAGGTGCAACAAGGAAAAGCCTTTTGAGTAACGCCGAAACAAATACACTATATTCCCGATCGCTTTTATAGCCAAGAGTGATAGAAATTTGAAATGACGTCATTCCGCCGTCTCCAAGCATAATACCAACAAATTCTGCGAGTTCTTCGGAGCGAGGCGGACACTGCATGGGTCGGGGCTGATTTTGAGATAATTGAAATCTTCCCTTCTTATCCCACCACTCAAACCATTTCTTCTTTCGATATTCTTCGTCACCAATACTTCCGTATTTTTGATATCTCGGTTCTCGAATAGCGTAGTAGCGCCTGCGCTTTTTCAAGGAACTGGTGCTGCTCCCCTTTAGGAAAAATGACCCTTTTTTTATTTGTATTCATAAAGCATTCTGCCGCTCCTCCTATTATACCACAAACAACTGGAGGCTAGAACACTTTTTCCGGATTTCCAAGGACCGGGGTTGGCTTTAGAAGCGTGATATCGATCCAGCCTCTGATTGTTGCCGGAATCTCGCGAATATATGATTGGAGCCATCGCATGGGATACTGCGTATCCGCGGCGACGCCGAGCGCTTCAATGCCAAGCCGATTGCAGAGATAGAGCGCACGCGGGAGATGGAATCCTTGCGTTACGATGAGCGCGGATTCAATTTGAAAAATCTCCTTCGCGCGGTAACAGCTGTCATAGGTGCGACGGCCCGCATGATCAAGTACCATATCTTGCTCGGGTATCCCCTTCTCCATCAGATACTCTTTCATCGCTTGCGGTTCGTTGTGGTCTACTGTCCTGTTATCGCCAGACAGAAGGAGTTTTTTAATCTTCCCCGCTTCGTAGAGCTGTGCGGCGATGTCCAGGCGCTCTTGAAGAACGCTATTTGGCTTTCGGCTCTTAATGCTTGCACCCAGTACGAGAGCAACATCCGGGACGGGGTCAGGCACCCCATCAAATGACACAATACGCTTGGAATAGGTATATTGAATACTGGCATAGGTGCCAAAGACTGCGGCAGCAAAAAGGGTTATGATAATAAGGAGGAAGCGCATATTTAGACTGGATCCCGGCCTCCGCCGGGATGACAATGGTATGGATGAGATGAAAAGCGCGGAAGTTAAAGACAAAACAAAAGGCGGCATAACACCGCCTTTTATTGTATCATGTTTACCGATTCGAGCTACTTCTCTTGCGCCAGGAGCTGATCAATTTGGCTCTTGAGCGTCTCGTAGGGAACGGCTCCGGGAACAATAACGGATTTGCCGCTCTTTGTAAGGAGAATATTTCCTGGCGTGCCATCAACGCCAGCTGACTGGCCTTCGGAGAAATCCTTTCCAACGCGCTCTGCCATTTTACCGCCATCCAGGCATTCTCTAAACTTTCCCTCATCGATACCGAGCTCTTTTGCGAGCGGAACGAGCTTGTCAAGCGCAAAGCCGGTACCGTTTGCAGTGGTGCGCTCGAAAATAGTGTCAATATATTTCCAGTATGCGTCATTTCCACCAACGGCTGCGGCACATTCTGATGCCTCGGCTTCCTTCTGGGCGTTTGCGTGAAAGCTCAACGGGAAGTGGCGATAGACCCAGTTCACCTTACCCTTGTACTCATCGAGTGCTTTCTTTGCGGTCGGATGAAACCGCTGGCAGAATGGACATTCAAGGTCGGAGTATTCAATAAGGGTTATCTTCGCGTTCGCATCACCGCGAACATGATCTTCTTTTGATACTGGTTTCACCGGACCAGGGGGCGCGGTTGGAGCGGGAGCGGCTCCGCCTCCGTCAGGTGCGCCGGCAACGAACGGGGCTGCTGAAGGAGCGGCAGATCCGGTTGATGCGCGGGTAGCAAAAAATGTTGCCGGAATTGCCATTATCAAGAGACCAAGAATAAGACCGGCAAAAAACAAGGTGCGCGCACTCAAAGTAAATGTTATGCCGCCCTGCTCATTCTTTGCGTGATGTGGCGCATGATCATGTTGCCCGTGTTCGTGTGATTCGTGTTCCATAACAATAGTGATTAGCGATTAAGGTACAGGGATTAGTATAGATGATTAAAGCTCTGCGTGTCAACAAAAATTTAAGGGAGTGCGATACTTGTAAACATTTTTTGAACAACCGGTGTAAACGCGTTAAAGAGCTCGCCGGCGGCGGTATATGTAAAAACATAGCTCCGATTGTTCTTTATCGTCCACACCTGCATGCCACTGCCCTCAACATCCCCAATCGTCACCGTATATTGCCACTCATGTCCGGGACTTCCCGCAAGCGTCGCCGGACCGTCGCTTATAGGGCTTATAGTCACTTGCTGTTTTGCAGCCTCCTCTCGTCCCTGCGCCATAAGTACCTGCGTATATTCATCAAGTGTAACAGGGTCTTTATTCTTTGAAAAATCATCAGATACGAAGCGGAGATTTACTGCGCCACCGTAAAAGGAAAATGAAACACCGCCCCCCTCCTCATCGTTTGTGAGCGTCCAATTTTTCGGATAGCTCATCTTCATCTTTGTTGCGGGGTGTTCGTACGAAACAAGCTCTTTTTGAGATTCGTTAACTGCGGCCGCGAGATCATTTTTTGGCACCAAGGAGGCCCCTTGTTTTGCGCTCATTATTTCCTGCACGCCGACAATAATAAGCGCAATGCCCGCAATGAGGAGAATGGCGCCAAGCGTGATGCCAAGTATTTTTTTATTCATACCCTCCTACGAATTATAAATTATAACGAATATACGAATAAAACTACTGTTATGATAACGGAGATTTTTGTGTGTGCCAGTCCGTCGCCTGCTGGTAGGCATAGCCAGCGCGAAGGATTGTCTCCTCGTCAAAATGTCTGCCGAGAAACTGCATACCAATGGGCAGATGCGCCCCATCTTTCTCTGCGAACCCGCAAGGAACGGCCAGCCCAGGAACGCCGGCAATGTTTGCGGAAACCGTGAACACGTCTTCAAGATATAATTGAAGGGGGTCGCTTGATTTCTCGCCAATGTGAAACGCAAGGCTCGGGGATGTGGGCGTCACTATGCAGTCGACGGTTCTGAATGCATTCGCAAAATCTCTGCGCACCAACTCACGAACCGCCTGCGCTTTCTTATAATACGCGTCATAATACCCTGCGGCAAGTGTATAAGTGCCTAAAATAATGCGACGGCGTGTCTCTGCGCCAAGCCCCTCTTGACGCGACTTGCTGTACATCTCAGCCAGGTCTTTTGTCCATGCCGCGCGCGTACCATAGCGCATGCCGTCAAAGCGTGCGAGGTTCGCACTGACTTCTGCTGGCTGGATAATATAGTAGACGGAAAGCGCATACGGTGTCGTTGGCAATTCTATATCAACCACGTCGGCGCCGAGACTCTTGAGAACCTCGAGTGCGTCTCGCACACTCTTTTCAATAACGGGATCAAGAGCGTCAATAAAACATTCTTTAGGGATTCCGATCTTCATACCCGCGATTGGGTTCTTTAGAGATTGATGGGTTTGCTCTGTGCGAGCGGCGGCTGAGCTTGAATCATGAGGATCGGGGCCTTTGATTGCGTCAAAAAAAAGCGCGGCATCTTCAACGGTTTTTGCAAAGGGACCAATTTGGTCAAGCGAAGATGCCATGGCGATAAGGCCGTAGCGGGAAACAGCGCCATAGGTCGGCTTCAAGCCCGTTACACCGCAAAAGCCCGCGGGTTGACGAATAGATCCGCCGGTGTCAGATCCCAGCGCGGCAATACATTCGCTTGCCGCAACGGCTGCCGCGGAACCGCCTGAAGAACCACCCGGAACACGCGAGAGGTCCCACGGATTGTGCGTCGGACCATACGCAGAGTTCTCGGTCGAAGTTCCCATGGCAAACTCATCCAGGTTTGTTTTTCCCAAAAAAACAGTCCCTTGCTTTTTCAGCTTGCTAATTACCGTCGCGTCATAGCTTGCCTGATAGTGTTCTAGCATCTTTGATCCTGCTGTTGTGCGTGTACCTTCAATAAGAAGCACATCCTTTATCGCGCAAGGAATGCCTGCCATGATCCCGATTTCTTCTCCCCGCGCGATTTTCTCATCTACCGATTGTGCATGCGCCCGCGCGCTCTCATCGTGTACGCTCAGATAGGCATGCACATCACCGTCTACCGCGTTGATATGCTCCAGGCATGCGTCGGTCAATTCGCGTGCGGAGAAATCTTTTTTTCGCAAGCCTTCATGCGCCTCGGTAATGGTAAGTTGATGTAATGACATATCATTTCATGGACTGGATTCCCGCCTTCGCGGGAATGACAACTGCGACATTATTACTGAAAAACACTCTTCACTTTCAATAAATCCCCCGTCCGATCGGGCATTGCGGCAAGAAGCGCATCGCGCGCCGTTTGACCGGTGGCACCAATCTCGTCGGGAGCCATCACGTTAAAAAGTCCTTCGACGTGATAGTGGTATTCAACACCCTTCGTGTCCACCTCTGAGAGCTGGCCCACGTAATCCAAAATAGAAGAAAGCTGTGAGCTGAATCGCTCCTTCTCCTCTTCGGAGAGTTCAAGCCGCGCAAGGCGTGCGATGTGTTCGATGTCTTGTTTGGTCAGTGCCATAGTCTCCTCATCCTATATGATTTTCGAAAAAAGAAAAGAGGGCGCCGAGGGAATTGAAATATGGGAAAAAAGTGTTAGAGTTGTGATAATGGAGGTGCTATGATGATGAACGTCATCATTGTTGCGCTCCTCGTTCTCGGTGGCGCCATCGTCCTTGCAGGACTTGCGCTGGTAGCGCTTGTCCTGCAAGTCGCATCGTCGTCGGGCGGGTTGAGAATAATCTTCCCGCCTGGCGTCCACGGGGCGTTTCTGCAGGGGGGTAGACGTCCCAAACCGTGGACGGGAGCGTAATGGTTATGCCGCTCGGCAAAGTGTTCGAGCGGCATTTTTTTATTACAACATCTTCAAAAAATCTTCTTCTGAACGTATGCTTATGCCGAGTTTTTTTGCCTTCTCGTACTTTGATCCCGGATCTTGTCCTACCACGACATAATCCGTTTCTTTGCTGACCGAGGAGGACACGTCGCCCCCGCGTTCGCGAATCTTCTCTTGTGCCTGTTCTCGCGTAAGCGAGGTGAGCGTACCGGTGAGCACGAACGTTTTTTCAGAAAAAACGAGTGATTGTCGCTGTCGCACATATGATTTAATAACGACACCATTTTGAATCAACTTTTCAATATATCGCCGATTTTTGGGATCGCGGAAATACTCGTAC
The DNA here is from genome assembly GCA_016206155.1 of Candidatus Uhrbacteria bacterium. Taxonomy (GTDB): domain Bacteria; phylum Patescibacteriota; class Patescibacteriia; order JACQRZ01; family JACQRZ01; genus JACQSC01. The sequence goes on along the minus strand of JACQSC010000005.1, from coordinate 16,860 downwards.
AGGCTCGTTGCAACAGCACCGCCGATATTGGGCACCGCCTCAAAGTCATCGTGCGTCGCGTGCAGGATGTGTTCCAGCGTACCAAAATATTTTGCCAGATCGTGTGCCGTCTCTTCACCGACATGGCGAATGCCCAGCGCATACAGAAAACGCGGGAGGTCAATGGTGCGCCGCGCATCAATGGCGGCAATAAGGTTGCTCGCTGATTTTTCCGCAAATCGCTCGAGCGGCTCGAGGTCTCCCTTGGTAAGCGTAAACAGATCGGCGGCGTCATGGATGAGGCCCTCTTGAATCAACTGCTCGACAATTTTCTCACCAAGCCCGTCAATATCAAAGGCCTTTCTCGAAACAAAATGAATCACCTGCTCTCGCTCTTTCGCAAAGCAGTTTGCATTTGAGCAATACAGCGCGACTTCTCCCTCGCGCCGAATAACTGGCGATGCGCAGATCGGACATGTGTGCGGAATGGGTATGCTCTTTTCCTTCCCGCTCCGCATCTCTTTCACTACGCTGATAACTTTTGGAATAATATCACCGGCCTTCTCGATAATCACCGTATCGCCAATGTTCACATTAAGACGCTCGATCTCATCAATATTGTGGAGCGTTGCGTGCGTGACGGTCGTGCCGGCAACAACAACAGGGTCAAATGTTGCGACCGGCGTCAATGCGCCTGTGCGTCCGACCTGAAAGTTTACTTCGCGCACCACCGTCGTCGCCTGCTGTCCGGGAAATTTGAACGCAATGGCTCCACGCGGCGTTTTGCCGACTACGCCAAGTCTTGCAAACGTTTCATTGTCATTAACCATCACAACAATACCATCGGTCCAGTACCCAAGGCGTTCGCGCGCCTTTTGGATGCTGGCATGATAGGCAATCACCGCATCGCGGTTGGAGCAATACGCATCTTTTCGATTCGTTTTGATACCCAAGAGCATGAGAAGTTCGTGCGCCTGTTGATGGGTGGTGATGCCAAACGTTTCTTCATCCATCAGCGCATAGCCAAAAAAATCAAGCTGGCGCGATGCCGTAACATTTGAATCAAGCTGGCGGATACTGCCCGCAGACGCATTGCGCGGATTTGCAAACAGCGGCGCCCCCTTCCTCTCCTGTTCTCGGTTAAGACGCTCAAACACCTTCTTGGCCATAAATACCTCTCCGCGCACCTCAATTGTTCCTAAAGGAGCACAAAGACGCGCGCGAAGACTGTCCGCATTGACGCTCCCGCTCCAGCGCCTGATGAACGCAGTGACTTCTTTTTCTGAAGGCTCTCGCAAGACAAGCGGAATTGCTTCAATCGTCTTGAGATTGTGTGTCACGTCTTCCCCCACCTTGCCGTCTCCGCGCGTTGCGCCGACACGTAATGCTCCGTTTTCATACAAGAGCGACACAGCAAGCCCGTCCATCTTTATCTCCGCATAATAATCAAGCGCGCCGGACACGAATCTCTTTCGCAGGCGCGCCTCCCATTCCGAAAGTTCATCGGAGGAAAAAATATCTTCCATCGACAGCATGGGACTGCGATGCACAACCTTGGAGAATTGCTTTAACGGAGCGCCCCCAACACGCTGTGTTGGCGAGGAGGAGATGATGAGATCGGGAAACTGTTGTTCGAGCGTATAGAGCTCGTGCTTCAAGGAGTCGTGCGCCGCATCGGACATCTCTTGCCGATCAAGCACGTGATACAGGTACCGATGATGGTCAATGGTTTTGCGCAGTCGCTCAATGCGCTGATGTGCCTCTTTTTTTGTCATGATCATTTTTCTTATCACTCGATTTTTTCAATTGCTTCATCGCTGAACAGGAGGTAATCAAAAATACCGGTCGCGCCCGGATAGGAAGGCATAATGGCCTGAAGGTCTTTACTGATGCTCCCAAAGGTGCCAGTCGGCCGAATGAAATAATAATTGGGAATTGCAAGAATTGTGCCGTCGCTTTTCTGAAAAAATATCTCCGCGCCGCGAAGAGAGCAAAAGAATGGCTTGATGCGAAGGGTCATTCCCTTGTTGTCGAGTGACTGGCCCTCGGGAAGAAATGTTGGCATGGCAAAGGTAATGCTTCGAGGTGTCGAGGAGTCCGAACTCTTAAACTGTTTTGCAACTGTCGGCCCCTGTCCAGGGACGCCCTCGATCCACTGTATGGTGGATCCGGAAGTGGATCCGGAAATACCAAACGCAAGCGCTGTTGCCTCGATCCATGGCGACACGCTTGTATCCTGGCACTGTGACCTTTTCCATTGAACCGTCATGGTGTTAAAATCACTCAAGCGTGACGAAATACCGCTTGAGCCTTGCGTCCAGAGATGAATATCGAGCGACTCTTGCTCGCGAAGCCGCGACTTGGTAATTTTTTTTACGGTGGGAGAAAATTTTTCCTGATCGTCGGGGTTTTTTTTCAAAAAACTCCACGATGCATCGCGCCCATCGATGCTGTAGATCGTCGGCGAACTCGTATACGAGTCTGGGCGCAGCTCTGTAAAGCCCTCTGTTTTACGAATCTGGTAGAGGGCGCTCTCAACACCTGACTCTGCGGCATATCCCGCAACCAACGTATGGTCGATTGCGCGCGCTTGGCGGATTGTGCTTGCGACAAACATCGACACTTCAACGGCCGCAACCAGCATGCCCGCGCTGATAATCATCGCAATGACCAGAACATTTCCTTTTTCTCTATTATCGGACATATTCACGTGATGATAGAGTCGTTTGGATAGGAACGGTAATTGGCCTGCGAAGACCGGCAACCGTTCCTTTGACGGTCATCATGATTGTGATGCGCGGCTGCAGATCAAAGGGGTAATCATTAAGCGTGGGCGTGGGGTCAACCGTGAGCGAGTCTGCGCTTGGCGTAACAACAACAGTAAACTTCTCTACCGTATAACCATCCGGCGTTACCATCTCTGACTGATTGGTGCCGCCCGGATCCAGAATCATTGCCATGCACGGCGACGTTGCACCACCCGTGCCGCATATGCCGCTTTCTTCTTTTCTAAAGAGCAGCGTCGTATCCTCGCTGTTTTTTAATGCAAGCGTATCAGAGGTGATTGCAGTAGCGGAAATGGTTCTCGGCAGCGCTGTTTTATAATAGTCATAATCAATGTGCCCTGTATGGAATTCCTGCGCCATGCGCGTTAGGATAAACCGCGTCACATCCTGCACCTTCTCAAGCGCTGCGGCTTCGCGCTGTGCGCGCTGCGCACGGATAAACACATCCATTGACACGACGACGAGCACGGAAAATATACTGACCGCAACGAGCATCTCCACGAGGGTAAACCCAGCCCCACGGCGCTTGGGCTGGGTAAACCCACGAGGAATTTTGAAAGTTGAAAGTTGAAAGTTGAAAGTTGACATCTTGCCTACCTCCAGTTATAAAGATTTTCGCGCAATCGCACCATACGATCCTGTCCACTCTGTTTCCACGAGACTTCGCTGGTCACCCGCATACCGATCGCGCTTGCAATCGTACACCCCGTCAGCGTTTCCGCGCCGGCAACAAGACACAGCGGCTTTAATTCAAGTTTGCGATAAAATGCGGTTGGCGATCCGGAAACGCTTGCCTGGTTCCCCTGCTGCAGAAAAACATCGGCGATTGCCGTTTCATTTTTTACAAGACGATACTTATCGGTAAAAAAATCCGCGCCCGCGGGACATTGAATAAAATCAAGAGTCGCAACGCGCGCATCTCTGATGACGGCGCATGCCGTGCTCCCCGCGATCCCGTCATACCACGCGCGCGAAGGGCCCGAAAGCCAGTTGGAGTCGCGAATATTCCGCACAAGCTCAATGCCCTCCCGCGCGCTATTGTTGGCAATAAGACGCGAAAGGCCAATCCCCTGATTGCGCACATTGCTTGTCGCAAGAGACAGCGCCCCCAAAAGACCGACAGCAATCACTACCAATGCGATCATAACCTCAATCAATGTTGACCCGCGCTGACTGTGCACAGGCGCGGGACTTTTAGAAATGACAATCTCGTCAAAAAGAGCTCGTTGCGACACCGCCACGCTTCGCTGTTTTACGAGCTCAAGCAACGCCATAAAACTTACGACAATGTCGGCCTTTGACGAGGCGCCCTCGAGCATGTCGCGAAATCGAAATCGTGCGCGCTGTGAAAGCATGGTAACGATATGTTGAATTTTTTCTTTGATGCTCACGCGCGCCGGAAATATAATTTCTCGCGGCTGTTCCGTGCTGACACGGATGTCCTTCAGCATCCGAACAAAGGTATCGTGCAGAATCTGCGGCGACACTGATTGCGGTGGGACAAAACCGCCATCCGGCAGGAGCTGCGCACGGCGAGGAAATGCAACGCGCAGTGAGCGATAGAGCGCGTCGATTTTTTTTGCGGCATCGACAAACGCGCGATAGAGCTTTAACTGGCGTTCGAGTTCTTGAATCTCTTCCTCTTCTTCCGGCGCAAGGAGCGGCGCCAACGCGCGGGACTTTATGAGGAGGAGTTTTGCGGCGATAACAATAAAATCAGCAAGCTCGTCGAGTCGATGCTCGTCTGAAAATTGCGCGAGGCTCATCAGATACTGATCCGCAACACGCGAAAGCGACACCTCGGTGATATCAAGCTTTTCATCTTCAATAAGATGAAGAAGAAGATCCAAGGGCCCCTCGAAGTGTTCAAGTTTAACAGAAAACACGAAAGCAGGGTTTAGGGGTTAGGGGTTAGGGTTTAGGGTTTAGGAAAGCCATGATTCATGATTCGTCGTATTGGCGCACGTTTCTTTTTTGACGTGGTTCCATTTTTCTTTTTTTGTTTCGCTGCTTTACTCTTCCGGCGAACACCAAAGGTGCCAACGATCGGATTCTCAAGCGTAAGGAAACTTTTTATGGAAAGCTTCAATGATTCGGTAAAAGCTCCGGATGGAAGAATGAGGCTTTTGTTTTTTAATAGCGCTCGCTCCATCACCACGGGAATCTTGTAGAGCTTTGAAAACGCATGGAGCGGCTTTCTCCCCAATTTGAGAGCCTTGACCATTTCTGATTCTTTTAAAATACGTGCCTTCTTCGCCTTCAGGACTTTTAGCACGCGCGCAAGATCCAGTTGATGCGCCGCTGAAAGCAAGGCAAGGACGAGCCCCTGCTCTGTCTTGAGCAGCAGCGCCTTTGTAACGCCGACCTCAGGAACGCGAAGCGTCGCGGCCAGGTCATATGCGGTATAGGCAATGCGGTGTTTGAGAATATCGTACCGCACTTTGTTTTTCTCCAAATAAGAGACAAGCTTCTTTGGGAGAGACATAGAATACAGGGTTTAGGGTTTAGGGTTTAGGGGTTAGGGGTTAGGGATTGGATGCCCAGTTCTTTTAATTGCTTTGGATCGACGAAGGCTGGGGCGCCAATAACAAGGTCGCTTCCGTCACCGGTCTTTGGGAATGCCATCACCTCGCGAATATTGGGCTCATCAAGCAAGAGCATAAGGATGCGATCAATACCTGGCGCCATACCACCATGCGGCGGTGCGCCATAGCGGAATGCCTCGAGCATGTGGGCAAAATTCTTTTCGTCTTCTTCTGAAAATCCGATAAGGTCGAATATCTTCTGTTGAATGTCAGGCACATGAATACGGATGCTTCCTCCGGCCGTCTCATTCCCGTTGATAACAAGGTCATACTGCCATGACTTGACTTTGAGCGGATCCGTATCAAGAAGCGAGATGTCTTCCTTGCGCGGCATGGTAAACATGTGGTGCATCGGCGCATAGTGGCCATCAACCATCTCCGGTTCAAAGAGCGGAAAATCAATCGTGAACGAGAGCGCAATGACCTCGGGGTCAATCATATTCAAGCGCCGGCCAAGATCGAGCCGAACATATGCAAGCGCCTCTTCAGCGATGAGATGATGGTCGGCGCCAAAGAAAATGATATCTCCTGCGTGCGCGCCAAGTTTCTTTACAATCGCGCCTGAGAGCTCGTCGCCGAGAAATTTTACAATCGGCGAGTCGAGTTCGCCACCATCCTTTACTTTGATGTATGCAAGGCCTTTCGCCCGATGTTTTTTCGCCAATTCCGTCAATTCATCGATATGGGAACGCGACAAAACATCCCCTGCTCCCCGCGCGTTGAGCGCGCGCACCACTCCCCCCTTTTTCACCGCATCGGCAAAGACGGCAAATCCACACCCGTTCACCATCTCTGTGATATCGGAAATCTCAAGCCCGAATCGCAGGTCCGGTTTATCAATACCATAGCGCAACATCACATCATCGTACGCAAGCCGCGGAATTGGTTTTTGAAGTATGCGCTTTTTGATGTATCCCCTTTCATTGAGATGCTCAATCAGCGTTATCATCATTTCTTCTACCAGATCCAACACATCATCCCGCTCGACAAAGGACATTTCAAGGTCAAGTTGAGTAAATTCAGCCTGCCGATCGCCGCGGCTGTCTTCATCGCGAAGACATTTCGCAATCTGGAAATAACGATCAATGCCGCCAACCATCAAAAGTTGTTTGTATTGCTGAGGCGACTGCGGCAATGAATAGAACGTGCCGGGGTGTTGGCGCGCTGGCACGAGATAATCGCGCGCGCCCTCAGGCGTGCTCTTGGTCAGAAGCGGCGTTTCAACTTCAAGAAATTTTCGGTCGCTCAAAAAATTACGGATAAAACGAACCATTTCATGGCGAACGACAATGTTGCGCTTCACGCGCGGACGACGCAGATCGAGATACCGATAAGTTAGTCGCCGCTCCTCATTGATCGCGCGCTCCGCTTCTTGGTCTGATTCAATTTCGAATGGCGGAGTTTGGGATTCGTTTAATACGGTAATTGCCTGTCCCTCAACCTCAATAGCGCCTGTTGTCAGGTTGGGATTAACCATTTCATCCGGTCGCCCCAAAACCGTACCCTCAACCTGCGCAACATATTCGGATCGTGCGGTGTCGGCGATATCAAAGCTCCTTTTTTGTTTCTCGGGATTGAATACGACCTGCGTAGTGCCATAGCGATCACGCAGATCAATAAAAATCAGACCGCCGTGATCACGGCGCGATTGCACCCAGCCACAAAGTGTCACATATGTTCCGACATCTTCTTTTTTTAGTTCGCCGCAGGTATGTGTTCTTAACATAGGCAATACAATACCTCAATGGCTAAACCGACTTAGCCATTGAATCTTTTTAGATAATCATGATTGTATCGTACACAAAAAAACCCCTTTCTGCAAGGGGCAGCACCACATGACTCGCTTTTAGACTGTTACTTTTTCTTTGAATAGAAGATCGAAATACGCGCGGGAAGGCGGGTCTGTATCAAGTGGTGGCAGCGCCTCTCCATATCCTAATTGCGCGGACAATTTTGATAAAAACGTATCAACGCACGCGCTCTGAGCCGATTGGCGTGCGCTCTTTTGAACAGACTCAAGGAAATCAACCAACAGCAAAAAAAGTGCCTCATCACACATACCCCACTTAATCAATTGATTAAAAATATCGACACCGTAGAGTGTGGCAGACAGTGAAAAAAGATTTCCCTTGATTGTTTCGAATGTTTCATGAACGTCAACCGTGGCAATGCGATCGAGCTTCTTTCCTTTTGCAAAGGTAAATGAACAATGATTCAACAATTCAAGACTCCCCGCAAGCTTGCTCTCTATCTTGCGCGTCCCTTGGGCTACTGCTTGTATCTTTCCATGCTCAAAGGTATACAACGTAAAAAGACGATCAACGTCGCGATAGTCTTTTTTTCCGATAATAATTCCTTGCGTTTTGTAGGTCACGTGGAAGGGGTTAGGGGTTAGTGGTTAGTGGTTAGGGTATAGTCTAAATATCCCTGGAGGATGAGCATCGCCGCGACGCTGTGATCGTCTCCCCCGCCTCCCTCGCGTAATCGCTTAGCCGCTTCTTGCGACGTGAATTGCTCATTCTGCTCATGAATGGGCATGGTAACTTCACTTTTTAGCTGCTTAATAAACGCTTGAAAAATGGGGTCAGGCACAGATTCGCTCCGCGAAACTGAAGCCTTTGACCCAATTTTTTCTTGTTCGCGCGAGGCGCCTTGAGAAAATGGCATACCAACAACAAGCGCCTCGACATGCTCGTCGAGGATTATTTTTTTTAGCGCATCAAAAATGTGTTCATGTGTTTGATCGATCGTTTTATACGGCATCGCCATATGCGTCTCATCATCTCCAAGCGCCAACCCCACATACCGTAATCCGTAGTCAATGCCGAGATATCTCATAATCCGAGTGTTAGCACTTCATACCCATCGTGCGTGACGGCGATGGTATGTTCAAAGTGCGCAGCAGCGCCGCCATCGACTGTGCGAATCGTCCAACAATCTTCATCGGTTGTGACGCGCCAGTCTCCCGTTACCACCATTGGTTCGATACAAATAACCATGCCTTCTTCCAGAACTACATCGGGATTACGCGGATCGTCAAAACAAAAAATTGATGGCTCCTCATGGAGATTGTATCCAATCCCATGACCGGAGAGATCGCGAATAACGCCAAATCCATTTCCTTCGCAATAATTCTGGATCTCTTTTGAGATATCTGCCGTATGTGCTCCGGGACGCACAAGAGCGATCGCGCGCGAAAGAACCTCGCGCGTGACGTCTATTAATTTCTGCGACTGCGGCGACACCGTTCCAGAACCAACCGTCACTGCCATATCGGTGTACATCTTTTCATACTTCACCCCCAGATCAAATCCAACGATATCCCCTTCTTTCAAAAGAATATCGCGGCATCCGATTCCGTGTACCACCTCATCATTAACAGAGGCGCAGAGCGTTGCAGGAAATCCTGTCTGACCTTTTCGCTGACCATAACCAAAAAACGCCGGCTCGCCTCCACAGGCAAGAATTGTATCGCGGGCAATGACATCAAGCTCCTTTAACGATACGCCGGGTCGAACCGCATCACGTGCTGCCGTTAATGCAGCAACAAGAATCCGCGCACCCCGCCGCATGATGTCAATTTCTTCTGATGTTTTTAGTGAGATCATAGTACTATGCGTATACATCGTGATCGCCTACGGCCAACAATATTGCCTCCGTTCTCGACTGGGTGATAAAAACGATCCGATATTTATAATTCACCGAAAAACTCTGCCGACCCTTTAATCTCCCTTTGAGTTTATGCGTTCTGAGAAAATGATGTTTTTGGTTTTGTTCGAAAAGCGCAATCTTCTCCCTCACTTCTTGTTTGAGCTGTTCTGGCAGATTCTTATATGTCCGCACAAAGGAAGGCGCGAAGCTCACCGTCATATCTTTGCCGCCAGTTCGTCTAGATCGCCACACAGTATCTTGCCTTCAGACACCTCTTGTTCGGCGCTCAACACATCTAAGATTGCCTGTTCTTCAATATAGTGCTGTAATGCGCGTCGGGCAAAATCGGCTTTATTGGCGGCTCTTCCGCGACCAATGAGTTCCTCAATTTTTTCAGTTAACAGCCCATCAAGCGGCACGGTTAAAAGACTCATAGAGAAAAATATAATAATTTATAATACTATTATATATTACTCTTGTTCCTTTGTCAATCCACCGCCCATCAGCAGAGATCCTATTCAGGGTACAAAAAAATCCCTGCTTACACAAGGATCATTTTCTTCCTGGATCTCTACAGAAACTCTTCGTAATCGCGCGCGGTCAGCTGTGCTTCAATCTGCTTGAATGTCTCAATGGCAACCGAAACGACAATCAAAAGGCTCGTACCACCCACTGCAAGGGACGTAATGCCGGTGAATTCTTGCACAACGAGAGGCAGCACGGCAATGCCGCCGAAAAAAATAGCTGCCGGAAAGATCAGTTTATGGGAGGTGTGTTGTAAAAATTCCGCGGTAGGCCTGCCGGGACGGATGCCCGGAATAAACCCGCCTTGCTTTTGAAGATTTTCCGAGATCTGGTCCGGCTTAAAAATAACGGTCGTATAGAAGTACGTAAACGCAATCACTAAGAGGAAATACAAGACGCCATAGGCTGTGGTATCGTTAAAAAATGCGATCACCGCGCGCGCGCCGTCTGCAATAAATTGCGTTTTTGCGCCGATAAAAAACTGCGCGAGCGTCGGAGGGAACAGAATGACAGAGATCGCAAAAATAATGGGGATCACACCCGCCTGGCTCACACGGATTGGGAGATGCGTATCAACACCCCCCATACTCATGCCGCGTACGCGTCGGGCATAGGTCACGGGAATATTCCGCTGGCCCTCCGTCATGATAATAACAAGCACGATGGTCAAGAGCCCCACAACAAAAAACGCGGCAAGGTTGAATAGCTGCGATTGATCAAGAACCTCAAATGTGCGCAGCGCCGACGGCAAGCCGGCGATAATGCCGGCAAAAATCAAGAGCGAGATGCCATTCCCGACCTTCTTCTCTGATATAAGCTCTCCAATCCACATTAAGAAAACCGTACCTGCCGTAAGCGTAAGAATCATGAGCGCCATGGCAAAAGGATCAAGGCTGCCAAAAACCGGCTTGGGTGATTGGCGCAGAAGGGCAATAAGTCCGTAAGCCTGAAGAAGACTTAACGGCACCGTGAGGTATCGGGTATATTGATTGATTTTCTGGCGGCCGTACTCACCTTCTTTTTGCAATGCTTCAAGCTTTGGAACGATCATAACAAGAAGCTGGAAAATGATCGATGCGGTAATATAGGGCGCGACACCCATTGCGACAATCGAAAATCGCTCAAGCCCTCCGCCTGAAAAAATATTCAGCAAACCAAAGAGTTGGCTGTCCTGAAAAAAATTCTTGAGGTTTGCCGTATCAACACCGGGAATAGGAATGGCCGCCGCAACGCGGAATATCACAAGCATTGCAAGAACAAAGAGAATTTTGTTTCGCAAGTCAGGAAGCTGCCAGATTGAAAACAGTTTTTTCCACATATCACTAGGCGCTCTTTTTCTTTTTTGGCTTTTCTTTAGGGCTTCGCATTTCAATGGTTCCGCCTGCGGTCTCAACCTTTTTGCGCGCTGATGCAGATATCATCAGCCCGGAAAGCGTAAGCTTTTTGGAGAGCGTTCCATTGCCAAGAATTTTTATGGCGGGCGGCGTCCCCTTCCGCTTGGAGCCCTTAAGGCGAACAATCCCCTTACCCACCAGTGTGTCGGGGGAAACAGTAGCATTCGTGTCAAAATGCTTCTCGAGAACATCAAGGTTGATACCAACCGATTTCTCGTGAATACTCTTGAATCCTCTGCTTTTTGGAACGCGAAGCAAAAACATTTTCAATCCCCGCGCTTTGAGCCCTTTTGATCCGCCGCTGCGCGCGCGCTGCCCCTTAATACCTCGCGTTGAATAGGCGCCGTGGCCAGAGCCGAGCCCGCGGCCAATGCGCTTCCTTGTTTTTTTTGATCCCTTAAACGGTTTGAGGGTGTGAAGCTCCATATATGTTCTATGTTGATGGTGTGGCGTTCTTGTGTCGAACGGGCAAGAGGGTGCGCTTCTCCATCGATTCGGTCAGCTTTTTTAATGCGGCAAACAATGCGCGGACGTTGTTAATCTTGTTTTTTGAGCCGTACACTTTTGCAACAATATTTCCAACACCGGACAGTTCAAGAGCTTGGCGAATGGCGCCGCCGGCAACGACACCCGTTCCTTTTGGCGCAGGCTTGAGAAGAAGCCGCGCCGCCTTAACCTTTACGCGCAACTCATGTGGGATCGTCTCTTTAACAATGGGAACGGCGATGACATCGCGCCGCGCTCTGTTTGCGGCTTTCTGGACCGCCATCGTTACATCGGCGCCCTTGCCTAAGCCGTAACCGAGACGTCCCTTCTTGTCTCCAACCACAACACAGGCACGAAATCGCATGCGCTTCCCGCCTGCCATCACGCGCGTCACGCGCGCAAGATCAATAATGCGCTGGTCAAATTCTTTTTCCTCAGGGGTGGAACGGGCGTCGCGCCTTCCGCGCCGCGGCCCTCGTTGATCTCGCTCTTCTGGTTTTTGTTTTTTTTCGTCAGCCATACTATAGGGGTTAGGGGTTAGGGGTTAGGGGTTAGTAAAACTAGTCCCTAGACCCTAATCCCTATAAGCTAGAATTTAAGTCCTCCCTCTCGCGCACCATCCGCAGCCGCACGCACACGCCCATGATAGGCATTGCCGCCACGATCAAATACAACGGCGGCAACCCCTTTTGTCGATGCCTTCTGTGCGATCAGAAGACCCAAAGCGTAAGCGCGTTCAGTCTTTGTCTTTTTTTTCTCCGATGCAGGAAGTTCTCGCTCTGACGCGCTTGCAAGAACGCGCCCAAGAGTATCATCAATAAGCTGAAGAAGTGTTGTCGCGCTCCCGCGGCTCACCGAGAGGCGAGGACGCGCTGCGGTACCTGAAATTTTTGCTCGTATGCGCGCTTTTCGTGATTGCTTGTTTGTCGTCTGTTTCATATCGCCTTATTTCTTACCGCCGGCTTTGCCTGCCTTTCCTGCTTTACGGCGGATTGATTCGTTGGTATATTTGATTCCTTTTCCCTTGTATGGCTCCGGCTTTTTCAGTGCACGGATGCGAGCGGCGGTTTCTCCAACAACTTGCTTATCCGCGCCACTCACGGTAATCACGTTTTTCTCGACCATCCCGATAACACCCTGAGGAAGGACAAAGGTCACCGGATGCGAGAACCCTAGCGAAAGCGTAAGCTGGTTGCCCGACACCGCCACTTTAAATCCGACACCGTTTACTTCAAGAGATTTCGAGAATCCTACCGTTACCCCCTGCACCATATTAGCCACAAGGCGCTGGAACAGCCCCCAGAGCGCGCGCTGATTTTTTTCGTCTGGATTGAGAACAGATACAAAAATTGTTCCGTTCTCCTGCATGCAACGCACCAACGGATGAAGCGCTTGAACGAGCTCACCTTTCGGTCCCTTCACGCGCACCTCCTGCTCACTCACCGTGAACTGTACGCCGTTAGGAATGGGGATCAATTGTTTTCCAATACGTGACATACCCCGCACTTAACTCTGATTCATCCCCCTGGTGCGACACGAACAGGAAGGCGAAACGAGTAATGATGAATAAGAGTGGTTAATTGTGATCATAGATGTGGAGATTTCAGAGCACCAATCAGAGTTAAGTGCGGGGTTAACTGACAAACATAAGAACTTCGCCGCCAATACGCTGCTCGCGCGCTTCTCGATTACTCATCACTCCCTTCGATGTCGAAAGGATTGCGATACCCATATTCTGCTGTACAACCGGCAACGACTCGGTATTCGCATACATTCGGCTTCCCGGCTTACTCACACGCCTCAATGAATGGATTGCCGGAATGCGGTTCGCCGTATAGCGAAGGGTAATCGACAGCTCGCCGCGCGCGCCCTCCGTCACGGAATAGTCTTCGATATATCCCTCTTCCTTGAGCACGCCGGCAATCGCCGTCTTTAGGCGGGATGTGGGCATCGTCACGCGTTCTTTGTGAACAATGCTTGCGTTTCGAACGCGGGATATCATGTCTGCTATTGGATCTGTCATACCATTTCAGATTTCAAATTTCAAATTTCAGATTTATGATTGAGGATGATTTACATTTTGCAATGAAAAATTTGCAATTTGAAATTATTTTTACCAGCTGCTTTTGCGCACTCCTGGAATCGCTCCATTCTGAGCAAGCTCGCGGAAGCAAATACGGCAGAGATCAAACTTGCGAAGATAGCCGTGATTGCGCCCACAACGCCAGCAGCGTCGCACAATGCGCGTTGAATATTTAGGCTTGGTAAGCGAGCGTCGTGATTTAACAATTTGCGCAACAGTTGCCATACTCCGCACTTAACTCTGATTCATCCCCCTGGTGCGACACGCACAGTAAGACGAAGCGAGTAATGATGAATAAGAGTGGTTTATTGTGATCATAAATGTGGAAATTTCAGAGCACCAATCAGAGTTAAGTGCGGAGCATACATTATTTTTTAAACGGAAATCCTAATAATGCAAATAATGCGATGCCTGCTTCACGGCTTTTCGCATTCGTCGTAATCGTCACTTCAAGTCCATGCATTTTTTCCAGTTCATCAGATTTCACCTCAGGAAACGCGGAGGACTCGCGAAAACCGATCGAAAGGTTGCCCTTCTGGTCGACTGCCTTGAGATCGAGTCCGCGAAAATCGCGAACGCGAGGCAATGCAAAGGTAACCACTTTCTGCAAAAAGTCAAGCATGCGCGCCTTGCGAAGCGTTACCTTCATCCCAATCACTAGACCCTCTCGGATTTTAAAGCCTGCAATTGATTTCTTTGCGCGCGTTTTGACTGGACGCTGCCCCGTAATGCGCGTCAACGAGTCCGCAACAACCTCGCTATACTCAGCGTCCTTCAACGCACGACCCAATCCGACATTCAGTGTAACCTTCACAATCTTGGGAACCTGGTACAGGTTTGTATACCCGAACTTTTTTTTGAGTTCGGGAACGACGACTGTTTTGTAGCGTTCTTCAAATGGATGTATCATAAACAATTTCAGATTTCAGATTTCAGATTTCAGATTTCAGATTTTCAAATCGTACATCTAGATCACTGTATTACATTTCTTACAAACGCGTTCTCTTTTTTGGCGCGCCCCTTCCGCACGGCGTGTACCGACGCGGGTCGCCGCGCCACAGCCCGGACAGACCAGCTGAATCTTCCCTATCGGCATGCGCGCGGGAAGATACATTCGCTGTCCTCGTTCACCGGAACGTCGGGCGCGAACATGCTTTACGATCAGATTTACACCCTCAACAACGACGCGTTCTTCGGATGGATAGGCGCGCAACACCTTACCGGTCTTTCCGCGGTCTTTTCCTGCAAGCACTTTTACCGTATCGTTCTTTTTTATTTTCATATACTACAATACTTCTGGAGCAAGAGAAATAATTTTCGTAAATCCCTTGGCGCGCAGCTCGCGGGCCACCGGTCCAAAGATGCGCGATCCGCGCGGTTCCTTTGTTTTCTTATCAATCAGCACGACTGCATTGTCATCAAACCGAACATACGTCCCATCTTTGCGGCGCGTCTCTTTCCGCGTTCGCACGACAACCCCGTGCGCAACATCCCCTTTCTTTACCGAGGTATGCGGAAGCGCTTCCTTGATTGTTACCGTAATAACATCGCCGATGCGTGCATAGCGCTTTTGATATCCGCCCAGAACGCGAATACACTGAATGCGCCGCGCGCCCGTGTTATCAGCCGACGCAAGCATTGTGCGATGTTGAATCATACCTTCTCTCCTTTCTTCCAGTATCCTGTCACCCGCCAGCGCTTGTGACGGCTCAGCGGACGCGTCTCGCAGAACACAACTTCATCTCCAACGTGGTATTGGTTGTGTTCATCATGCACCGGATACCGCCGCGATACGGTATATCGTTTCTTATATTTCGGGTGCATCGTTGTGCGATCAACACGTACCAGAATCGTCTTCTCCATCTGATCGCTGACAACGGTGCCGTGAAATGTGCGCGGCCGGTTCTTTTTTTGGTCCATATATTATGATTGCTTTTTTCCTTGTTTGGTGAGCGTAAAAATTCTTGCGATCGTTGTTTTTTGTACCCTCAATTCCCGAACATTCTTCAGCTGTTTGAATGCAACCTTAAAACGCGCCTGCCTCAGCGCACGCCGGGATTCTGCCAACAGTGCCTCAAGCTCCTTCTCTGTTTTTTCTCGCAATTCGGCGATCTTCATACCCCGCACTTAACTCTGATCATCCTTATGCTGCGACACGGCAGCAGAGAAAATCGAAGTAATGATGAATAAGCTGTGTGTAGTATATATCATAGGACGGATGATTAATAGCAGCAATCAGAGTTAAGTGCGGGGCATACATTCCTCCTTTTTAACAAACGTCGTCTTAACTGAAAACTTATGGCCCGCAAGCCGTAGCGCTTCCCGCGCAATCGGCTCCGTCACGCCAGACATTTCAAACAGCACCGCACCGGGACGGATGACCGCAACATAATGGTCGACGGCGCCTTTGCCGCCCCCCATAGTATTCTCGTTTCCATGGAAGGTAACCGGACGATCGGGAAAAATGCGAATCCAGACTTTGCCGCCACGCTTTACCGAGCGGGTTATTGCGCGACGCGCCGCCTCAATTTGGCGAGCGGTAATCCATGCCTCCTCAAGCGCCTTCAATCCATAATCCCCAAAAGCGATATGAACGGTACGCGCAGAAATGCGTCCCTGGTTTCTTCCACGGCCTCGTTGCCACTTGCGATGTTTTACCTTCTTGGGAAATAACATATGGTCATTTATGATCGTTCGGTGTGTTCGCCGAAATGCAGCCCTTTATAAATCCAAACCTTCACACCTATAGCCCCCGAAAGGGTCCGTGCGGCGCCGCGGGCATAATCAATATTGGCGCGCAGTGTGTGCAGTGGAACATTTCCAACGATCAGACTTTCTGTTTTTGCGATTTCTGCCCCGTTCAATCGGCCGCCAACGCGTACCTTAACGCCTTGAGCGCCCGCTTTTTGCACGCGTTCGAGCGCAGCCCGCATAACACGACGATAGGGAGTGCGCTTTTCAAGTTCTTCAATCATTCCCTGCATGACGAGTTGAGCGTCAAGTGTCGGACGCTCAACCTCTATCACGTTGAGATGGAGCGTCACTTTCTCTGAACCGAAAAATTTCTTTCGCAACTTGTTCTTAATCTCTTCTATTCCAGCGCCTTGCCGTCCGATCACGACGCCCGGCTTTGCTGTGCGGATAGTAAGCGTTACCACATGAGTCGTACGCTCAATTTCTATCTTAGACACGGCAGCTTTCGCAAGCTCTGTGCGCAGAAATTTTTTGATCTGGATATCTTTTTTTAAGTTCCCGCGAAAGACAGCATTGGTTGCGAACCATTTCGAGTCCCAGCCAAACAAAATTGCCGTGCGAAAACTTCGAGGATGTACTTTGTGACCCATACTGGGGTTAGGGGTTAGGGGTTAGGG
>JACQSC010000004.1 GCA_016206155.1 Candidatus Uhrbacteria bacterium | reverse complement strand
GTATCAGGTTTTAGCTTATAGGTAATAGTGGTTAGTATTACTAACCCCTAACCCCAAACCCCTAACCCCTAAACCCTAAACCCTATACCCTATACCCTATACCATATACCCTATTTTCAATGAACATCTCCGAACTTTCAAGAAAATTAAAAATCACCTCCAACCAGCTCTACGACCTGTTTCCCCAGATCGGCATTGATGTTGGCCGCCGCGCGATAAAAATAGACGACAAGGTAGCGCATAAAATCCTGAAAAATTGGAGTGAGTACCGCCTGCTTCTCTTTAAAAAACCCGCCGAAGAAGAAAAGAAAGACGATGCCCCCGAAGCGGAGAAGCCCTCCGTCTCAATACCGTCGGTCATCACCGTACGCGACTTTGCCGTCCTTTTGAACCTTCCGGTTACCAAGCTTCTTGCCACCCTCATGAATAATGGCATTCTGACGGCACTCAATGAAAAAATAGACTACGAAACCGCATCGATCATTGCCGAAGATCTCGGCTACCGCCCACGACATCAGACGACGCAGGAAGCTGACAACACACTGGCGCCAAGCGACACCATTAAAGATGTCCTTGATCGCGAAGATCAAAGCACCCTCGTCCCACGCCCACCTGTCGTGGTTGTCATGGGGCATGTTGACCATGGAAAGACGTCGATTCTTGACGCGATTCGCAAAACAAACGTCATCGCCGGCGAAGCTGGCGGTATTACCCAACATATCGGCGCCTACCAAATTGTTCGAAAAATTGATAGCACCGGCGAGGATCGCCTCATTACCTTCATCGACACGCCCGGACACGAGGCATTCACGACCATGCGCTCCCGCGGCGCAAAGATCGCCGATATTGCCATACTCGTTGTTGCCGCCGATGACGGCATCAAACCGCAAACAACAGAGGCGATAAAAATTATCCGAGCCGCTGCCTTGCCGCTGGTTGTTGCCATAAATAAAATTGACAAGAACGGAGCAGACATCGACCGGGTAAAGCGCGAACTATCAGACACTGGACTCATACCTGAGGATTGGGGCGGCTCAACCGTCTGTGTTCCGATTTCTGCCAAACAACATATCGGCATCGATGACCTCTTGGATGTTCTGCTCATTGTCGCCGATATGGAAAAAGACAATCGCGTCGCAAACCCCGCCGGCGCGTGCGTGGCAACGGTTATTGAGTCACATATTGATAAAAACGAAGGGCCGGTCGCGACCATTCTCGTTCAGAATGGAACGCTACGCCAGAACGACTTTCTCTTGCTCGACTCGACACTCTATGGCAAAGTGCGCCACATGCGAGACGCGCAAGGGAAAAGCGTCGCGCAGGCGCTGCCAAGCCAGCCGGTAAAAATCATCGGATTCAAGCGCGCACCAGTCATTGGCGACATGGTCTCTGCCCGACAGGTGCTGGGCAGCGATGTGGTTCGCATGGAAAAGAGCCGGGGGCATGGCGCGGGAAGCAGTGTTATTACCGCTCCAAAGCTTTCCGAAAAAGAACAAAAACGCCCATCGGTCAATCTGGTACTCAAAACCGATACGCTTGGCTCGCTTGAAGCAATCGCGGCATCCTTGCAGAAAATAGAGCACCCCGAAGTGAAGATAAAAATTATCAGCAAGGAGCTGGGCGCAATTACTACGGCCGACGTACTGAGAGCCGAAGCGACCCATGCGATGATTGCCGGATTCCAGGTCTCACTCCCTGTACAGGTTGCAGACATTGCAAGCGAGAAGAAGGTTGAGATTATCCTGTATCGCATCATTTACGAACTCCTTGACGATGTGCGCGAACGCGTAGAAAAACTGATCGCCCCAGAAGTGCAACGCACGACTGTGGGACAAGCGCGCGTGCTCAAAGTATTTAGAAGCGATGAGAAAACAACAATTCTTGGCGCCGTGGTGCAAACGGGAAATTTTGAAAAAGGCGCGCGCGCAACGGTTCTACGCAACGGCGAACCCATCGGGGATGGAATTATTGCAAGCATCCAATCGGGAAAGATAGAAATTCCATCCGCCCAATCGGGACAGGAGTGCGGCATGCTCTTTGAGGGAAAGATTGGCATTGCCGAACAGGACACGCTTGAGGCATTTACCGAGAAAAAGATAAAGAGAACATTGGAAAACGATGTCTGACCGTATGCCAAAAGTGAATGAGCTCCTGCGGGCAGAAGTGGGCGCAATCATTCAACGCGAGCTTGAGATGCCAAAGGGAGTGATCGTTGCAATCACGCGCGCAAAGACAGAGCCCGACCTAAAAGCCGCTCGGCTCTTCATCCGCGTCTATCCCGAGGATCACTCGCTTGGCGCGCTTGATTACCTTCGCAAAAATGCAGGCGCTCTCCAGCGCGCGCTCAACCATCGGCTCGCCATGCGCTTTGTCCCAGCGATCTCCTTCTCGCTCGACAAGGAAACAGACGAAACGCTATCCCCAGAAGAAGAGGTTGAAAAAATATTAGATTCGCTCAAAACACAGAATGAAGAATCAAGAGTTAAGCAATAAGCGCTTCATGCATCGTCCCTGTTCGTAATTCTTTATTCTTAATTCGTAATTCTGCGTACTTGATAACGATTTAAAAATGCTCTAGTCTATAACATAATAAAAACGTATGACACGAAACTACCACCTGATTCCAACCGTTATCGAAAAGTCTCCAATGGGCGAGAGGGCCTATGACATCTATTCGCGCCTTCTTAAAGAACGCATCATTTTCCTTGGCGACGCGATTGACGACGGCATCGCAAACACAGTCATTGCCCAGCTCCTCTTCTTGGAGAGCGAAGATAAGGACAAAGATATCAAGCTCTACATCAACTCCCCCGGCGGATCGGTGACTGCGGGTCTTGCAATCTATGACACCATGCAGTACCTCAAGCCCAGTGTCGCGACGATCTGCGTCGGCATCGCCGCATCAATGGCAGCCATTCTTTTGGGCGCGGGCGAGAAGGGCAAACGTTTTTGCCTGCCTAATGCGGAGGTTATGATCCATCAGGTCATGGGTGGGGCGGAAGGACAGGCAACCGACATCAAAATCCGCGCCGAGCATATCCTCAAACTCAAAGCCAAGCTCAACGATATTCTTGCGGGACACACCGGCCAGTCGCTTGAAAAAATCGAAAAAGACACCGACCGAGATTACTTCATGAGCGCCGAGGAAGCAAAAAGCTACGGCATTATTGATAAAATCATCTCGTAATCAGGATCCCTCCATCGTCCTGCCAATTCAACCCCCGAGATTCCCTCTCAGGGGTTTTTCTTGACAGGTGAGGAATAGATTGATATACTAAATTAAGAAATTTATAATTTAGAATTATATGAATTTAAGAAATTCACAATTATCATCGCCATCCGCTCAACCGGAGCTCGTCCGCATCCGCCGCTTTGCCCAAATCACCATCCCCACAGAATTAAAAGCGCGCTTCAATCTTTCGGAGGGCGACTATCTCAAAGCAGAGGGTGTTAAACAGGGTATCCTATTCAAGCCCGTTTCCGTTATCAATAAAGAGCGTGCGTGGGAAGAAATATTTTCAAGTATCAAAAAGGTGCGCCCTTCTTCAGGTGTCAGAAAAAAAACGCCGCAAGCCCAAGAGGAGTCGATTGCCACAATCATAAAGGCTGAGCGAAAAAAAATACGGAGATGAGGCAGATCGTTCTTGATTCAGCAATTCTCGTAAGCGCATTCTTGGTGACCAATGGTGCGGCGGGAAAGCTTCTCGGCTATGCGCGGCGTGGGAAATATCGTCTTGTTTTTTGTAGCGCAATCGCAGTCGAATCAGCGCGTGCACTGTTAACGTATACTCGAATCCGAAAACGATATTCTTATACTGATGACGATGTTCGCCACTACCTTCATGGCATCGAAGCAATTTCTTTCGTTGTCAATCCCCTTCCCATTCCCTCGATAAGTCGCGATCCAAATGATGACGTTATTATCGGCTGCACGCTTGCGGGCGGCGCAGATATAATCGTTACCCGCGATAAAGATCTCCTTGTGTTAAAAACGCACAAACACATATCAATAATCGCGCCAGAAACTGCTCTCGCAATCCTTAAGCCGTAGACACACCCCTCCTCTTTACAATACCCGTCATGTGTGATATGCTATAACCATAAGGAAATAGCGATATTTCCCTAGGTTTTAGTTTTAATTTTCGGAAATCAGGTACGGTTTTTCCATGCAAAAAGCTTCTCGAACAATAACTCTCTTGTCGAACGAAAAGACTCACATCATCAAACGATTCGACACGTATCCCTCCCTTTCGTCATAGAAAGCGGATGGTTTTTTGCCTGTGACCGTAGCGTGATATCCGACGAACGGATATATGTTTTTATCAATTGGCATAGGGATAGGCGCTCTGTGCGTTGGTCTTCTTGTCGGGTACGTTATACGCAAAACCATCGGGCAGAACCGCGTCAACTCCGCTGAACAGCGGGCAGAGACCATTCTCGCTGAGGCAAAAGCAAAGGAAAGCGACGTTATTTTGAAAGCAAAGGACGCGGCGATCAAAATAATCGACGAGGCCAAAAAGGACGAGGAGTCACGCAGGCGAGATCTCAAGGAGCACCAGCAGCGCGTAGAAAAGCGTGAGGCGCTCTTTGACACCAAGCTCATCGAGCTGCAGGAAAAGCATCAAAAGCTGCAAGACAAGGCAGCGCAAATAGAACAGATCAAGACGGAGATCGCGCACATCAAGGACGAACAGGCCGCGCGCCTGGAGACGATCAGCGGCATGTCGCGCGAAGATGCGAAAACCATCCTTCTCCAACGCGTCGAGCAGGACGCCAAGGAAGATATCTTGGCACGCGCAAAAAAAGTCGAGCAGGATGGCGCTGACGAAATCGCGCTTCGCGCTAGAAGCATGATTGCCGACGCTATGCAGCGATGCGCCGCATCGGTTATATCTGAAAACACCACAACCAACATCGCCCTCGCTTCCGATGAAATGAAAGGGCGCATTATCGGCAAAGAGGGGCGCAACATTCGAACGATTGAATCGCTCACCGGCGTTGACATTCTGATTGACGATACGCCCCAGACCATCACCCTCTCCGGCTTCTCGCTTATCCGGCGCATGGTTGCAAAAATCGCCATTGAAAAACTGCTTAAAGACGGCCGCATCCATCCGGGCCGCATCGAAGAATACGTTGACCAGGCAAAGCAGGAGCTGGGTGCGGAAATTAAAAAAGCGGGTGAGGATGCGATATTTGCCCTCGGCGTCACGGGTCTTGATCCGCGGCTCGTGCAGGTCCTCGGACGGCTTAAATTCCGCTCGAGCTTTGGGCAAAACGCCCTTCTCCACTCCATGGAGGTCGCCTATCTCTCATCGTTCCTCGCCGCAGAGCTTGGCGCAGATGTCTCGGTATGCAAAAAAGGCGGCCTGCTTCATGATATTGGCAAGGCGGTCGACCATGAGGTGCAGGGCGGCCACCCCCAAATTGGCTACGATATTCTTAAAAAGTTCAACCTGCCTGAAGAGATTGCCTACCAATGCATCGCCCACCATGAGGATGCGCCGCACACCCTTGAGGGCGTCGTTGTAAAGATAGCCGACGCGATCTCGGCAAGCCGACCCGGCGCGCGCAGCGATACGGCAGAGCGCTATCTCCAGCGCATTACCGATCTGGAAAATCTTGTGCTCGAATTTGACGGTGTTGAAAAGGCATACGCCATCCAGGCCGGTCGCGAAATCCGCGTTTTTGTCTCCCCTGACAAGATGGATGACATGACTGCATATAATACCGCCAAGACCATTGCGCGAAAGATAGAACAGGATCTGCAATACCCGGGCGAATTAAAAGTCACCCTGATTCGGGAAAAGAGAATTATTGAATACGCCCGCTAACAACTAGAATTAAGAATATAGAATCAGGAATTATGCAGCTACAAGTCCTTAATTCTTAATTCGTAATTCTACTTCAATGCGTATGACGCTAAAAATATTATTCATCGGCGATATTATGGGAAGAGCCGGCAGAAAGGCTGTTAGCGCCTTTTTGCCGTCCTTGCGTGAAGAGCATAGCATCGATCTCGTTATCGCGAACGCGGAAAATCTCGCGCATGGCAAAGGTATTACCCGCGCAACCCTCTCAGAGATCTGCAATGCCGGTGTTGATCTGTGTACATCGGGAAATCACGTCTGGGCAAAGCCGGAGGGCGTTGAAATCTTGCAGCAGCCAGACACCCTTCTCTTGAGACCGGCGAACTACCCGCCCAAAACCCCAGGGGTGGGCGAAAAAGTCGTTGCTATTGCAACAAAATCAATCCTTGTGATAAACTTAATGGGCAGGGACTTTATGCCCACTACGGTGGACTGTCCCTTTCGGGCACTTGACGCCATCCTTGAAAAGTACCGCACGACTCCCCTTGCCGGCATTATCGTTGACATCCATGCGGAGACGACAAGCGAAAAGCATGCGGTAGCCCTGTATAGCGATGGACGTGTGTCCGCGGTAGTAGGGACCCACACCCATGTACCAACCGCAGATGAGCGGATCTTGCCGGGAGGAACAGGGTTCCAGTCCGACACGGGGATGATTGGTGTGCGCGACACATTGATTGGGGTTACCTATGAGAGCGGCATTAAACGCTTTCTCACCCGAATGCCCAGCCACTTTGAGATAGCGGAGTCGGGCTTGACGGTGTTTAATAGTATCCTGCTTGCGATTGATTCGGAGACGCGAAAAACCGTATCCATCACACGCATTCAAAAAGAGATAATCATTTAGCCATTAATTCTTAAATACAAAAGTATGGCGAAATACAAGAAAAGCGACCTCGTCGAACACTTGGCGGAGAAGCTCGCGCTCTCAAAGCGTCAGGCGGAAGATGCGGTTGAGACAATGCTTGAGTACATCACCGCTCTCTTGAAAAGGGGCGATGAGCTTACCTTTACCGGCTTTGGCACCTTCCTGACCAAGCAGCGAAAAGGACGCATGGGTATCAACCCGAAGGATCCTTCGATAAAGGTTCAGATTCCGGCAAGCACTGTTGCGCGCTTCCGCGTTGGCAAAGGGCTCAAAGACGCCGTAAAATAAGCAACGCTCCCTGAATTCAAAAGGTAAACCCCCCTCAGCATCGAGGGGGGGTTTATTTTATATCGTAATTCAAAGGAATATGTATGTATACAGTATAGCGCTTTTTTATTTACTTCTTGAGCCGTTTCAAAAACGCTAGACACTTGTCCACCGAAAGAGTGTTGAGGACGTCGCTCTTTTTTCCCCAGCCACGGCGGACTTGGGCAATCGCGAGATCGAGGTTGGCAAAGTGTCCTGGCGCGTGCGCATCGGAGTTGACAACAATGTTCACGCCCAATTCAATCGCGCGACGAATGTGCGCATCCTTCAGATCAAGCCGGTCAGTAGAGGCATTGGCCTCCATGGCAACACCGTATTCTTTTGCTGCGCGAAGAGTACTCTCCATGTCAAGCGCATACGCCTCGCGACGACCGATGCGCCGACCGGTGGGATGGAAAAGAATATTCACGAGGGGGTGCTTGAGCGCGCGAATAATGCGCTCGGTCTGCTCTTTTTCTGATAATGCAAAATGCGAGTGCACCGCCACACAGACGAGATCAAGTTTTTTGAGAGCCGCGTCAAAGATATCAAGAGATCCGTCTTTCATGATATTCACCTCGGCGCTTTTGAGAATGTGAAACTTTTTCTGTTTGAATTTTTTATTGAGTGCATCAATTTCCTTGCCTTGCCGCGCAAGCTTCTTCTCGTCGAGCCCGCCCGTCATGGCGAGTGACTGCGTGTGGTCGGTGATCGCGATATACTCAAGCCCAGCGTTCATTGCCGCCTTTGCCATTTCTTCAATCGACGCGTTGCCGTCGGTCCAGTTAGTTTGCACCTGAAGATCGCCGCGAATACTTCCATAGGGAATCAAATCGGGCAATCCGTTTCTGCGGGCAGCCTCGATCTCCCCTGACGCGGTGCGAAGTTCCGGCGGTATATACGCTAACCCTAGTTTTTTATAAATTTCTTCTTCTGTTTTCGCGGCTATGAGTTTTTTTTCCTTGAACAACCCGTATTCTGAAAGTTTATAGCCCTTTTTGATCGCGATTTTTCGCACCTCAATATTATGCTGTTTGTCGCCGGTGAAATATTGTAGCGCCGCGCCATAACAGTCTTTTTTCACAACACGCAAATCCGCATCAATGCCAATTGACAAACGCACCATTGTTTTTGTCGGACCACTGCTATACACATGCTCAACTTCGGGCAATGCAATAAACGCATCCATGACGCGTTTTGGGTGTGCGGTTGTTGCAACGATATCAATGTCCCCAATCGTTTCCTGTCTCCTGCGGATGGAGCCGGCGACTGTCACGCGCGCAACACCCGGAACACTTCTCAGCCGCGCTTCAATATCTTGCGCAAGAGGCACCACCGTCCCGAGGAGCATGCGCCCGCGTCCTTTTTTCAAAAACTCGATTCCTTTGAGGATTTGCTCCTCTGATTTTTTTCCAAAATGTGCAAGCCCAGCAACCTTGTGCGCTCGCACTGCGCGCTCAAGGTCAGCACAATTTTTTATATTCAATTTTTTATACAGCGCCGCAATTTTCTTCGGTCCCACTCCCTGAACAGCCGATAGCTCGCTCACATTGACCGGAAACTTTTTCTTCATTTGCTCGAGCTCTTTTATCGATCCGGTCGTGATGTATTCCTCGATCTTTTCCGCAATTCCCTTCCCGACACCAGGAATACCATCCAATCCCTTTTTGCCATTCTGGTCATAGATGTCAGTCACCTCGTCGGTCATTCCCGCAATGATACCCGCTGCACGAGCATAGGCAGAGGGCTTGAACGGCACATCCTGCACCTCAAGATATTCTGACATTTCGTTGAGCAATCGCGCTATTCGTTGATTGTGCAAGACAGCCATAGTCCTCTCATTGTATCACTCACAGTGAAAAACAAAAACGGCAAGAGGCCGTTTTTGCTGAATGTTTACTTTTGCGCCCAGCAGGACTCGAACCTGCGACCTTCTCGTTAAGAGCGAGCAGCTCTACCAACTGAGCTATGGGCGCGTAAATGATGGATGCAGTATATCGAACAAAAGAAAAAAATCAAGGATTGAAAAGGCGAATGCCATTTTTAAGATAATCGCGATCAAAGCTCAAGAGACCCATGAAGGATTTATTCTGCATGAGTGCGATATTCGTCGCATCAACAAAGCTGACATTTTTTGATCGCTGCCTGCGAAAAATATCCTGCGCAAAGCGAAATATCTCTTGAGTAATAGCCATCACCGTGATTCCCTGTTGCTCACTGTCATCCATGAAATGGTGCGCGGTTTTTTGCGCAACACGTTGTGAAAGAATTGTCACAACCTCGCCGTAGACAAGCATGGATATAACAATTCGCGGGCGAAAAAAATCAGCAACGCGTTCGAGCAACTTCAGCGCCTTCGCATGATTCGTGTCATTTTTACTATACAATGCAATCAAAAAATCAGCGTCGGCAAGGAATTCATTTTCCATAGAGATAACGATCGTGGTTGTGAGAAAGTGTTTTTGGCGCTCCTTTCTGCGCATGTCGCTTCACTGCTCGAATGAACGCATCTGCGCGAAATGGCATAACGCACATTTTTTCGCGTCCCCGTGTATCCGTATACGCTCCCCGTCCACGCAGAAGATCGCGAAATAATTCGCTTGTGCTTGTATATCCCTCCTTCACGACGATACGGTCTACCTGGCGAGCGGTCGCTTCCGGCAGAGAAATTGCTATAACTTTACGCATACACGAGAGTAAATAGTATGTATTACAATTATAGTACTATGTAATACACCTGTCAATGCCGCTAAACAATCTCCTTCTGATAGCACTCCTCGCAGTAAATGATTTCGGGTCGGAGGGTGCTTGCCCGGCCTTCAGGCGGGGCGTATGCGGTCTGAAAAGTGGTGGAACATTGACCCGCCTCCGTCGGCCGCCGCCCAAGCTCTGGCGCGACTATGGCGCGGTGATCGTGCTCCGCACGATCACACATGCACTGCCGAGACCAAAGCTTGTATGGCGTGCACATGGCAAATCGAGACTTGTGACGACACTCGGAACACCACGTCGGCGGAGGAACGTTCATTTTTTCATAAAATGCAAAATCCTCCGGCTAGACAACGAAGGACTGTTTGCAGTTTTGGCACGTGCGAATCTCGGACGGCATACTATTTTTTTCGTTCCAAAACAACTGTTTTATCCTTACAGTCAAGAATCGCTTTGTATTCAAATTTTGAAAGAAAGCCAATCCCAACCAATGGAATGCTTTCGGAGATGATGACCTGAATCGTTTGCGTCATGCCCTCCATGGCGGCAAGTGCGATAGCAACAGGAACACGAACAACATCACCGCTTGCAATCCGTGCTTCTGTGGCGCCAATAACCTCAAGGTCAAGCTCGCGCGCTATCTTTGGGGTAACCTGAAGGTCACCAGTTAAACCAGTATCTAAAACAACAAGGGGCGTCTGCACTGAACGCCCCCATCCTATCGCAATACGAACAAACGGCGTATTGTCAACAAAAGATCCCGTAATCATTGTCGTGTCTTCGAAAATGAATGCGCAACTGTCTCGGCAACATCATACCCGATTTTGACAACATAAAAAATCTTGTGTGGGTGCTGTTCGAGCGCCCGTTCAAGAGCTTCGGCGCTTGTCTCACCGAGATACACGTCTCTGCTTTCTATATCAATAGCGAGAAACTTTCCTCTTTCTTTGGGGTCGTATTGATCTTTAATTCCTCCGTAGATTTTCGCTCCCTGATCAGCAATGTGCTGAATGTCCGCATTTTTTATCAAATCGTTTGACATAGAGATACTTTTTTATACTTTTACCGTAGCACACAAATACCCCTTGTCAAATGACCTCACCCTGATAGCACTCGGCGCAGTAGACAATCTCGGGTCGCAGGGTGCTTGCCCTGCCTTCAGGCTTGGCGTATGCAGTTTGAAATGTCATTGGACAAGGCGCGCCTCCATGTGCATGTTGCGCCGTATTTTTGTACATGCCGTTCTGCGACTTTGCTCCCCCGCACTGGCACTGGCGCTCTGTCAGGAGCGTACGGCCGCGCCACTCTAATCGTTCTTGATACCGGCAGTTCGAACATGTTCGCGGCAAGGGAATGTGATGATCGCGATAAAAAGCAAGCTCCATCTTTACAAAGCGGTACCCTTTGCCGCACGACTCGCATCCAATAATATCTTTTGTAAAATCACCATTTTCGTGCGACGCGTCAGGGAGATCACGCGCCTGTTTTGTTATCGTATATGATACGTCTTGTTTCTCGTCTCTCCACAAAAATCCTCGGTCTCCTGCTTCTTTTTCAGTGAGCGGAAATTCCTCTTGCGCAGCGGACTCGTTGTATGCAAAAGGCGACAACTCTGGTGGAAAGAATTCACCATACCGATACATCCTCCCCTTCGCATCAATGTAGGGCATCTCTGCCATCTGCACAATGATGCGTTTGCGCATTATTCGATACTCATCCTCTGTGTATTGTGTGTTAAAAATGCAAAACTTTTTATTCTTCAGCCCCACACATCCAAAACAATCCGAACAATTATTCATGAGGGCGCAGTACTCAACATCGCGGCATCCGCGCAAGATCATCCAGCCAAAATGATTATTGTAGACTCCGCCGCCGGACTGCGCCACCTCGTACATCAGTTCTCCATTATCACCGTACTGTGTCCAGTCGTAGGATTCTCGTACCGGTTTGCCAAACATCAACAGGGAGCAGAATTTTGAGTCCTCGATAGCGTTTACGAAAAAAGAATGTTTGGTATTTTTTGCGTTATAGATGTAGTCGCCCGAAGCATCTTGATTGTTCGACCCATGAACATACTTTACCGGATAGCACGACCACAAATCTTTGGCTCTCTGCTTGAATTCTTTAACCGAACTGTATTTCTCTGATTGAAACCCAATCTCCTTTAATTTATCTGCGTACTGTTCCGGTGAATACGGTTCGTTAAAAATATGATACTGTTTGTTGCGCAATCCCGCGCACCCAAAACAGTTGCTGCAGTTAACGCAATCATTCAGAAAATAGGAATGCGAGCAGGACAGGCAATCTTTTGAGTAAAACACCTTATAACAATTATGGAGATTGATTCCTTCATAGCAAAGCTGGACATCGTTGGACCACGAAACATCGAGGCAGTCCTTCCCGCCATCAATTGATTGGCAATACGCGCTTCGCTCGCACGTCACACTCAAAAACACAAGATAGCAGTCCTTCAGTGAATGCGCCATGTTTGTATACTCCGAGTTGACGAGCGTATCTTCATACACGGAGCGAGCGATAAGGGGCACGCGCCTTAAGAGCTCGGCAAACTGCACAAAAAAACTTCGCGAAAAATCAAACGCGCAACCATAGTCAAAGCCGTCCCATCCATCAGACCACCAACAGCGCGGACAGAATGCTATGTGCGGCTTGTCCGGTGCATACATACCAATCTTGTCTTGTTTACACAGATCACACGGCCGCCGATAGAGTGAACGCATATTGCGCCATGTATGCCTCCTCTGCAGACGGCAAACCGGACAAAACGTCGGGGCTGGGACTTTTATTTTTTTATAAAATGCAAAGTCCTCCGGCTCGATAGTGAAGGGGGATTTGCAGTTTTGGCAGGTCAGAGTCTCTGGTGACATATAACACGCTCAATCGTATTACGCTAACTTCTCCTTATCCCACGAACCGGGATAAAGAATAAAGGCAAAACCCTGAAATTTCTTTTCCTCCGCCATGAGTTTCGAGAATGAAGAAAGAAGAGCGCTTCCGTCATATTGTGGTATCCGCAAAATAATAACAGAAAAAATAGTATGGCGCGGATACCATAAAAAGTCTTGATCGTTCGTAACAAGAATTCTGCGCTCCTTTATTGTTCTTTTGGCGAGAAGGTGATCGCTTGTCGAAATTGCGGACCGGACAACATCATATCCCTCGTTCTGCACATACCGATAGAGGTCAAACCGTACGTTCTCGTCCAGCAAAAGCCGGGGCTTGCGTGTTGACGATGACATAATGTTCTTGGGTAAGGGATGAAGCATAATCAAGCGCTGCCTGAATATGTCGTGTTGTCAAGGATGGATGCTCCTCAAGAATATTCTGTGTTGATTCGCCGTGGGAGAGCATGGAAAGAATCTGCCACACCATAACCCGCGTTCCTTTAAACGTTGGTTTTCCATGACAAATGTCGGAATCAGAGACAATATATTTGTTTATTGATAGCCTCATACTACCTAAACGCTATCATGAATGAGCCTTCATGTCAAAATATCAAAATAGAGTCAAAGAACCTCCTGCTGATAGCACTCGGCGCAGTAGACAATGTCCGGCCTGTCCGGGGCATATGATGTCTGAAATGTCACAGCGCATGGTGACGCGCCGTGAGTGTGTTGTGCAGTATTTTTATAGACACCGCTCTGCGACTTTTCTCCCCCGCATTGGCACTGGCCCAACCAGAGTTTCATGGGGTTGCGAAGCTTGATACGTTCTGCGTAGCGGCAATTAAAACAAAGGCGCGGGAGAGGGATGTTCATTTTTTTGTAAAACGCGAGCTCTTGCGCTATGACCTTGAATACCAGCTTGCATTCATGGTTGCACTGCTCGATATGCGTACATTCAATGATCTCCTTGGTTATCGTATCGGGAACATCGTGAATGTCATCAGGCAAACCAGTGCAATGAATGGTTGGTAAAACAGTTCCCCCTACTCTATCGCGCCACGCATACCCCTTTTCAAGCGCTTCTTCTTTTGTGAGCGGAAAATATTCTTGTACCCGGCTCTCGTTATAGGCAAATGCCGACAGTTCTGTCGGAAAAAATTCTCCATACCGATATTCGCGGCCAACCGCATCAATATAGGGCATATCGTTCATGTGGTGTTTTATTTTTTGCACCAGCATCTCATATTCTTCTTTCGTATATTGCTTGTTGAGAATGCAATAGTTCTTGTTCCGTATCCCAACACACCCAAAACAGTTTGATGAGCTCACTGCATACATCGAATACTCAACCTCACTGCACGACGGCCATGACATAAATGTAAATTTCACCCTGTCGGCATTTTCGCCAACCGCGGCGCATTCATAGATACGCGAAACGCCGCTTCCCCAAGAATAGTAATCATAGGAATCCTTTGTCGGTTGGATACCGACAATGGCAATGAACTTGCTGTCCTCGCATTGCGAAACTTGAAATGAATGGTGTGTATTTTTTGAGCGATCAATATAGTCGCCAGAAACGTCTTCATTGTTTTTCCCGTGCATATACCGGCGCGGCATGGTTTCCCAAAATTCCCGGGCTCGTCCTCTCATCTCTTCCATTGCCGTATATGATCCGTGACGAAATTCCGCCATCCGCTTCTCGTACTCTTCGCGGGTAAGCTGTTCATTGAAATAACAATACTCTTTATTGCGCAACCCAACACAACCAAAGCAATTCGTACACCCGATGCAATCACGGCAGAACATAATGTCATTTGAGTTCTCACAATCCACGCAAGTAACCGCCTTGTAGCAGGTTTTCAGATTGACACACTCATAGCATAATTCGCATCCGCTCAATCGGCTGCAATCAAGAGAATCCTTCACACCATCTATGGTGTCGCAATAAGCGCAATCCTCATCAAAATCAGCATGAAATACGAGATAGCAATTTTTGAGATGTCCAACGTTCATGGTGTAGTCAGAGTTTACCAGTGTCGGCTCGTCGTTTGCGCGCGCCATCTGCGGAACAACAGCCATGAGCTCTTTCACTTGCTGGAGAAATGGTTTATCAAAATCAACATCCCGACCATACTCAAAACCATCCCACGAATCACCCCACCAGCAAGTGTTGCAATAGACGGTCCGCTCAGTGTTTGGCGGCAAAGATGTAATAATCCCCTTTTCGCATTTTACGCACCTCCCGCCGCTATAGATGGTTCGCAGATTATCAAACGCCAGTCGCCGAATGAGCCTGCACTCGGGGCACCACGTCGGCGGCGGGACGTTCATCTTTTCATAAAACGCAAAATCCTCCGGTTCTATAATGAAGGATTGTTTACAGTTCTGGCAGATACTATCTTCTGCTGACTTCATAATAAATGTTCAAGTTCTTCTCTGGAAATCTGGGTGTGACGGAGAATCGACGCGAGCGTTCCTTTCGGAAGCGGTTTTGCGTGAACCGCAAGGGTCGTCTTTCGTCCATCAAAATGATGGAGACGCACATGACTTCCGGATTGATTTGTAATGACAAAACCACCCTTAAGAAGAGCTTTCAAAAGGTCCTTTGGCATAACCTCTGCGAGTTTCGGCATACCATTAACTCGGATAGGCGACTTGCACTGTTGCAATAAGGGGTTGAGCAATACCCGCCGTAGGGATCGGTTCCTGCTCTTTGCGAAGAGAATCGAGGTGAAATACAATAAGGTCTTTCATATTTTCAAGCGCATCCTCAATAGTATCACCGCTATCAGAGAGTCCCAACGAGGGGCAATAAATACTATAGCAGGGCTCATCGCTCCCCGTTCGAATATCGGACTCCAATATAACAACGTAATTGAGCAATCTCTGTTCCATATTGCTCTATACTAACAAAGCATTGTGCGTTTGTCAAAATCATGTACAAGACGCATACATAGGTAACACTTTTGATATTTCAATGGGTGGTTTGCAGTTCTCGCAATCGGTCACTTCGGTGCACTGTGCTACATTCTTTGAATTAAAAATGTAGTCACCGACCACCTGTTCATTATTCAGCCCCTCAACATATCGTCGTGGATACTTCAATGAAAGTTCAGAAACCTTCTTTTTCATCTCTTGAACAAACGAGTAGGAGCCGAAATCAAATTCCTTCATCTTTTGTTCGTATTCTTCTTTCGTATACTGCTCATTAAAAATACAGTGCTGTTTATTCTTCAAATTCACGCACCCAAAACAGTCCATGCAATTTTGAAGATTCAATGAAAAACTTACATTCGTGCACTCGGGACACCACGTCGGCGGCGGGACTTTCATCTTTTCGTAAAACATAAAGTCCTCCGATTCTATAATGAAGGATTGTTTACAGTTCTGGCAGATTCTTTGTTCACT
Source organism: Candidatus Uhrbacteria bacterium (assembly GCA_016206155.1). Classification (GTDB taxonomy): domain Bacteria; phylum Patescibacteriota; class Patescibacteriia; order JACQRZ01; family JACQRZ01; genus JACQSC01. The sequence continues at coordinate 272,161 of JACQSC010000004.1, read as the reverse complement.
GTTCATAGCGTCATCTCCTCGCTATGCTGTTTTTTGCTTGAATGAAAACCACTGATCGAGTGAGATAACCTCTATCCCCCGCGACGATCGTTGATGCTTGGGATTCGCAGTGATAAGCGGCGCGTTGCGCCTCTGCGTCTGAGCCAAATACACGGCGTCGTAAAATGTGATGCCTGATTCCGTGGCAATCATCGCCGCGAGCGCCGCGCACGACGCGTCTGTTTGAAGAAGCTGGCAAGGAAGAGCAAAAAATCGCTCAACAGCAAGTTCAAGATCGCGCCCTCTCACCCCCTTCGAACGGATCAGAACATTGAATACTTCATGTACGGCGAGATCGCATGTCGCCAAAAGATGAATGCCGCGGTGCGCGGCATCGAGAATATCTTCGGCTTCCTCTGTCGATTCTTCACATTCCTTATTGAATAACTTAACAATAACGGATGCGTCAAGGATGTACAGATGTGATATCATCATACTGCTACCCTAATGAGAGAGTCGATCTCGTGCAATAGCATCCGCGAGGTTGACATTTTGTCGCCCAGCCTTTGAAATGCGTGCAAGATCTTTTTTAAGGATGTTCCAGCTTATGTGTCGCCGACCACTCTCGAAACGATGAAAGCGCTCATAATGCCGAAGCGCTTCTTGTATAAGCCCGCTGGTTGTACGTCCCTCTTCCCGCTCCATTTGCTTCAATGTTGCGGCCATTGTTTTAGGAAGCGAGATGGTTGTGGTAAATACGGTACGTGCCATATGTTTTGTTGTTAATTATTAATAACACTCCATAGTATACGCCGCCGTGCGACATTGTCAAATACTTACACAACCTCCTGCTGATAGCACGCTTCGCAATAGATAATCTCCGGTCGATAGAGTGCGTACGACGTTTGAAATGATACGGTACAAGGCAACGTGCCATGCGCATGAGAAGGCGCGCCTGCGCACATGCAGGTTCGGCTCCAGAGCTGAACCGGTTCTCGTTTTGCGAGACGTTCATAATGGCGGCAATTAGGGCATAGTCTGTGGATCGGCAGATGATGCGCTCGATAAAAATCAAGATCCACGCTCAACACTTTGAACGCGTTCGTGCACTGATGATTACGGTTCTGGCATGCGCGCGTTTCTGATGGCATAGATAGCTATGTGTTTGGGCGTTTGAGAATGAGATCGGGATCGGCATGCTCATCTTTGATGTGGCTGATTATCTTTTGCGCGACATCGGCAGGGTCCATGAATTCGTTGTATTCTGCGCGCGGCGCTTCATCAAAGAGATGGGTTTTCATGCCGCCGGGGTAAATGCCAAAGACACGAACACCGAATGGTTCGGCTTCGAGGCGCAAACATTTCGTAAACCCTGTTGCCGCGAACTTACTTGCCGTATACCCCGCTTCGTTTGGAAGGGGGTCAACACCACGGACAGAAATAATATTAATGATTGTTCCCGATTGTTGTTTTTTCATCTGTACCAGCGCTTCCTTCGACCCATACATCAAACCGAAAACATTGACTTCAAAAATCTCGTGAACACGCTTCCAGTTCAGTTCCTCAATCGGCACATGCGGCATCCAGATACCGGCGTTGTTTATCCAGATATCGATGCGTCCATATTTTTCTATTGTGGTACGAGCAAGGCCCTGTACCTGTGCTTCGTCGGAAACGTCAGCAACAACCGCAATGCCGCCAGTCTCTTGCGCAACCTCATTCAACTCTTCGACATTACGATTCGCAAGCACTAATTGCGCACCCTCTTGCGCAAGGACTCTCGCAAGTGCGCGACCCAACCCCCTGCTTGCGCCGGTAATAACAATGACTTTTCCTTTAAGATCAATCATATATATCCAAGACGAGTAAATAGCTCTTTTGACGGTGGCGTGAGCACAATATTTTTCAATTCTGAAATGCTGCGCCACGCGTATTCGATCAGATCACCGTCCAAATTCACGACGATCTCATCTGCTTTCTTGTCGTAGATTGTCACCCCGTAAACATTAAATACCATCTCGCATATCACCTGCTCGCCATCTTCAAGTGTCTTTTCCGATTCGCCCCGTCCGACATCGTCGATCAATTCAATGGGGTATGGGGAAATATCAATTCCTGTTTCCTCCAGTATCTCTCGCTTGAGCGCAGTTATAGTGTCCTCCCCTTCTTCAATGCCTCCGCCCGGAAGATGCCACGCATCACTATAGACGCCACCTTTCGCCGGGTCTTTTTTCCCTTGAAAGAGTTTACCTTCTTGTGAAAAAATCAGCGCTGACACTATTTCTCGTTTGATTCTTCGCATACACCTATCGAATAGCTCCGCCCCAGATATAATCGTTAAATCGCGGTACTTCGTAACGGCCAACAAGATGGATTTTTTTTAATTTCGCGATTCTGCTCAACCGTGCAAGCGTATTCAGGTCAACGCCTGTTGGCGACTCCTTCGCCTCGAGAGCCATTGTTCCATCAAGAATAAAATCGATCTCGCTTCCATCCTTGAGCGCATAATAGCGCACTTCGCCTTTGTGGCGCAACTGATTGAAAAGCGCATTTTCAAATAGTACTCCACTGCTGTTTTGTGCAAGAATACCCATAAGACCATTATCACAAAAAAAGATCTTACGTGCCTTGACGATTTCCCTGTCTGTATTGCGAGTAAAGACCGGGACGCGGGTAATAAGGTAGGTCTTCTCAAAAAAATCTACGTACGATTCAACTGTGGGGCGCGATAAACCGCTCATACTGGCAAGCTTGCTGTAATCAAGCCGCGTTGCACAGCGAGATGCAAGCATTTTGATAAGATTGTATATATCCTTGCCTTTCCGAAAATCGGCCAACGACTGTATGTCAATATTGATATAGGAGCTGATAATATCATTCAGCATCTCTTTTTTAAGAACTTTGCTTTTTGTCAACACAACTTCCGGAAATCCGCCAAACTCAATAAATTCCTCATAATAAAATCGAAGGCGTTCATACTCTGCTCGCGAGAAGGCATTTTTAAGAAACGAACCTTCTCTATGGGGAACATCCTTGAAGGTGAGAAACTCGCAAAAATCAAGCGGGAAAAGCTCAAAGACAATTTTTCGTCCGGCAAGCGATTGGGTAAACAGATTCTTCAAATAATACGAGCTCGATCCGGTAGCGAAAAATTTTATACGATGGTGATCATAGAGATATTTAATGACACTCGTGATATTCGGCAGGAACTGTATTTCGTCAATGCAAAGATAGAGCTTTTTTTTCGGCTCAAGTCCTCGTTGCGCGAGGTCAAGCAGTATGGAATCATAATTTTTGCGATCAAAAAATTCGCGGTCGCTTATTTTTTCCAGATCAAAGTATGCCTTATTATCCGAACGTATCTCGGACAGAATATGTTTCAGAATAGTCGTCTTTCCGGTCCTTCTCATTCCCGTGAGGACAACAACTGACTTCGTGCCGAGATGCGCCTTGATACGGGAATAAATAGTTCTTGGATACATCATAGCGGGGTATTACTAAACTATATATACAGTATACAAATAGTATTATTTTCTGTCAAGGACGAATGGGCCTTTCCGGCAGGTGGGTGCCTTGGCCATGAAACAGATTTTCAAACAATGTCTTGTGTGATTGAACCCACTCAATTTCCGAACGGATGTTTGTGGCTCGTGTCCTGGAAAACTCACGCGACTCTTCGTCAGGAGCTTCTTGTGCCAATAGTTCTCTTTTTGCTAAAATCTTTTTCTGCTGTTTAATAAGCGCTTCAAATAATGCCTGCCCATCGGCAAATCCATACTCTTCACAGAGCGTTCGTATCTTTCGCGCTTGCTGGTCGGCTGGAATGTCACTACCCAGCCGAAGGAATGTCCACAGAAAATATGCCAGATCATCAGCGCGATTGCCCGGACTCGCACCGTCAAAATCTATGAATGCAACCGGCGTAGTATCGTCCAGTACGATGTTCCATGGAGCCGCGTCATTATGGCAAACAACTTCATGATTGCCGGCAAGTGTGCTTCCCGCTGTTGCATCGTGAAAACGTTTAAGCATCTGAACAACAACAATGAGCTGATCGTCAGTCCAATCTATTTCTCTGTGCGGCACTTCGCCCTTGATAAACGTAAGCACTTCCCGCCCCTTCTCGTCAGTGCCAAGAAAACGTGGCGCGCCATTAAACTCCCGGAGAGAATCGCCGCTTCGCATCCGACCTGCCTACCGCAGGCAGGCTCGCTGTCCTGGGTGGTTGCGCGCACTCACCACCCGTTCTCATCCCACGCAACAGCCACTGGCTGTTGCTTCCGCGCGCTCCCGTTCGCTTCGCTCTCTTGCGCCCGGAGGGAATCGAACCCCCATCGCGTGATTCGAAGTCACGCGTCCTATCCATTGAACGACGGGCGCTAAAATATACGGCAAGTGTACCGTGCCGTGATTATTTTGTGAAGGGATAGTGGCTGACTTACGTCCTTGTCATGTGTGCCCGAGCTGTGTCATCGGTAATCAACTTCTTACCGAGAAGGTCTTGTAGCGCCTGATCCATGGTCGTCATGCCATGATCCTGTCCGGTCTGGAGTATGGATGGAATGTGTTCGATTTTGTTTTCACGAATAAGGTTCGCGATTGCCGGCGTGTTGACCAAAATCTCGCGCGCCGGAATACGCCCGCCGCCGACTTTTGGCAGGAGCAATTGAGAGATGATGCCGCGCAGTGTGAGCGCAAGCTGCAGTCGAATCTGATCCTGCTGATCTGACGGGAAATAATCGATGATGCGATAGATGGTTTGCGCGGCGTCAAAGGTATGGAGGGTGGTGAGCACCAGGTGCCCTGTTTCTGCAAGCGTGATGGTTGTTGCAATAGTCTCCGGATCGCGCATCTCGCCTACCATAATAACGTTGGGGTCATGACGCACCACGAACTTCAAACTTTTCTCAAAGCTTGTAAAATCCGCTCCGTATTCGCGCTGTCGCACAATGGAGCTTTCTGACTTGAAGACAAATTCAATCGGATCTTCAAAGGTGATGATGTGAGCAGCGCGTGTCTTGTTAACATGATCAATCATCGCGGCAAGGCTCGTTGACTTGCCGTTTCCTGTTTGGCCGGTGAGGATAATGAGACCCTTGTCGAGATTGAGAAAATCATAGGCAACTTTTGGCAGACCCACCTGTTCCATGGTTGGAACCGTTGAGGGAATGGCGCGCGCGGCCAATGCGAGGCGTCCCTGATCCCAAAACACGTTTACGCGAAACCGGTGATGGTCGGGCAGCGAGTACACGAACGCGAGTTCACGCTCTGCTTCAAGTTCCTTCTTCTGATAATCAGAAAGCGGCTCGAGAATGGTGTTTTTTAATTCTACGTCTTCAAAAACCGCGAATTCCTCCTGCTCAACCAGCTGCCCGTCCATACGAAATACCGGACGTTTATGAATCGCTAGGTGGATATCAGAAGAATTTTTTTTAATCGCGAGATTAAGTATTTCGTCAATGGTCATAGGATAGGGTTTAGGGTTTAGGGTTTAGGGTTTAGGGTTTAGTATTTTTTATGGAGTTCAATACCAGTATAGTAGTATTTTAAAATTTCCTCAAATCCTTTATTGTCAAGCGCCATGGCAAGCGCTCCGCGCGCAGACATACCAACACCATGACTATAGCTGTTGTTCGAATAGCGCATAGCCATGCCGGTACAACACGGATCAGGAACGCTTACAAGCCATGGTTTTGGTGAACCGCCCCACACCTCTTCCCAGCTTCGCGTGCGTCCGTCCGTATTAGAAGAATACGGCGTGATGGCAAGCGTATCCCCATAGTACACAATCACGCCGCGCGTTTCGTCAATCGCGCGTGAAATATTGGATAGCCTCTTTTCCGCGCCATAGCCGCGATACACCTGATCGGCCTCGGTCGGCTTGACTGTAAATCCCTCTGATGCGTGCTTAGTGTTGCGATCAATATGATATTTCGCGTAAGTGCGCGCTGCGATAATCAATGCTTTCTGATACTCGTACGGTGAACTATTTGACGTCTCGGCAATGCCCTTCAAATACTGCTCAAACAAGAGCTCATTGACAACCCATAGACGGTCAGTGAGGGGCGCGTACCTCACCTCGAGCTCACCGCGAAATGTATTATCGTTCAGTGTGCTCGACCATGTCGGGCGGTTTGAGTATGAAAGAATTTCAAAAATGGTATCTTGATCCGCTACGGGTTCTACGACAATAGACCCGTCTTGCCGCGTCACCAGACGATAGGGCAGGGTGGATCCGCGCAGGCGCACATACTTCGATGTCATCACGCTTGTGGAGGGCGTTGTTATTGTATATGCCTTTGTCGCAAAATCGAATGTTATCGTTGTCACGGCTCCCGCTTGTTCATGGGCAAGCGCTGTTCCATCCTCGTCGCGAACATCATACTCCTTCTGCGCGGTTATTCGAATTGGTTCGGTTGTGTGATAGAGGCCAACACGGATAAATGGTTCGACCTCTGTTTTGTCGTCGATGATACCGGACCGCGCCTGAGGAGCCGCTGTCTCAATAAGCGTTGTGCTCGGGCGCGATGTGTCCTCAGGCGTGGCCGTGGTCAGCGCCGAGGAGGAGGCGGGAACTACGACGATGGGAATGGCAACGTCACTTCCAACAATCTTTGTCTCCCCCGCATAGAGGAAAAGTTTTTCCTCGTAGGTGCGCGGATAAATGGGCGCAAACAGCGTAAACCAAAAATAGACAACCTCACCGGGTTGTACCTCCCGCGGAAGATCCATCACAACGGTTCCGCTCTTCCATGAGGAATCATAAAAATAACTTTCTTTCGCGGCCTTGGCGCGCAAGGTGATCGCATCGGCAGAGGACCATGGGCGCGTGCTGGTATTCTTGAATCCGATGCCAAACGTTGTGCGTTCGTATTGTTTCATGGTAAGACTCGGGGCGCTCTGAATGAGCTTGGTCGCGGTAAGCTGAACAACTGACTGTTGGGCTGGGGCCGCAAGCGTCGCGGTTGGGGTCGCGGCAAGCGGCTTATACTCGGCGCTCCCCTGCACGCTGATGGGAATACGCGTAACGCTTCCGGCAAGAGCTTGCCCGTCACGATAGAGCGTCAGCTCTTCAACATACGAACCCGTTGTTTTTGGCGCCTCAAGAGTAAACCAAAAATAAACAACCTCTCCGCTTTTTACGTCTCCAGGAAGGTCCATAACTATGGTTCCGCTCTTCCATGATACATGATAAAAGTAGCTCTCCTTCTTTGCCTTTGCACGCAGCGTCATTGCATCGCGCCCCTTTTTCCAGGTCGTGCTGCCGGTATTTTTAAAGCCAACGCCGAACCGATGCTGTTCGAGCGGTTTGAGGGAGAGTGAAAAATCGCTTTGGATGAGACGAAGCGCCCCTCCTTCATTGCTCTTGTCCGCGGCATATGATACAGTTGGGGCAAGAATAAGAGCTCCAACAAAGGAAAAACCAACTACGCCTTTTACAAATAATCCTGTTAAAGGTTTCATATATTTATTATACCATATTGAGCAACGTTTGACAATGGTTATATATTGAGTACAGTTTTTACTCAAGCCAATTTGAAATCTGAAATCATACATCGAAAATGATCATATCCCTTTCCCGCTCAATAGCCTATAACGCGCTCCTTCAGCTTATCGCAAAAATCGTCGGAACGCTGTTTGCCATCGTTGCCTTTGGCCTCATGGCGCGGTATCTGGACACTGACGGATTTGGCGCCTATACGACCATCACCGCCTTTTTGCAATTCTTTGGCATTCTGGTAGACATGGGCCTGACGGTCATTGCTATCCAAATGGTCTCTGAGACGGGATATGATCATCAGAAAAATTTCCGCAACCTGTTTACCATCCGGCTCATATCCGGCGTTTTCATCTACCTTCTTGCGCCGCTCGTCGTACTCATACTCCCCTATCCCGAAGCGGTAAAATTCGGCGTGCTGGTCATGGCTCCTTCTTTTTTCATCTCATCGCTCATTCAAATATCCACCGTCCCCTATCAAGCGGGAATTAAAATGCGCATTCCCGTTATTGCAGAAATTGCAAGCAAGTTTTTCCTCATCGGGGGAATTGCGGCTGTCGCGGCGTCTGATTTGGGCCTTGTCGGCATTCTCGTTATGATCCTCCTAAACAACCTCATTCAGTGGGTGATTCTTCTTTGCGGTAATCGATCGTGGTATCTGCCCCCTCTTGCGTTTGATTGGGATGTGTGGCGCGACATCGCTTCGCGCACATGGCCCATCGCGCTGTCAATCGTATGCAATGTCGTCTATATGAGGGCGGACACGATCGTCTTGTCGTTGTCGCAGTCTCAGGGTGACGTTGGCATTTATGGCGCCGCATTTCGGGTTCTTGAGGTGATGATGACGTTGCCGCTCATGTTCATTGGCCTTACCATTTCCAGTTTTGCGCGAGCATGGTCGAGTGGCGACCGCGTGACGTTTGCTCGGTATTTTCAGAAAAGTTTTGATGTTATGGCCCTTGCAGCGTTCCCACTCGTTGTTGGCACGTGGTTTGTTGGGACAGAACTTATGGTCGCAATCACCGGCCCTTCATTTTATGCATCAGGCGCGATACTAAAACTTCTCATGATTGCCGTCGGCGCTGTTTTCTTTGGATCGCTCTTTGGGAATCTGATCAATGTCATTCATGCCCAACGCACGATGCTCGTCGGGTATGGAGCTGTTGCCCTCGGCGGTCTCTTGGCATATCTCTATTTTATTCCCCTCTATTCATATTGGGCGGCGGCACTCATTACGATCGTAACCGAGATGCTCATCGCCCTATTTGGGTTTAGCGTCTTCTACGCAAAAACACGCGTGATGCCATCGCTGGCACTGTGCGCAAAAGCGCTCATGGCAAGCGGTGCCATGGGAATCTTTCTCTATGCGTTCCCCCTCTGGCCAAGCGCGGTCAAAGTTCTGGCCGGCGCCCTTGTATATATAATCGTTTTGTTCCTCACCGGAGCGCTGACCAGGGAACTTGTCGCCTCCCTTCTTCCAGAAAAGAGAATCTAGGGGTACTCTTGCATATTTTTTACCCCGTGCTATACTTGGCACACAACATGGTTCTGTCTCATTTTCGCCCCGAAAGCACTTCGATTCGGGTCCCCACAAGGCAAGCGAAAAGGAACTCCACAGCCTTATTTTTTTTATTTCTATGACAAATCACTACGAGCTGCTCGCGATCGTTGATGGTCGCATCCCTGATTCGGAACTCGAAACATTCAAGAAGACCTTTGAAGATCTTCTCAAAAAGCATGTCTCTTCCATCCACTATGTCCACAATGCGGGACGACGAAAACTGGCATACCCGATCAACCACCAAGGATATGGAACATATCTCCTGTGCGAATTTGATGCCCCGGGAGAGCATATTAAAAAACTCGAACGAGCCATGTCGCTGACAACCGAACTGCTGCGACATTGCATTGTGCGGAGAAAAACCGTTGGCACACCAACGCCATTTGAACGTCGCGAGGAAGAGATGCGCCCTCGAGATGGTCGACCAACGCGCAAAACGCAAGACGAGGAGCTTCTTGGTCGAGCGCCACTTGCAGAAGAAGCGCCGGTGATGCCAAGCGCCCCTCCTGTCACGCTTGACGATACCGCACCTGAGCCAGCGCCCGAAGAAAAGACCGAATCGGACGAACAGGCGACAACCGATGATACCGGAAAGAAAAAGGCGAAAAAAGTCAGCTACGAAGATCTTGATAAGAAATTGAATGAACTTCTTTCCGATGATATTATTTAAATTTCTGATTTCAAATTTCATAAATCTTAAATTCATAAATCTTAAATAGAAAATTATAAATTACGTGTATGGATTTAAACAAAGTAATGCTTATCGGCCGGCTTACAAAGGATCCAGAAGTTCGCGCAACGCCGGGCGGAACGTCTGTGTCAAGCTTTTCTGTTGCCACAAACCGCGTGTACACCGACACACAAGGACAAAAGCAGGAAAAAGCGGAATTCCACAATATCGTTGTATGGGGAAAGCTTGCGGACATTTGCGGACAGTACCTCTCCAAGGGGCGGCGAGCCTATTTCGAAGGACGCCTTCAGACGCGCGACTGGGTGGGACAAGACGGTGTCCGCCGCTATAGCACCGAAGTCATTGCAGAAAATATGATTATGCTCGATAGCGGACCGGGGGGGCAGCGCGGCGCATTTGCCCAGAATGATACCCCGACATCGGCGGTTCCCGCTCCACGCGCGAATGATGACGCCGAACGCACCATTGAAGAAATTCCATTCTAACAACCTGCGCTATGTTCCAATCAAGAACACAAAAATCATCGATACCTCAAAAGAAAAAATCGTGCCATTTCTGCGTCAAGCAAAAAAGTGAAATTGATTACAAGGATATCACGACCCTGCGCCGCTTTATTTCCTCTTATGGCAAGATCGCGCCTCGCCGCCGAAGCGGCGTATGCGCCAAACACCAGCGAAAACTGAGTATCGCGATTAAGCGCGCACGGGTGATGGCGTTGCTTCCGTTCGTCATACAGTAACTGCTCAATCGAAGAGCTGGTCTCCTTACATTGATTTTATCTTTATCCACGTAGAATCAAGAATTACGAATGAAGAATTACGATCCTCTTGCACTGCTTGATACTTAATTCTTGATTCTTAATTCTGTCTCGTATGTCCGTTCTTCCATCGCTCAATTCCATAAAGGTCGGCCTCACGATTCTTTTTAATGGTGAGCCGTATCAGGTGCAGACCGCAAACTTTGTACGCATGCAACAGAGAAAGCCTGTCATGCAGACAAAAATGAAAAACATCGTCAACGGCAAAGTATTGGAATATAGTTTTAAAGCGGGTGAAAAAGTGGAGGAAGCTGATCTAGAACGAAAAAAGTGCGACTATTTGTATACCGATCAAACCGGCTCATACTTCATGGATGCGGAGAGTTATGAACAGTTTGTCATTGAGCAAACACTGCTCGGTGACCGCGTAAAGCTTCTGAAAGAAGGAACCCAGGTAGATGTTTTATACTTTGATGAGCGGCCTATTGCCGTCAGCTTTCCGCCAAAAATAGATTTTAAAGTTACCTCGGCGCCGCCGGGCATTAAGGGAGATACGGCCGGCAATGCAACAAAGCAGGTCACCCTGGAAACCGGCCTTGTCGTCAACGCACCACTCTTCGTCAAAGAGGGCGACACTATCCGCGTCAACACTGACACGCTCGAGTACGCCGAACGCGTCACGTAATAACGCCAACCTTATTTGCGCGCACAGATGGCTCAGCGCCATCCAAAAAAGCCCCTGTTCAATGGGGCTTTTTTTGGTTTATCTTTGCAGATTAAATATGGAAGTACTTACTTTTTTGATTCTACTGATTGTGCGATCGCCAAAAGATCGGCTTGGAACTGTGGATTGTTCTTATTCGCAACGAAGATCTCACCATCTGGAGTAACGACCAAGGCATGTGCATATCCATCAGTAAAATTCTTTGTAACATCGAAGACATAAATTGGGCCGATAACAGTCGCATCTTCTGTTTTCTTCGAAAAATCCTCTTCGATACGTTTGGCGTAGTATTCGTACACCGTATACCCGTTAATGTTAAGTGTCTTTTTGGATACTGGCTTATCCGCACAAGAAATGCTAACATCATTTCCACCCATTCCATCTATTCGATCCCCAGCAGAGGAACAAACAATACCGGCGATGTAGAACAAGTCGGGATTTAATGATTCCCCTTTCTTTTCAGGAGGAGCGAAATTTCCATCTTTAACATTAGGATTCGCTTTAAGAAGCTCATCGAGTGACTCATAACTTCCCTCCATTGTAAAAGGTATGATCCGAATATACCATTCTCCATTTTTCGTAAGAATCACCTCTCCGTCATTTTCGTCATTTTTTTCCGCAGTATACCCTATCGGATAGGTGAATGAAATTCCGGACTCCAATGTATATTGGGTTCCTTGTTGTGCGACCTGATTCGCTTGCTGTCCCTGTACTGCCGTCACCTCTTGCTCTTTCGAGACTTGTCCTTTCGATTGCTCGTTTTCGACCACGATTCCAAATTTACTCCAGCTTATAGCGCCAAAAATAATTGCGATGACTGCAATGACTGCCAATGCGATACCTAACGCAGAAAGTCCTTTCGATTTCATATTTAATCTAATATATTAGTTATAGACTTAAGTATATTTTATTTTCCAATTCTGTCAACAACGCGCATGGATTTTATACTACCCCCATCTCTTGCTCTATTTCATCACTGGCGCTGGGAAGAGGTGGAATGAAATCGTCGTGCGGCACACTATCAGCCTCGGCTTCGGGTTTTGTAGCTGCAAGAGTTTGCTGCCTGATAGCGGCCATCAAATCAGGGCGGCTTGCAAGATATGTTTTCGCGTTTTCGCGGCCAACGCCGAGTTTATCATCTCCAAACGAATACGTGTTGCCGCTTTTGACAATTATCTTATATGCAACCCCCGTATCCAAAAGATCGCCGGGGATAGAGATACCCTCATTGTACATGATATCAAACTCGGTGGTTTGGAACGGTGGAGCAACTTTGTTTTTCACAATCTTGACCTTGACGCGATTGCCGATAATTTTTTCTCCTTGCTTGATCTGTGCCGCACGGCGAATCTCGATACGTACTGAGCAGTAAAACTTTAGCGCCGTGCCACCCGTTGTTGTTTCGGGGTTGCCGAAATACACGCCAATCTTCTGACGTGTTTGATTGATAAAAATCACAATGGTTTTTGTCTTGCTGACAATGCCTGTCAGTTTGCGAAGCGCTTGGCTCATCAAGCGCGCCTGCAATCCCATATGAGAGTCACCCATATCCCCTTCTATTTCCGCTTTTGGCGTCAATGCGGCAACAGAATCAATCACAATGACGTCAACGGCGTTTGAACGCACCAACGTCTCGACAATCTCAAGCGCCTGCTCGCCATTATCGGGCTGCGAGATAAACATCTCATTGATATTAATGCCAAGCTTGCGAGCATAATCAGGGTCTAGCGCATGCTCAGCGTCGACAAATGCGGCGATCCCTTTTTGCTTCTGCACCTCGGCGATAACGTGCTGCGCAAGCGTCGTCTTTCCAGACGATTCCGGTCCGTAAATTTCAATAATTCTGCCACGAGGCATGCCCCAAACACCAAGGGCAATATCAAGCGAAAGGCATCCGGTTGTCACGACGTCAACATTCATGGTCTTTGCCTCTCCCAATTTCATAATTGATCCCTCGCCGAAGCGATCGCGTATTTGTTCGAGCGCCGCAGTGACGGCCTGTGCGCGCGGATCATCGTGTGGTTGTTTTGCCATAATCATACTCATTAAAACTAAGTGGGGCAGACGGCGCTTGATAGAGTACCGTACGCGTTACTACAGTTTCCTTGCTGTATTTTTTTGATGCGGAAATGCGAATGGTGTTCAGGCCGTCCGAAAGTGTAAGATCCTGATAAAAATGGCCATCATTAGTCTTGGTTACCTCTTGTCCGTTAATGGCGAGCGTTGCCTCTGCAGAAACAGAACCTTCGATACGGATTGTTTTCGCGGGGCTCATAAACCGTTCAGGCGGATTGATGACTGTCAATGCGGGACGCTGCAGCGCACTCCCCGCAAGAACCATGAAGTAAAAAAAGACTCCAATCATCGCGGCAGACAGAAAAACGTGTTTAAGAAGGCGCGGAACGACCATAAGGTCGCCGCTTTGAATATGCTTTGTGTTCACTCCTTTTGCGTGAGGGAGCACAGGTATATAGACTGATTCGCGAATGTATACATCTTCAATAGTATCCCACGAAATACCAAGGTACTCGGCGTAGGTCTTTACCATGAGTGTACGATAGACAGGTTCGTCGATTCGCTCGAATGCGCCATGCTCTATCGCGTTAAGTATCTCTGATCGAATTTTTATATCCTCAGAAATATCGTCAATACTCAACCCGAATGAGCGGCGCGCGCGCCGAAACAAGGTGCCCAGTGATGGTGGTGTGTGTGCTGCGGAACTATCCATACTATTTACATGGTATCAATAGATTGTTTCATCGTCAATCGAATCCTCAAACTCCTGATCGCCACCCCCGCCCCCGCCGAGAATCCTGCGAGGTTTTGCTCCCTCGCCCGGACCGATAAACCCCTCCGCTTCCAATAAATCAAGGATGCGAGCGGCGCGCGCGTATCCAATGCGCAGTCGGCGCTGCAAGAGTGAGGCAGAGGCTTTGCCCGACTGCACAATGATCTGGCGCGCTTCGGGGAGTAGGTCATCTTCCTCGTCATCTGAGGTAAACCCGCCACCTTGCATGGACGATTGTTTTTCTACAATACCGTCGGTATACGATGGCTCGCCCTGACTCTTGAGAAACGAAACAACCCGTTCGATCTCCTCATCGGACAAATAGGCTCCCTGGATACGAACAGGCCTACTCAAATCTGCCGAGACAAAAAGCATATCACCTCGCCCCACAAGACGCTCCGCGCCAGCTGTATCAAGAATAGTGCGCGAATCCATCTGTGACGCAACGGCAAAGGCAATCCTCGACGTAATGTTTGCCTTAATGAGTCCGGTAATCACATCAACGGAAGGGCGCTGCGTTGCCAGAATAAGATGAATGCCAACGGCGCGTGCCATTTGTGCCAAGCGAATAATCAGATTCTCGGCTTCCGCGCCGACCGTTGCCATGATATCAGCCAACTCGTCAATGACGATGACGATATAGGGCATTTTTTCCTCACTCCATTCATTATACGAACGAAGATCGCGCTTTCCCGCTTTTGCCAAAACGTCAAATCTCCGCTCCATTTCACCAATAGACCACCGCAGTGCGTTGAGCGTCTTTTTAATATCTGTGACAACAGGGGTAAGAAGGTGTGGCGTATCGTTATAGCATGGGAGCTCAACGCGCTTTGGGTCGACAAGAATGAATCGAAGCATGTCGGGTCCATTCTGAAACAGAAGCGTGGTGATAATCGTATTAATGCATACGGTTTTGCCAGACCCGGTCGATCCCGCAATGAGCAGGTGGGGCATTGTCAGAAGCGACGCAAGGCGAGGAGTACCGGAAACATCCTTCCCAAGCACCAGCTCGAGGGACGTTTTTCGCTTTCGAAATGGCTCGGACTCCATGAGTTCCCGCAACGTCACACGCGCGACCTTCACATTTGGCACCTCAATGCCAACAAGCGCCTTCCCCGGAATTGGCGCTTCGATACGGATTGGGTGTGCGGCGAGCGCCAAAGCAAGATCATTGTGAAGTCCGGTCAGGGTCGAAAGCTTTATGCCTTCGGCTGGCTTGAGCGTATATTGCGTAACGGTTGGTCCCACGTTTACCTCACCCATTTCAACGGGAATGCCAAAATTCTCAAGCGTTTTTTGAATAATCAGCTTTATTGACTTGATGTCTCCGCTCGTGGGCGGCCCCTGCTTTTCGCTCAACAAACTCAAGGGGATCTGGACGGGCGTTTTTCTTTTTGGAGCTTTTAAGATTTCAATCTCCTCTTTGGATGCTGGCAATTCTTCTTGAGAGGTCGCGGATTCTGATATGGGAAGTGTTCCTCGCGAAAACGTTGGCGCTTCAATTTTTTCATGGCGCTCTTCCTCACCCTCCGCATTCTCGTAGAACGTTTGCTCTGGAGCCAGACGATTCTTGCGAGTTACAGACGCCACATATGCCGCACTGCGGGCAAGAAGAGCGCCAAGCTCCTTGACACGAGCGACATAATCGCCAAGCGACGTGTTAAGAATGATAAAAAAAGAAATGAGAAATATGGACAGCAGGACAATCAACGCGCCCCAAAACTGCAGAATTGACTGAAGCGAATACGCCAAAAAAAATCCCAACATACCGCCTCCCGATCCCTCCCGCGCGCGCGCATATGATTCCTCGAGCGGGTACTGAAGGTGCCAAAATGCTGTCAGTGAAAGAATAAAAAAAACAAGACCGATTGCTTGTGTAATGTGCACGGTTACGGATGTGCGCCGAATAAAAAAAATTCCACCGATAAGAATAAAGAGCGGGGCGCCATACTTTGCGTTTCCAAAGAGAAGACCAAAAACACGGTTAAGCGCCTGCCCAACCGTCCCCGCGAGGTCAAGGAGACTCAACACCGAAAGCAACACCAGCATCAGAACACATACAACCGCTATGCCTTGCCGCGCCTCGGGAGAAAGCGAATGAAACAATACGCGCGGTGCACGGTACGCAAGCCGTTCCATCGATCGATGGGTCCGCTTTCGTGAATGACGAGGCATACTGATTTCAGATTTCAGATTTATGGAGTCTCTAAAAACACTACCACAGTATAGCATAGCGCTTCAGAAATTTGCACTGTACACTGTGCAACGCACTGCATCCTTACTTTTTTTTCGTGTGGTATCCTGTCCCGACAGGAATGAGGCGGCCGATGATCACATTTTCTTTTAAGCCTTCCAAATAGTCGGCTTTCCCTGTTACGGCGGCGTTGATCAGGATGCGCGCGGTTTCTTGGAAGGAGGCCGCAGAAAGCCAGCTACGCGTAGAAAGCGATGCTTTTGTGATTCCCATCAGCAGCTCGGCGGCTTTTGCTTCTTTCCCGCCATCGACTTTTGTTTTCTTATTCTGCTCCAGGAGTTCTGAGAACTCAACAATCTCGCCCGCGAGCAGATCGGTATCTCCTGCATCGGCAACCATCACGCGCGAAAATATCTGACGAACAATGACTTCGATATGCTTGGTGTTCACTTTTTGTCCCTGACTTGTATAAATGCGATAAATCTCATTGATGATATATTTCTGCGTCTCGAGCTTCCCCTTATATCGGAAATAGGATTGCAGGTCAATATCTCCTTCGGTCAATGGGTCGCCCGCGGTGACGAGATCGCCGTCGCCAATGGTCAAATAGGCTCCCTGAGGAATGACATACTCGCGCACCCCCTCGCTGTCGCCGACAATCGAGATGCTTGCGCTTCCAACCTTTACAACGCCACTGCGGCGCGCGCGCGTCTCGGTCTGGCCAACCGTAAAAAGCACCGCTCCCTCGCGCACGGACTGCCCGTCTTGCACGAGAATAGTGCGCACCTTTTCCTTTTTTGTTTTCTTTTCAGTTGCTGTCTTTTCGGCCGCTTTCCGTTTGCTCGAAAACTTATACACCTCCTCCTCTGTTTCTTTGTAATGAATCGAAACCGTCTTCTGGCCGTGTTCAGTCTGCACGCTCTCTTCGCCAAGGGGGCTCACAACACTCTTTTGCTTGTCGCTTACTGAAGAGCGCCCAGAAACCTCCGCGACAATTGCTTTGTTTTTTGGCGTGCGCACTTCAAAGAGTTCTTCAACGCGCGGCAGTCCTTGCGTAATATCTCCGGCTCCCGCAACACCTCCAGTATGGAACGTGCGCATCGTCAGCTGAGTTCCGGGCTCTCCAAGACTCTGGGCGGCAATGATACCGACCGCGGTACCTGCAACCACCAAGCTGTTTTTTCCCAAATCGAGACCGTAACATTTCTGGCAAACGCCGCGCGCAGTCCGGCAGGTAAGGATGGAGCGAATCGCAACCTCTGTGCATCCCGATTCTTTTATTGTCTTGGCAAGCTCCTTGGTAATTAATTCATTCCGCTTCGCAAGCAACGAGCCGTCAAGGGCGTTAATATCCTGCGCTGCGCACCGGCCCACAATACGATCCGTAAGGTCGACATCATTCTGTTCACACTCGGCTCGAGTGACGCAATATCCTTCTTTCTCCTGGCAGTCCGCCTCGTTCACGACCACATCTTGAGCGACATCAACCAACCGACGCGTAAGATACCCCGCATTTGAGGTGCGCAACGCAGTATCAACCAGCCCCTTTCGCGCACCGTGCGTTGAAATAAAATATTCGAGCACCCCAAGACCCTCCTTAAAACTGCTTTTCACGGCGAGCTCGATGATCTCTCCCAATGGGTTCGTTAAGAGCCCCTTCATACCGATGATCTGATTGAGCTGTGCCCACGTTCCGCGAGCGCCGGATTCGATAATAGAGTAAACGGATCCGCGCACGTCAAGAGAATTCTTGGAAAGGCGCGCGATTTTTTCTCTCGTTTCAGTCCACAGAGAAATGACTTTGTTTTTTCGCTCATGAAATGTGAGAAGCCCCATGTCATACTGGTTCTGAACCTCGTCGATGCGCGCCTCCGCCTCTGCGATAAGCTCTTTCTTTTGGGGAAGAACGGGAATATCGTCCATGCCGAAGGATAACCCTGATTCAGTCAGATACTTTGCGCACACCTCCTTAATGTTATCAAGCATCTCCGCCGTCCGCTCAATACCGCATCGCTCAAGCGATATTGCGACGAGTTCTCCCATGGTTTTCTTATCAATGCGCGCGTTGTAAAACGGCATCTCTGGCGAAAGTATGTTATTAAACAAGATGCGTCCGACCGTGGTCGTGCGACGCGTGTCCTTTTTGTCCGCATCGCTCATGCGTTCGCGTGTTGTCTCGCCAAACCGTACGAGAATCGGCTCCTGAAGTGTGATTAATTTCATCAGGTATGCCGATACCGCCTCGTTCTCATGGCAAAACTTTTTCATCTGTTCCTGAGGAGGAATAGAGTCCTCGCCATCCTGGATATAGGTCATATAGAAAGCGCCCCATACAATGTCTTGCTGTGGAACTGCGATCGGGTGTCCGCTTGCCGGCTTCAAAAGATTATGCGAAGAGAGCATGATGTCGGCAGCTTCACGCCGCGCCTCATCGGAGAGAGGAACGTGTACCGCCATCTGGTCACCGTCAAAGTCTGCGTTGAACGCAGGACACACAAGAGGGTGAACCTGGATTGCCTTACCCTCAATAAGAATGGGCTTAAAGGCCTGAATACCAAGGCGGTGGAGTGTTGGCGCACGATTGAGAAGCACGAACGCTTCCTTGACAATGTCTTCCAAAATATCCCACACTTCGTCGCGGCCACTCTCGATAAAGCGGCTTGCGCTTCGAACATTGTACACGGTCCCGTCCTGAATCAAGCGACTCATGACAAATGGCTTAAAAAGGTCGAGCGCCATTGATTTTGGAAGTCCGCATTGATGAAGTTTGAGCGAGGGGCCGACAACAATAACACTGCGTCCCGAATAGTCGATACGTTTCCCCAAAAGGTTTTGGCGGAAGCGGCCCCGCTTCCCTTTCAGCATATCGGCAAGGCTCTTAAGGGTGCGCTTCTGTCCGGTCGCCGCCATGACCGTTTTTCCTTGGCGCGCAGAATTATCAATCAGCGCATCAACCGCTTCCTGTAACATGCGCTTTTCGTTTCGCGCAATCACTTCTGGCGCCTTCAGCTCAATAAGCTGTTTGAGGCGATTGTTGCGATTGATAACGCGGCGATACAGATCGTTCAGGTCGGATGTTGCGAACCGTCCGCCGTCAAGCGCAACCATCGGGCGCAGATCCGGGGGGATGATGGGAAGCATGGTCATAATCATCCACTCCGGACGTATGCCGTTTGCCCGAAAGCTCTTCACAAGCTTTGCGCGACGTACGAGCTTTTCCTTCTTCAGTCCTTGGGCGTTTTCAACGTCTTCGCTGAGTTGTTGCTCAAGCGCGTCAAGATCAAGTCGCTCCAAAAGTTTTCGAATGGCCTCCGCACCGATACCGGCCTCGAACAAGTGTCCGTAAGGCAGGGACAATTCACGGTATCTACTCTCGGAAAGGAATGCCATTGGCTTGATGCTTTTGAGTTCTTCTTCAACGGCGTGGAGGTTCTCCTCAAGGCGTGTAAGCTCTTTGTCCCGCTGGCGCGCGATTGCATTCATTTCCCCTTCCAGTGCGGCTTTCTCTTCCTTTGCCGCCGCCTTTGATTCCTTTGCTCGCACGGCGTTCATCTTCATGTTGCACTCGTTTTCAAAATTCTTCTTTGTGCTCTTGTACTCTTCGCGCACAGACTCAATCGTCTGCTTCTTAGACTCCTCATTCACATCCATAATAATAAACTGCGCGAAATAGATGACGTTATGAAGCGCGGCAACCGACATATCGAGCATCAGTCCGATCTTTGAGGGGACGCTGCGATAAAACCAAATGTGCGACACGGGTGTGGCGAGCTCGATGTGCCCCATGCGTTCGCGGCGGACAATCGATCGCGTAACCTCAACGCCGCACTTGTCGCAGATAATTCCTTTGTATCGAATCTTTTTGTACTTGCCGCAATAACATTCCCAATCTTTTGTCGGACCAAAAATGCGCTCCGAAAACAACCCGTCCTTCTCGGGACGCTGGGTTCGGTAATTAATGGTTTCGGGGCGCGTAACCTCGCCGTATGACCATCGCTTGACGTCATCGGGGCTTGCGATCTTGAGGCGGATTGCGTCAAAATCGAGGGATTGAATTGCGTCTTTTCGTTCTTCGCGTGGAGGCATAGGTTGGTTTGATTATTCGTCGTCCTGCTCAGCGGACGCTTTGGACTTCTTCAATTCAACGTCCAGTCCGAGGCCTTTGAGCTCCCGCACAAGAACGTTAAATGCCTCGGGGACGTTAAGTTTCTTTATCGGCTCTCCTTTAATAATCGATTCGTACGCCTTTGAGCGTCCGGTGACATCGTCGGACTTAATCGTCAAAATTTCCTGCAAGGTATGCGCCGCGCCATATGCCTCGAGCGCCCAGACTTCCATCTCTCCAAAACGCTGCCCGCCGCTCTGCGCTTTACCGCCCAACGGCTGCTGGGTAATCAGAGAGTAGGGTCCGATGGATCGCTGATGAATCTTGTCCTCCACCATATGAATCAATTTCATCATGTACATGACTCCGACAACGGTCTTTTCTTTAAATTGTTCGCCGGTACGGCCGTCGACCAATTGATGCTTGCCATCCGTTGTCCATCCGGCCCGTGCGAGTTGCTCTTTGAGTACGCTTTCGGGAATACCGTCAAGCGCCGGCGAGGCAACAGTTATATTCAGCGAACGCGCCGCCATGCCAAGATGAGTCTCGAGAATCTGCCCCAGGTTCATACGAGAGATAACGCCAAGCGGCGAGAGAATAATGTCTATAGAACGACCGTCCTCCATCACTGGCATATCCTCGATAGGAACGACGCGGGAAATAACACCTTTGTTTCCATGGCGTCCGGCCATCTTGTCACCAACCTGAATCTTGCGTAGATGAGCAACCGTCACCTGAACGGTTTTAAGAACTCCCGCCGGCAGCTTGTCGCCGTTCTCGCGAGAAAAAATCTTTATATCGATGACCTTCCCGTGTTCGCCGTGTTCGAGATAGAGTGAAGAGTCGCGAATGTCCTTTGCCTTTTCTCCAAAAATCGCCCTGAGAAGCTTTTCTTCCGGGGAAAGCTCGGTCTCACCTTTTGGCGTAATCTTTCCAACAAGAATATCGCCCGAAGAAACCTCCGCGCCGATCCGCACAATGCCGTCTTCATCGAGATCCTTTAATTTTTCCTCGCTGACATTTGGTATGTCGCGGGTAATCACCTCGGGTCCCAGTTTGGTGTCACGGACTGAAATGGGATAATTCTCAATATGAATGGAGGTGAATCGGTCGTCGTGGACAAGTCGTTCGGAGATAAGTATGGCATCTTCGTAGTTGCCAAGCTCCCACGACATAAACGCAACGAGCACGTTTTGCCCGAGCGCCAATTCGCTCTTTTCAATGGCAGGACCGTCGGCAAGCGAATCGCCAACAGCGACCACGTCGCCCTTTGCGACAAGCGGTTTTTGATTGATGCATGTTGATGCGTTTGACCGCAAAAATTTTTCAAGCGGATAATCAACAACGTCTCCCTCCGCGGTCTGGATGGTAATTTGGTCCGCTTCAATACCGACGACCGTTCCCTGATGTTTTGAAATAAGCATGCGCCCGGAGTCATATGCCGCGCGCGCTTCGATACCCGTTCCCACAACCGGCGCTTGCGGACGAATTAGCGGAACCGCCTGGCGCTGCATATTCGATCCCATAAGCGCGCGGGCGGCATCATCGTGTTCCAAAAACGGAATGAGAGATGTTGAAACGCTCACGATCTGATTGGGCGCAACATCCATATATTCAACCTCATCAATTGACGCCAGCGCTGGCTGTCCGTATTTTCGCGCCTCGACCTTGTCGGTCGTAAAATATCCCTTCTCGTCAAGAGGCACAGTTGCCGAGGTCGTAATATGTTTCTCTTCGGCAAATGCATCGAGATAGGCCACATCTTTTGTTGCTCGTTTTCGCCCGTCTTTCTCTAATACAACCTTTCGAAACGGCGTTTCAATAAATCCAAATTCATTGAGGCGGGCGTGTGAAGAGAGGTGTCCGACCAAACCGATGTTAGGACCTTCCGGCGTTGCAATGGGACAGATGCGCCCATAGTGCGTTGGATGCACGTCGCGCACCTCAAACCCTGCGCGCTCCCGAGAAAGACCGCCGGGACCCAGTGCGGAGATGCGGCGCTTGTGCTCAAGTTCAGACAGCGGATTGGTCTGATCCATGAACTGCGAGAGTTGGGAAGACATAAAGAATTCCTTCACCGCAATAATGACCGGCCGCGCGTTGATCAATTTTGTCGGCGACAGACTGCCAACATCAAGCGTACTCATGCGATCGCGAATAATGCGGCGCATGCGGTCAAGGCCGACGCGAAAACGGTTCTGAATCAGTTCACCAACGCCCCGAATGCGTCGGTTGCCCAAGTGGTCGATATCATCGGCATCGGCCTGAGAAATGTTATAGGAAATGATTTCACGGACAATCGCAACAACGTCGTCGATTTTAAGAATCCGATCTTCTTTTTCCTTTGGGGAAAAATCAAGCCCAAACCGCTGATTCATTTTGTGGCGCCCAACGCGTCCCAAATCATAGCGATCGAAGCGATAAAACATGTCATGAATCAGCTGTCGCGCATTATCCGGCGTTGCAAGATCACCTGGGCGAATGCGCTTGTGCACCTCGATAAGGGCGGCCACTTCGTCGTCGGTCTGATCCTTGGCAAGCGTTGCTTCAAGGTAGCGATGATCGGGATCCGTATCAATGTCTGTAAATCGCTTTTCTATCTCCTCGGTATCAAACAATCCCAACGCGCGCAAAAATGTTGTGACTGGCACCTTTCGCTTGCGATCAATCTTGACAGAGATAATATCATTTTCATCGGTCTCGAACTCCAGCCACGCGCCCTGATTCGGGATAAGCTTAGCCCCATATAGCCGCCGCTGCGACCCCTTCGCGGGCTCTGAGGAAAAAAACACACCCGCAGACCGGATAAGCTGAGAAACAACAACGCGTTCGACGCCGTTAATAATGAAGGTTCCCCGATCGGTCATAATCGGAAAGTCTCCAAGATAAATATCTTGATCTTTTGACTCATTTGTCCGTCGATTGACAAGACGAGACTTTACCCACAGGGCAGATTCATAAGTAAGATTTTTTGCAAGGCTGGTCTGTTGGTCGAACTTCGACTCGTCAAAATAATAATCGACGAATGAAAGCTCGAGATCTCTTCCGGTAAAATCCCGAATGGGTGAAACCCAGTCTAGGAGATCGCGCAACCCCGTATCAAGAAACCAGCGAAAAGAATCCATCTGTACCTCGATAAGATGGGGAAGGGGGACAACTTCGTGCTTTGTTGTAAAATAGCTGCGCGTACTCTTGCGTGGCATAAAAAAAAATTCACCAGCGAGTGATGGGCGGTGAGTATTTTTGTTCAATTACTTGAAAGAATACATGAATTTTTGAGGAGAGAGTAAATCAAAAAAACAAGCACGGGTTCGTGATTTTCAAAAAAGCTTTGTAAAAATATCACAAAACCAACCCCCTGTCAAGAGCATTGGGCGGAATTTACGCATATTATTGAAAATGCTTACAAATATAAGGAAAATCGGTGTTTTTTCTCTATCGTTCTCAAAAAAATAACTTTTGAGTCATTTATTGTATCAACAGAAATCACAAACTGCCCACAGGTTATCCACATATTCCTCCACTATCTGCATGCGCACCACTCATCCCCTTTTCCCGTATTTTCCTTTTTGCCCCCGAGAGGAATCGAACCTCTATTTCAGGCTTCGGAGGCCTGCGTCTTATCCATTAAACTACGGGGGCGTATTGTTGGTGTGCGCTACTGAATACAAAATTGATTCATTAACACGACTTACGCAGTTGAGTGCAGTTCTAGGCGCCGCCGAGGAACGGAGTAAGGCGTACTCTGTGGTACGGTGTCGAGTACCGGAGGCGGCAACAAAGAAATGTGCCAACTGCGTAAGTCGTATCATTGAATATATTTCAAGGCGTGGCGTATGCGCTCTGACGGTGTTTCGACAGTTGCTGGAACATGAGAGAGCGCTTCTCGCGCAGCGACGCGTGAATAGCCAAGGCGCACCAATGCATCAACAAGGTCTTGGGAATCCATTCCGACACTCCCCACCTCCTCGCGTGTACGGTCAAATACATTCTTCAATTCAATGATAATGCGCTGTGCGGTTTTGTTCCCGACGCCGGAAACCTTTTTAAGAAGATCGGCGTCTCCGCGCTGAATGGCAATGCAAATATCATCTGATGACGCTAGGCGCAAAATTGCAAACGCCGACTTGGGACCCACTCCCGAAACTGAGATAAGGCGCTCGAATACGTGAAGGTCATCATGGTGGTCAAATCCATAAAGCTCCACATTACCCTCGCGAACATACGGGAAGATAAATAGAGAACACTCACTGTGGACTGCGTGTGCGTTTATTTTTCTTTCAAGAAGAAATACACGATACCCAACACCGCCAACGAGAAGAATGATCAATGAGTCTTCCTTGAAAATAATAGTTCCTTGAAGATAGCCAATCATACCCCGCACTTAAGAACGATTCATCCTCGTGTTGCGTCGTGTATACACGGAGAAAATCGCTTGATCAATAATAATAGCGGCGTGCATCATAAACGTATGGATGAATTAATGAGCAACAATCGTTCTTAAGTGCGGGGCATACCCCAATATAGTACACGCTCTGCGCGCGCTGTAAAGGTTATGCACACCCGCACGTGATAATATAAAGATAATGTGCTATAATTCTTAAATTGCAAATCTAAAATCGTAAATTATTTTATGCCTCGTCGCAAAACAACTCCGACGCAATCCGCGCCGTCCGTTACCGCAGAACCAACAAAAGAACGTCCAAAGAAAAAGCGGGCGCCTCGACGCGCGCCACTTGCGCGAAAGAAAAAAACTCCTTCCACCACAGTCTCAGATGTCATGCCTCCTGCGGCGCCTCCCAAATCCGCACCGTCCGCCCCCCACATTCGTGTGCAGGCAAAACAGCGGGCAATAACATCAACTGAGTGCTTTCTCTACGGAGGTGTTGTGTGTCTTGCGGGTACCATTACACTTGGGCTGCTCTTGGGCTTTGTGATTCTTCCTCCTATCGTTGCCAAGTTTCAATCCTCGCAATACTCTTATGCGGCGCCGCTATCAGGGAATAACCCAGCCACGCCTACGCTTCCTTCAACTGTGGCGCAAAATGATAGCATTCCCGAACAAGAAGAGTTTGGGTTCTACGGAACAATTCTTTCCAAAGAGAAAGACGTCGTCATCGTGCAAGAGCTCCTACCTCCTCTTCCCCTCGAGAGAGGTGAAGAAAAGCCAAGACAGGCCAAGGCCTTTGTTGTCCGCGTGAGCGCTGACACCGAATATACTTATCAAAACCCGCGGGAAAAGGACAATCTTACCGCACCGCTCTTCGCACCCGAACCGGGATCTCTCGATCAGATGAAAGAGGGCATGTTTGTCTTTGTCAGCAGTGGTGACGATCCGGAAAAAATAGAGACCGTTTCAGCGCAGCATATGCTGTACTCCGAACTGAGCCCCTTCGCGGAGTAGCGAGGGCGTACGGAGTTAGCGCACTTCTGCGTTGTCGCCTGCGATACTCGACACCGTACTGCTGTGTACGCCTTACTGCGTTTCTCGGCGACGCCTTGAATTGCATCAAACTCCGTACGCCCCCAGAACGACAGGACATTTGCTCAATGAACAAAAGAATCGTATGATTCCATCATATGATTCTTTATATTTTGCGAAAATTTGAGTATGTGCCGGTATTTCTTGCCAGCATTCTGTTACTTTCTCTTCTCCAGCTACACCCATTCTTCCCAGACCCAGACTCATTTTATCATGCGCGCATCGCGGCAGACATGGTGCGCGGGCCGATTATTTCCTTTTCCGCCCTTCCCGACACAGCGCTGTCCGACGTTTTTATTGATCATCATTTTCTCTACCACGTTCTCCTTATTCCCTTTGTTACGTTTTTCAACCCCTTGATTGGCATCAAGATTTCAACGGTTATTTTTGCCTCGCTGTTTCTTGCATTCTTTTACTGGCTCTTGCGCCGCGCCACCCATCAGTCGCGCTCCTGCGCTCTTTTTTTTCTTGTGCTCTTGGCGCTTAACAGCGTGTTTCTTTTCCGCATAAACCTTGCAAAAATCCCCGCTGTCTCGCTCATCGTTTTTTTTGCAGGCATCTATGCAATCCTAAAAAATCGCCCGGCTCATCTTTTTGGCCTTTCATTCC
This sequence comes from Candidatus Uhrbacteria bacterium, assembly GCA_016206155.1. Taxonomy (GTDB): domain Bacteria; phylum Patescibacteriota; class Patescibacteriia; order JACQRZ01; family JACQRZ01; genus JACQSC01. Next base: position 245,773 of record JACQSC010000004.1, on the reverse strand, counting down.
TCTATGTCTGGCTCTACGCCGGATGGCCATTACTCCCGTTGTCAGCGACCATCGCCTGGATCGTGCGCGCCTTCTCTGATTTTCGCATATCAATTGATACAAAAAAATTTCAACTTTCTACTTTAAACTTTAAGGGCTCTCCGACTGAAAGTTGCAAATTAAAAGTTGCAAGTTGCAATATCGTTGCGCGTCTTTTCTCACAAAAAAACGTAGCACTTCCTCTTGCATCGCTCTCCGGCGCTCTTGCCGGTCTTATCATCAATCCGTATTTTCCAACCAACGTCTTCTTTTACTGGATCCAAACATTCAAGATCGCAATTGTAAACATCTTAACCGACGTTCCGGTCGGAAGTGAATGGTATTCTGCCGGCGTCTCGTTCATTCCGCTTCATGGGCCGACACTCATGCTGCTTGTATTCTCCCTTTGCGCCTTCTTGTTTCCCGGGCTCTTTGTGGCGGTCTTCCGCACCCCCCCTTTGCGCCGCACCTATGCGCAGTGGTTCATGTTCGTCATGACCGTTCTCTTTTTTGCGCTCACGCTTAAATCGCGGCGCTATGGCGAATATTTCGCGCCGCTTGCGACATTGTTCTCAAGCCTTGTCCTTGCCCCGCTCTTTTCAAAAGAACTTTTTCTGCACCTCTGGGGATATATCAAAGAATCGCTTCGCTCTCCGCGAACGGCGCGCGGCATGATCGTGCTTTATTTTTTCTTTGCGGCGCCCGTAATTATCGGCGCAAGCATCTCGTCCGTTACCGCTGATTTTCAAAGCGGCTATCGTTTTTCTCAGTATGCTAACGGCATGCGCTGGCTTGCAGATACCATTCCGGCGGGCGGACGCATTGTCCACAATCGATGGGATGACTTTCCCCTGTTCTACTATCATGCCCCCGAGTATGGCTATGTTTCCGGCCTTGATCCCCGCTTCTTGTATGAAAAAAATCCTGAGCGAGCAAAGAAGTACACCGCGTTTTCGCAAGGCAATGATCTTGCAGAAACGTTCGGATATCGAGGGCTGTGCACCGCCGCCTCGTCGTCTTTAGACTCAAAGCATGATGCGCGATCACTCTTTTTTGCTTGCACGCCTCGAGCCGAACGCGCAGAAACCGAGAAGCTTGTCGCAACATTTAACCCGTCGGCAGTCGTTATCACGCACCTCAATGAAGGGCTGCAAGAAAAAATTCTGGGAATTCCAGAATTTAGCGAGGCCTATCGCGACGATGAAATGATTATTTTCATTCCTAGGGAGCCTTGAATTACGAAACTCTGTATCGGGTTGTTGTCCAGAGGGACATACGGAGGGCGACGGCCCGAGTTTAAGGGATTTTTCAGCAGAAAAATACCCGGTCCCTATGGACAATACGCGATACAGAGGAGTTTCGTAATTCAAAGCTAGGGAGAGACTGAGAGAGTGAGCATATATAGTACAAAATATGTGACTGAATACGACGCAAGCACGATGAGTGATCCGATAAACGCCTGAAACAGGAGCGTGCGGCCCTGTTTTGCCTTCTCTTCCTCCCCGCCGGCGGTCATCCAAAGAAAGCCCGCATAGATCATCACAATAACGGCAACAATGCCAAGAAAGCTAAAGACAACCGCAACAATGCGCTGGGCAATTGTGCCTGGTTCTGTGGGAGGTTTATCCTTTGTTACGCCCCATTTTTCCAAAAACTCTTTGAATTGAGAGTTGTCGCCAAAAAGTGCGGCATCCTTCAATTGGCTGGTTGCCGCAAACGTCGGCAAGCTCGCAATCATAGCAATGCTTATGGCAACAAAAAAAAATGTAAAAATATACCTCATTTCATAATCGCTTTAACGAGCTGGTCTATGGTAAAGTAGGAAACAAGATAGGCTGATAAAATAATAACCAAACCAATAAACGCCTGGAATAGGAGCGTGCGGCCCTGCTTTGCCTTTTCCTCTTCCCCGCCGGCGGTTATCCAGAGGAAGCCGGCATAGATAATAACGATAACGGTAACAATGCCCAAAAAACTAAACACGATGTTAACTATCCTTCGTGCAATGGTATTGGGCCACGCAACATCGGAAACATCATCGACGCCAAATCCTTTTGTAAACCAATTAAACTGAGTAGTTTCCCCGTGGACGTAATTCCCAAGAATAGTAGTGCGCGTGGTGCCTGCCTGGAGCGGATTTTCCGCAAATACCGGCGATAGGATAAAAAACAACGCGAGGAGGAGTGAAAAAAAAATGAAAGGTGTTTTCCCCATGGCCCTATCGGTTTACAACCGCGGTGGTAAGCTGCGCAATGATAAAATAGGTAATAGTATACGACGCCAAGACAATAAGAATTCCAATAATTGCCTGAAAGAGAATGGTGCGCCCTTGCTTTGCCTTCTCTTCTTCCCCACCGGCGGTGAGCCAGAGAAAACCGGCATAAATCATCATGATAACACCGACAATGCCAAGGAATCCCAAAATAATTTGAAGAACTTCAAAGACAATAACACCTGGTGTTTTTATCACCCCTGCCCCGGGCACAAATTTATTGAGCAGCTTATTGGTTTCGGAGGTCGGATCTGCGTACAGGGCATTCTCAAGAACGCTTGCACCGAATGCTAGTGTCGGCGTGGCCAAAAAAAGAGCTATGCCAAAAAGGAGAAAAAACTTTTTCATGTTACTACTGCCTCACTCAATCGCGAAAGGACAAAGTAGCCGATGCTGTACGCCGCAATCACGATGAAGATGCCTATCAGTGAGTTAACAATGAGATCCCGCGCTTTTTTTGCCTTGTCCTCCTCGCCGGCGGACGTAAGCCACAGGAACCCTCCATAGGTTAAGAGTACCACAAATATAACGCCGAGCAAGCCAAGAGCTGTAAGGATAACGCTTCCGACGATAAGGCCGATGCTCTGCTGCGCCGTCGGCCCCCAGGCAACGTTGCGCGCGATATTCAGCTTCTCAAGTATTGGCGCGGTGAGCGCGTGGGTCTCCGTGGTTACAACAAGAAGCGCGACGATGAAGGAAAGCGCGCTTGAAACAAGAGTAAGTCGCGCAAGCGTACGACCAACCCCTTCTAGTCTAGACGGCTTTTTGGAGTGCGCTGATGACAAAGTAACTGATGGCATATGCGGCTAATACGACCAGAAGTCCGATAATTGAATGAATGATGAGATTGCGGGCCTCGGTAATTTTTTGCTCCTCGCCCTGCGCGAGCATCCACCTAAATCCCGCAAAGACAATGAGAACAATAAAGACAACGCCAAGAATCGTTAAAAGAGTGAGAACGACGTTGCCGATAACTGCTGCGATATCTGTGCTCGCATACCCCGCATTCGCTTCTCCGGCGTTTTGAAGTTTTGCGTTTATCTCCTGTTTAAGGTTTGCCATAAATGGTGGCCCCACGACGATGAAATGTGCCCGCCTGCGCAAGTCGTACTTTAATTCAGCGTGCCTTTTATAATGGATCCCACAACAAACGAAGTGATCGCGTAGGCAGAAAGAACAAGAATCAAACCGATAATCGAGTGGAAGATGAGCCCTCGGGCGCTGCCAATCTTCGTTTCATCTCCCTCCGAAAGCATCCAGAGCATACCGCCATAGACGATAAGCACCAAGAAGATAACACCGATAATGCCGAGTGCGGCATTAATAACCGTTCCGACAAACTGGGGGATCGAGACATTGGTCGTCTGATACCCCGCATTTCTTGCGGTTTCGTTCAATCCCGTATTTGCAGACGTTATGGCTCCTTGTGCCACGACGAGCGGCGCAAAGAGCAGCGCCGCGCCTAAAAGCCCCAACACCGCCCTGCCAAGCAGTATCCTCAAGCGCTCCGCCCTTGACACGTTTTCGACGGTGTCTTGGATGGTCATTCTCACGAATAGTTACGTCTGAATTGCCTTAACGAGCTGGTCAATAACGAAGTAGGCGATAATCCATGCGGCGATAATGAGCACAAGTCCGATGGCGCCCTGAATCAAACGCTGGCGTGCCTCGGTAACCTTTTCCTCTTCTCCGCCGGCGGTCATCCACTGGAAGCCCGCCATGAGGATGATGATCACGGCAACAATACCGAGAAAGCCAAGAATGATATTGATAATGTTCTTTGCAAGCTCCCGCGGATCCTTGTACTTGCCGGGGCCAACACTCGTATATCCTTCTCCGGAATTCGCGCCAAAATACTGCTCCGGAGCATTTACCTTGAAAGTCTTTGGGTCAATTGTCGGACCATCCGCTGCGCCAGCAAGCATTGGTCCGCCCAATAGTCCCAATGCAAGGAACGAGAACATCGCTCCCGCCATAATGTGTTTCATGAGTCGTGTACTCATATTTTTCTATTATTAATATTAATTGAAATTAGCAAGAAACGTTTTTTACTGACCTATGGTGTGTTACTATTGAATGAATGTCTTTACAGATAGTGCTTCTGGATCCCGCAACCATGTGCGGGATGAATCTGGTGAATGTTATTCGCCAGATTCAATTATCTCTGAATTGCCTTAACGAGCTGGTCTATAACGAAGTACGCGATGATCCACGCGGCAATAATCAGTACCAGTCCGATGGCACCCTGGATCAAACGCTGGCGCGCCTCGGCAACCTTTTCCTCCTCACCGCCGGCGGTCATCCACTGGAAGCCAGCCATGAGGATGATAATCACGGCAATAACCCCCAAGAACCCCAAAAAAATGTTAATAATATCCCTGACAATCTCGCGGGGGTCTTTGTATCTCCCCGGAATGGCGTCCTCAACTGTGTTACTTCCCGGACGGATATAATCCAACGGGTTATTCACATTAAACTCCTCGGCAAATGCCGGGGCGCCCAAAAGTCCAAACGCAAGAAACGAGAACATCGCTCCTGCGATCACGTGTCGCAAAAATTGTGTACCCATACCTATTCTTATATGGTTAAAAGTTATCAACAGAGATGCTTCTTATATTATACAAAAAAACGCCAAATGGTGTCAATCCACCTTCGCTGCGCCATAGCCTTCGGCGGTGGCGAGCTTCGGCGTGACTTGTCTAGCTTCCAAGGATTGCCTTGAGGATAAAGTCAACCGCGACGTAGCTGCCAAAGATCACCACCAACCCGATAGCCCCCCAGATCATGGTGTCCCATCCCCTCTTCACTTTTGCCTCTTCCCCAAATGCCGTCATCCAGAGCGCGCCGCCATAAATGAAAATAATAAGCGCAATGGCGCCGATGATGGCAAAGAGCCCGCGCAGAACCAAACCGATGAGTGTAGGAATGTCCGCAGTGCCAAGCGGATCGTCAAGGCACGTCAGACCGGCAGGGCAGACTGCGCCTCCGGCTGGCTGTCTCCCACAGCAACATGTAAATTTTTTGCTCGGATCGAGTCCGGTAAAACCGCCGGCGCTATACTCTTTAAATGTATACCCCCCTCCAAGGCCTGAACATTTTGTTCTGCATTCCCCCTCACTATTAATAGGATTGGATACTGTCCCGGCAAGTGGCTGGCCCCCACATGCGTTAAGGGCACTGGCGGGTATTGGCAAAGAAAAACCGCTCCCCAAAAAAATTACTGCTACAAAAAAGATAGTCCTTTTCATATATCGTATTTAACGCGCCGCCTTTGACACGCGTCTCGTTTCTTTATTCATAGAGCTGTGCATGAGTGCCAACGTGGTCAAAAATTACTTCATCGCCACGCAAAAAATAGAGTGCTCGATAATCGCCGGTAACATTTATACTTCCATATTCTCTCCATGCGCCTTTAAGTTTATGATTCCGAAGAAGCGGGTCAAGGGGGTTTGTGCTAAAACGGATGATACGTTCTGTGAGTTGTTCGCGAATGGGATGGGGAAGTTTTTTCGCCTGCTTTATAAAATTTTTTGAATACGAAATAATCATTGAAGTTCGCAGCGCAAAAAATCAATAGCCGCCCCGTTGTCCTGAAAACGATAATAATCGCCCCGCTCAATCTGCTTACGAGAGCGAGTAAGCGTTTTTTGCGTGCTGAGATTCGGCGCGGACGGTGTGTCAAACGTTACGCTCTCTTCAAGGGCAAAACGACGGAGCTCGTTGTTGAGTACGGCGTTGATGCTCACCCCGAGTTTCTCCGCAACGCGCGCTGCGCGATCCTTGACCTTTGGGTCGGTTTTTATATTGACAACAGCGTATGTATTCATACCAATAGTATATACTTTTGGAAAATTGTGTCAATGGTTAAAGCACGGCGTCGAGGATAAATTTAATAACAATATAGCTTCCCAAAATCGCGATGAGCCCCATACCCGCCCAGATCATGGTTTCGCGGCCGCGTTTGACCCGCGTCTCGTCCCCAAGCGATATCATCCACAGAAATCCACCGTAGATAAAAATCACCAGCGCGATGATGCCGATAATTTCCAAAAACCGCCGAAGTGTGTCTCCGATAAGTTCGGGAACGTTAAACTTAGGCCCAAAGGGACTGGCGACTTCGGGTCCGAATGCCGCCTTATTTTTTTCATCATTTGGTGTACTGGCTCCCCTACGTTCGTAACAACAGCATTTTGCGGCTCCGTTTGAAAATCCATCACTATCAAACTTCGACTGACGAAAATCTGCTTTCCCGCACGCCACTCCACACGCAACTGGGTCCGAAGGCGGACTCAAAAATGCTCCGGGGCACGCGGACTTTGCCGCACCAGTAGATCCACCGCTTCCCGAACCGGATCCCGCGCTAGCTCCAGACCCGCCAGCCCCTCCACCGCCAGTGCCAGTGCCAGAACAAAGGCATGCCGTCTCATTGTCACATGTAGTTGCACTGCCATAGGCATACCCTTCGCTCACACATAAACTGCTGCAGCCGGCAGGTGTCGCCAAATAGGGTGATCTAACGGCGTAGGTGTCTGGACATGGTGTATTACCGCCCCTTCCAGCAAAAGCAATGTCGCCACTTCCCGCGAAAAATAAAATCCCGCTCAGCAAAAGTAAAATGGTGTCAATTCTCATTTTTCTCATTTCAAAGGTTAATGGGGTCAGTTCAAAGGTTAATGGGGTCAGGAGCCATTATTTTTATCCCATGGCCTCCCGACAGAACGAAGGGTTGATTCTAACTTAAAACGCTTAACTATTTCTTCTGTCCAAGTCGGAGAGCCAAAGGGGCGCCCCCTATTCACACATGTACGAATACGTTCAAGGCGATCATCTTCATCGCGCTCGTTCACCCACTGAAGATATGATCGTGGCGCTTCCGTTATCCATGATGAAAGCATTGCTTTTTCTTCTCTTGACCCAAACTGTCTTCTCCAGAGACTGCCCCACCTCCACTCATCCGCACGAGGTGTAAGGTTTGCGCGTAGTGGATTTTGTTCAACATAACGACAAACTGTAATAAAATAGTCATCTGTACCAACAATAAACGCTTTATATCGCCCCTGATAAAGATGCCCCGTGCCAACGGAATTGTGGTCTCTGTGCCAGCGTTGTGTATGCGTCATGGTAAGGCACGCCATAAATCGTTTAAGATCTCCATCAGCACATGGTGAAACAACTAAATGCCAGTGGTTTGGCATGATAACGTATGCATAAATACGCATCCCAGTCTTTTCACGCGCTTCTGAAAGAGCGTCTTCGAATTGTCGAAATTCTTGCTGGGTAGAAAAAATCTGCACACGAGCATTGGCTCGATTAATAACGTGATAGCTCATGTCGGCAATATCGGATCGTATAGTTCGTGGCATGATTATAGCATATCATAACTTAAAAATAATGGCTCCTGACCCCATTACTGCACTGACCCCATTACTGCATTACTGACCCCATCACTCGATGCTACTTTACAGAAACGCACGTTCTTCCCCACCTTCCAAATTCTTTTTCAACTGCGTTGATTCCTGGCGAAGAATCGGATGACCACACGCTTCCATCTGATGCGTCTTGTTCACACCATTGAATATATTCAACGCCCGTTATAGTCCAACTCTGCGAATTCATAGTAATCGTTGTGTTTGGATATGTTTTTCCTTTGCAATCATCTCTCTTCGTGCCAGTATCGAATGTCGCAACAATTTTTTTCGTCTCGCTACCAAGGGTAGCCGAAACAACCAAAACACACTTTCCTTGTTCGTTCTCATCGACACACTTCTTCCCCCCTCCCGTTGGGAGACACACATAAGGTTCCCGGCAAATTTTTTTATCATCCGCGCATACATCACCTTTATTTATAATCGAGTAGACTACCTGTCCAGAAGAACAATTCATTCTCCAATATTCACCCGTCTTGTCATCAGGATTATAGCGAGCGCCCCCTCGTATCTCTTTGTTTCCACATACGGATTCATCGACAGATGAAGGACAATAGTATGCTGTCGGCTGTCTGCTAGCACCGTTATTTGCAAGTTTGATTAATAGCTGCTTGCAACGATCTTCATTTACGCCCTTGTTAAATACTGCGCCTAAATTACTCTCCAGACAACATACACCATCCCCCCCACCGGTTGCCGCCGAGCCGGATGCCGCCTTTCCCATTCCCCAGCTTTTCACGCTCGCGGCAACATTGACGCAAATATCTCCTCTGACAAGCTCAGACCAATCCTTGGAAAAAACCCGCGCGACTTTACTCCAGTCGCCCGGCGTTGTCAGGGAGAGGATAATCGTATTGATAATCAGCCAGCTGCCAAGCACTATTAAGAGGCCTATAGCGGCGTTGACGAGCGTGTCCCATCCCTGCTTAATTTGATTCTCTTCTCCGCGCGCAGTGAGCCAGAGAAAACCGCCCCAGACGAACATCACGAGGGCAAGACTGCCTAAAATGCCCCAGATGAACTTGAGAACGTTTATCGCAAGTAGGGTAAACGCGCCAAGGCCATAGGTCTCTCCTGCTGCCCAGGCACACTGGGGAATAATTCCCTCTTGCGCCGACACCTCTCCGGGAAAGAGAAAAAATGCAGCTCCGATAACGCTCATCAGGGAAATGACAGTGGGGTGAATCCATTTCATGACTATATTTCGTCAAAAATCATAAATCTGAAATCTGAAATTTTTTTATCACCACCCATTTTGGATGATTTTTTGCGCGTCGTCCATGAGGCGGGTCAATTCTGCACGATGCTCCTCGTTCGATGAGGCTTTGCTCTGAAACGCGCCGTTAATCATTTCGGTAAATGCATTTTCCATAGAGGAGGGGTTCTTGCCATGATACCAGTTACGGGCATAAAAAAGCTGGGACACAAACGGTTCGAGTTGTGGATCTTTTTTTTGCTCATCAATGAGGCTGCGCAGTGGTGTGGGGCGCTTGGCGGCCGCAAGATAACCTTTTAGCACTTCCGGCTGTGTTGCAAAGCGCAAAAAATCCCACGCATACTCTTGGTTCTTTGATTTCCGTGAAACGCCATTCACCCAATAGTTGGCGGAAACAGCCGGCCGGTTTGGATTAATTTGAGGAACAGGCGCCACCCCCAACCGAAGCTGGGGCGCGCGCGACGCCAGCTGGCTCGCATGATACGAATAGCCAAAAAACATCACTGTTCTGCCTTGCGCAAACGCCTCAAAACTCTCAGGGAACGTCTCGTTCCAGACATAGATCTGTTTAGACGGAGAGGCAAAATCCGTGTAGAAGCGCAACGCCTCAACACCCGGATTGACGGCAAGCGGGCGCGGGAAGGAAGGGTCGTAATCGAAGTTAACCGTACTATCACCAGCCATCTGGCTGCCGTTCTGCAGCATAAGGGTTGCAAGTATGTCGTTGGCGCGCGCGATGTTATTCGCGCTGCCAAATGCCGCGCCGGATTGAATAATTTCCCTTGTCATCTCGTCAGTAAAGACGGTCAATCTCGCTGCCTGCGATACAAAATCCTGAAACAACACGCGCTTCTGCGTCGCCTGAGGATCGTCATCCGAAACCGCCCAATACTTTGGCGGCGCGAGAATCACGCCGGTGTTTCGCAAGAGTGTCTGATTATAAAAAAGCGCGAGCGTATCAACCGAGAACGGCAGGCCGAGAATGCGCGGACTCCCGTCAATGAACCGAATCACATCGTCAACTACCGTCGGCACAAATGCCTCTTGAATAGAGGCGGGCGTGTATCCTTTTATCTGGCGCACCTCTGCCTCGGTCACCTGTTTTACCTTGCCCTTTGTCACAACAAAACTGATATTCATCACCGGTGGCATTGGCGCCAGCTTGTTGATGTACTTGTCTACCCATGTGTTATGAATGGCAAGGATATCTGGTCCGCGATCCTCGGCAAGCGCCTCAATAATCTCCTGCTCGTATTCCTCGGGGCGAAATTTACGGTAATTGATGGTAACGTTTGGATGTTCTATTCGATACGCGGCGATGAGAGGATCAAATGAGGATCCTTCATCAAAAACACCCCAGAACTCAAGCGTAATGGGACGTTGTGCCTCTTTAACAGCGTCTTCCGATTGAAAAAAAGTACACGAGAGCCCCATCGTTGACAGTGCAATGACAATGGCGCCGAGCAGAAGCGTCCGTTTGAATATCAGTGTTTTCATATAAAGCGCCCCAGCGCTACGCCCGCAATCGCACCCAGCGCGATTAAAGGGAGCGCCGGTATTGGCTTTCGTAGCGTGGTGAGAAACATATGATTAAGGAACTGTCCAACAAGAGCTCCGCCAACGCCATATCCAGCGAGCGTTGTACTCTCCCGGGCAATTACAGATAAGTATATCATCGGAAGAACAAGATCGCCCCCGCCAAAGACAAGGAAACCGGCGCCTGGACGAATCGTACCGATCGCTGCGGCAAAGCCGCGCAATCGTTCGGGAACAAAAAGAGCAAATGTTGCCTGATGGCGAATCATTTCATGCGCAAGCGCGATCATATGCTTCGTGACAACAACAGCGATGCCATCATAGAGAGAAAGGATCAAGAGAAGAGCGATCGCGGTGTATTCAGAAAAGTTTAAGGCAAACATCGATCCGATACCCGCTGACGCAAGTATAACAATGATATCGTGCGTCCATACCGTCGGAACAACAAAGAGCCCAAGAAGAAAGACAAGCGCAACCGTTGCGGAGAACTCGAGCGGAAAAACTGTTTCAAACAGCTTCACCAGCCCCAAAACCGCAACCAGCGAAAACAGCACTCGATAAAGCGCGGTCCCCCGATAGATGCGAAAGAGAGCAATCATAAACGCGGTTGCGCAGGCAAAAAAGAGAAGGAACAAAAGAAGCTCATCAACGCCACCGCTCCCCACGACTGTCGCAGGCGCAGAAAAATCAAGCTCGCCCCGCTCCGACGTTGCGTAGAGCGAAAGGAGATATGCCGCGCCGGACAAGAGGGCAGTTGTAAGGTAAAGCTGAAGCTTCATTATTTCACATTAACCGTTCCGCGAACGCTTGGATTGAGGTGGTCGTGATATTTCCAGCTTCCCACTTTGTCAAAAACAAACGACCACTGCCCACCGGCAGGAACTCCGGCACAAGCATCAAAGGTGCTTCCACCACACACGCCTATCGTTGGGTAGACCGCGTGCGTTGGGTGCATGGCCGATGCGGGCCACATCTCTCCTTCTCCCATGTTCACAAACATGACAAGGTCACCCTTTTTTATTTCAACGCTTGCGGGAGTATACGATTTTCCGTCATAGGAAATAACGATTGGCGCAGGAGGAGGAGTGCCGGCATCCGCCGGCGCTGCTGCTGATGGCGTACCAACCGGTGGCACTGTCGTGCCAAAAGTAGGGGGCTGTGCCGGAGGAAGTGTCATCCCTTCTGCTGATCCGGCATTGGGAATCTCTGACGTCCCTGCGAGCGGCGCCACTGCCGCGCCATCTGGTGCACCACCGCCAGGCCAGCCGCCCGATGCACCGCCGCCAGATGCGCCCTCAAGTGCACCACCGCCAGGCCCGCCGCCCGATGCACCGTCAAACCATTCTCCAGCTTGAGCCTGTTCTTGTGGCTCCTGCTTTTCGGGCTTCTGATAAGAAGCAAACTGCACGGCATAATAGACGACACCGACAAGCCCAATCACCAACGCGCCAATAATGAGACCGTACTTTTTCCACATATTGATCTTTGTGAAGAATTATACTTCAAGCATACCATATTTTTTTCGTCAATGAAATGCACGCGGTCTGCGCGTGCGAGATCAGTTGATTTTATGGCGCCGGCGTGATAGGGTTGACACTATGAAATATCTTGCACGTATCTTTCTTTTGGCGCTGTTTCTTGCCATGTCCGCTGTAAGCGACGTTTTTGCCGAGGAGTCTGCGGGACTGCGCGGCATCTATTATGACAGCACGGGCGATCCCATCACGCGCATCGAACGAAACAGTGACATCGGCGCCATGCGCACCGATGAGCGCATTTCCTTTCGATGGGACGCGACCAATCGCCCGCCGGTTGGCAGTGATTTTTTTACAGCCGAGTGGAGGGGCGACCTCCATCCTCCCGCAACCGGAACGTATGCTTTCACCATTATTAGCGATGGCGCGGCGGCGCTGTGGGTCAACGACGAGCTCCTTATCGAGGGCGCCCCCTCTGATGCTGTCGTGCGCACGCCCGGCACCTATGAATTCACCTCTTCGAGGAAATCGTTTTTTGAGCTGGGGCGCACCTATCATCTCAGATTAAAATCACGCCACAGCCAGAACAATGGCCTTGTTCAGCTTTGGTGGCGCACACCAGACGGCGTATGGGAAATTATTCCGTCACGCTATCTTTCCGCCGAGCCGCTTCCCGCACTTCTTCCAGCAGGAAAAGGAAGCGGAGCCCTTGCAACAATCACGCAATATATTGATTCAGAGACCTATCGGGTCACGCGCACCGATCAAACGGTTTCACTCGATCTTCCTGTCGATTTTCAAAACAAAGAAAAATTTCGCTTCGACGTTGCGTGGTCAGGAGAGATCGAGCCGCGCATATCTACGTTTTACCGCTTTCATACGAGCGCGGACGGACCCGTTGCGTTTTCACTTCAAGGGGAAGATGGAAAAGCCGAGATATCAACGCAATCCGAGGGTCCGGCAGAACAGCGAACCGGGTCGGTGTTTCTCGTCGCGGGAAAACTATATCCTTTCACGCTGACCTATCGCCAAGAAAGTGGCGTTGCCCGCGCGCGCCTCCTCTGGTCAAACGCTGTTTCGCCGGAAAAGGAGCTCATTCCCCGCTCTGCGCTCTATGCTCCTCTCCGCGCACAGCAACAGCCAAAAAAGCAAGGAACTGGCCTTGCGGGGCTGTACTACAACGGGGAACATTTTGAACAGCAGGCTTTTTCCCGTCTTGATCCGACAATCAACTTTGATTGGGGGCGCGGATCGCCGAAAACCGGACCGGTCAACAGCGATCATTTTTCAGTGAAGTGGACCGGGGAAATAGAGGCACAACGGACAGACTTTTATCAATTCTCAAGCCGGGTTGACGATCGTATAAAACTTACGATTGATGGGCATGCGGTACTTGATACCACGGGCATGCGCGCGGGAAAAATAAATCATGCGCTTCCGATTCTTCTTGAGCAGGGCCGTCGGTATTCTTTAGCGCTCGAGTATACAGAATACACCCAAACTGCGAATATAAACCTGCAGTGGTCTGGATCTGACGGCAAGCGCACCATCGTCCCGCGCGAGGCGCTGTATGCCACCCTCGTGCCGAAGCTTCAAGGGACAGGACTACTCGGCGAGTATTTTGATGGAGAAAACTTTGAGACATTAAAGGCACAACACCCGGCTGAAGCAATCAACTTTGACTGGCGCGAACGTGCTCCTGACCCCGCTGTGCACGCAGACCACTTTTCCGCGCGCTGGACCGGCTGGATTGAGGCGCCGGAGAGCGGAACGTATACCATCGTCGCGCGGGTTGACGACGGTATTCGTCTCTGGATTGACGAGGAGAAACTTATGGACGAATGGCGGCGCGTGTCGAACTATATGGAAGAGTATACAGCGGAAAAAAGGTTTGAGGCGGGGCAACGATATCCGATACGGGTGGAATACTTTGAATTCGACAGCCCAGCGGGCATTCAGCTGTTCTGGCAACGAAAGGGTTCCGCCCGAGAAATCATCTCAAAAAAGCATCTCTATCCAACCCCGCTTCCAAAGACGGATATATCATCTGCCGGAACTGGTGGGGCAAGCGGATCTGGTAGCGCGAACGGAACGGGAACCGGCCTCTGGGGTGAGTACTTTATTGATGACCGCCTTTCCTTGCTTGGCATTACGCGAATCGATCCAACAATTAATTTGCTCTGGGGGGACGGTACGCCCGACCCCGCAATTCCCCGCGATCACTTCTCCGTCCGCTGGACCGGTTGGATTGAGGCGCCGGAAAAAGGAACATATACCTTTACCGTACGAGTCGATGACGGTATTCACTTGTGGATCGGGGACAAAGGATCTCAAGAGGTTGATCAAAATAGCGCAATGCTTATGAACGAATGGCGACGGGTATCGACATATCCGACCGAATATCGTGTTTCAAAATATCTCGACCATGGTAAATATCCTATTCGCATTGAAACCTATGATGTTGACGGACCAACCGGCATCCAGCTCCTCTGGGAACGAGGTGGGCGCGCACGTGAAATTGTACCCCGCGCATATCTCTACCCTGCGCCTGAACCGATCCGCCCGCGTGGTAACGGAACGGGTTTGCGCGGACGGTATTACAGGGGCGCTGACACTGCCGAAAAAGTTGCGCTCCCTTATCCGGTTTTTGAGCGGACCGATGTAAAAGTTAATTTTCCATGGGGCGAACGTGAAGTCGATGAGCGCCTTCCGACAGACAACTACTCTGTTCGTTGGGAGGGATTTCTCCAACCCCAGTATGAGGGAACATACACGTTCCATCTCCAAGCCGACGACCACGCCGCTCTTTATATCGGCGATACACACATTTCACCAACCGCGGCACCGCTCATATCAACAGGTTCAAACGTAACCCAAGAATACACAGCGACAAAAACGCTTTTGCGCGATCGCCTCTATTATATCCGCGTTGTTTATGCAGAATATTCTGGCGATGCGCGCGTTCGACTCTCGTGGTCTCATTCCCGCATTCCAAAAGAGATTATTCCGCAGACCCAGTTCTATCTTCCGAATTCCTCTGTCCTTGCGCCACTCGGTTTATAATTTCCATAAATTACGAAGCCCTCTATCGGGTTTTTGTCCAGAGGGACATACGGAATGCGACGGCATGAGTTTAAGGGATTTTTCAGCAGAAAAATACCCGGTCCCGATGGGCAATAACCCGATAGAGTAGTTCTTATCGCGCAATCATCTCCTTAAACTCCTCAACCATCGGCACCTGCTCTGGCTCTGCGCCGTAGGAAAGTGCCGTATAGTATGCAATCCAATCGGCAAGTACAAGGGATGAAAATATCTTCATCCACCGGCCGTCTCCTTTCAAGGGAACGGTAACGCATTGAAGTCCCCTGCTGCGGTAAAGCTTTATAAGAATCGCCATGCGTTTTTGTACTCGCGGATTATCATCATCATCTGCAAGAAACAACACCGTAAACTTTTTTGAAAGCCCCGCACTCTTGAGCGTATGGTCAAATCCCGTCATCTCATTGTGGTTAAGCTCTGGAATAACATTATAAAACGCAGGAATTTTTCCGGTCTCATTACATTTAATCTTCCAATTATACGCAACCGCCTCATTCATGGTCGAAGCATAGACCATGGGTATGGTTCCTTTGAGTGTTCTGGCAAGTGTTTTCCCTCGTGCTTCCTTCGCCGCGGGTTTTAATGTTTTTGCGAGACGCGACAGCTCCATAGTAAATGATGAAAGCTCCATCAGCGCGGCGAGTCCTTTGATGCTAAACCCCAGCGCCGAGCGAGGCTGAATGCCGGTATCGGGCATCTGCACATACGGCACTCGCGCGGCGCGAGCCACCTTCTCAAGTTTGCCTCCAATAGCTATTGCAGCGCGCGCGACTCCCTTTTTTCCGGCTTCCTTAAACGCATCGATTGTTTCCTCAGTGTTTCCGGAATACGAGCTTGCAATCACGAGCGTGTCCGATCGCTCGCTTGGCGCAATAAACGGCAAGCCATAATCCCTATGGATATTCATATGGATTTCCCTATGGACGCTTTTGAGAAGGTCTGCCGCCAAATGCGATCCCCCCATGCCCGCGACGATCACCCTTTTAAATTTTTTCTTTGTTGGTCTCTCAACTTTAGGCTCCCATGCAAATTGTTTTGCAAAACCTGCAATAGCTTCGTGCATCATAGAATGAATTTTTTTAGGAAATTACTATTCCATATTACCGCGCGCCCTGAAAAAAGATAGATGGCGCGTCCCAGAGAGGATTTTTTTCAAACATCTCATCAAGATCGGACAGCTCCTCGGGCAGCGGATCCCGAATCTTGTAATACACCTCCGCCGTGACGCCATCATCAAGGCGGAACACCGTATCTGCCTTCTTGTAGGCGCGCCCGACTGCGCGCTTCTCGTGAAGCGCTTGGGCAAGAGCGCCGATGACTTTCTGGTCCCGTGAGAGAAGATGGTATTGGGTGGGCGACGTTGTAATCACGGCCTCGGCATTGAAAAAATGCTTTGGAAAGCCGTCGCGTCGATCGACGTGGTTGGTGGGAAGAAGACGATCACACAGGCTCGTCTGTAATCTTGCGTATCGACAGGAATATTTTATGATATCATCGTTCAGAATCCCGGAGGACGCAAGGACATAGATGGGCGAGTTGCGCGGTGTCGTCTCTTCAACGAATGTAATCAATGCTTTAAGCGCGGGAATGTCATGGCGAACCAGCGGGTCGTGCCACACGTTTGAGAAAAAAATCGATTGAGAAATCTGCGCACGGACAGGTGGTATAAATGCCTGGGAAAAATTGAGCGCCGCCAGGATAAACACCATTGCTGCAAGCGCCAATCGAAGCGGTGAGGCAATCCCTTTTCGCAAAAGAGACCATAGGGCAACGGATTCAAAAAAAATAACCGCAAGCACAATAGGATAGTGGTGGTGCGGATCAAGGCGCTGCACGCCGGTGAAGAAAAAAAGCGTCAAAAGGGTTTGCACGATAAAAACAAAAGCATATGATCGAACTCTGTTGTCCCGAAGCGCGACACTGCATCCGTAGAGCGCAAGACCAACCCCAAACAGTCCATAGGAAATCATTGCATCACCCATAAGCTGGAGGTGTGTACGGCCCAGAGCGTATGCAGAGTACAGGGTTGCATAAGGTGTTGTTCCCATGTGTATAAAAACCGTTGGCGCGATAAGAAAGAAGCTCAAAAGTGCGGCAACCCCGCAATACAGTATGGAGCGCATACTCCATACCGGCTCTTTCTTGAGCGCTCTGCATATCAGCCAATCAACGCCGAGTGCGGCAAAAAAAGCCACTGACCAAAAGGGGGTCCAGCGGCGCATCAACGCAAGCAGGGCCAAGAAAACGCCGGCGGTGACGCTAAAAAACGTCTTTCGATTTTTCTGTTGTGCCAACACGCACAACCATACAGCGCCCATGACCAATACAACCGCAACGTCGTAGTATCCCTGAAGAATCGGTTTCCAGAAATGAGGATCAAGAATGCCGACCACCAACGGAATAAAAAAAATTGGCGCTGTCGGTTTATCAATTCGCGTGATAAATTTCCAAAAAACAGCGCAGATCACCAACAATGCGGGAAGCCCGAAAACATTCAGTACGCCAAACAGGTACGCCGCCCTGTCGGTACCAAACAGGAAGCCCCATGGCGCGAGAAAAAGCGCAATCAAAAAACTATACTGATGGAATATGAGTGAGGTGTAGATAGTGGCAAGTGTCTGCACTGGGTCATGTTTCATGCCTTGTGTCACCAGCGAATACTGTACTTCAAACGTTGACCAGTCCCAGTAATAAATGGCTGACTCCTTTGACAGAAAGTTGGCAAGAAAGATATTGGCAAAAAATGAAACGCCCCCCACGAAAAGAAAAACTACGATGCTTTTAAGTAGTACACTCCTGCTCATACATTGTGTATTCGTCTCCATATTCGCGCCAATGCGCGAAGCGCCAAGACAGAATCTCGTATAGGGGATATTTTACTTTTTCTGTTGGCGTATCTTTTTTCTATCCATGCAATCGGCACCTCCTGAATGGCATACCCTCTATTCCGCGCGATGACAACACACTCTGTGTCAAGAAAATAACCCTCCTCATTACACGCCTCAAGAATCAACGACGCGATGCGACGGGAAAAAACCTTTACTCCTGCTTGCACATCACCATACGGAAGATGAAAAAATGAAAAAAACAACGCGCGATAGCAGAGCGAGAGCAGTCTCCGCACCAGAGGCCGCGAACCGCAGCGACGAGGAATAACCATGTCAGCCCGCCCCTCAACAATAGGAGCCATGACGCGTGCTATGTCGTGCGTATCAATGGGAATATCAATATCAAGGTAGCAGTACATCTGTGACGATTGGAATGTGCTCAGCGCCTTTTTTATCGCATTACCCCTTCCAGGACGTGGACAGGAAAGTACCGTAATGGTCTTATGGTCTTGTGCAAAACGGTGCGCGATGGCAAGAGTATCATCGGTTGATCCATTGTCGATAACAACAATCTTCCACCGCTCTTCCGGGCCAAATGAATGACACGCGCCCTCCATAAGAAGGGTTACCGATTGTTCAACAATGGTCGCCTCGTTAAAAACGGGGAGGACAAAAACGCATGCGTAATCGTAGCGCTCGCCGGGTTGATTCATGGTTGTGTGTCGTTATGGCGAAGCTTTCGCCTCAACGCAAATAGGTACCCAAGATTCCCCAGCCCATCGGAAATAATGGAAAGTTTTGATGAGCCTGTCCGCTCGTAATAGGAAATGTGATATTCCGCGCACTTCATGCGCGGATGCAGAAAAAAGCGAATTTTTATTTCCTCCGAAAGCGCCATTCCCTTGCTTTCGAGCTGAAAGAAGGACAGCGCCGATCGATGAAATACCCACATCCCGGATTGCGAATCACGAAGCTGCAATCCAAAGAGAGTATTTGCCGCGGATGTTAAAAACGCATTGCCAAGCTGTCGAACGCGCGGCATGGCGTGTTTGTTTTCAAGCGGAAAACGGCTCGCGGTGATGAAGTCAAGGCTGTTGTCCAAAAGCAGATCGGCCAGCTCGCCAATGTTCTCCGCCGGGTATTGTCCATCTCCGTCAAGCGTTACAATGATATCGCCCGTGGCCTCTCCAAACCCCCTCATCAGCGCCGCACCATACCCCGGCGACTCCTCAACAACTACGCGTGCGCCATGGCTTTCCGCCACGCGGGATGTTGCATCCGTTGAATTATTATCAACGACAATAATTTCCTGCGCGTGAAGTTTCGCGCCATCAACAACACTCCCGATTGATTGCTCTTCATTGTGGCACGGAATAACAACCGACACGCGCGGCATAGACAATTATTGCGTATATATTAATGCGAGGAACAAAAAGAGGTTTACCAGTGCGCTTGCGATAATGACAAAGCGAAGGCCGCGGGAAAAGGTACTACTCTTTTTTCGATACTGATGGACAAAAAGCAAAAAGAGGAATGGAAAAAAATCGAGCGAATATCGATAGCCGAATTGAAAATATCCCGTTGCGTAATAAAGCATCAAAGGGGCGCTCACAACACCACACGTGACAAGCAGCGCCCATGAAAGCCTGTCCTTTAATCGTTGAAAAAAGAGCGTAAGCAGGTAGGGCGAGACAAGAAATATGCTCATGCCCAGCGGGTTGGGTACAATATAGGGAAAGCGAAGGACAAACGTAGATGCGTCGCGAATAATGGGAAGGGGCGGCGCGAGAAACATATAATAGAGATTTGCCGGCACATGAATAAGGCTAAAAAGTCCGTAATCGCGCGCCTTCCTTATGGCGTCAATCATGAGAATCTGCAACGCATATCCCTGTTCAAATACACTCCCAAATCGCGCAGCGTTATACCCTGCCAAAAGCACACCGGCAACACCGAGGGGTGCCAGAAGCGCTGTGAGCGATCTTCTTTTGTCGGACCATTGGGCAGAAGAGAGAAATAGAATATCAATGATAAAAAAAATAATACCGACGCCAGCCGTCATCCGCGTCATGGCAACGGCTGCCATCAATACACCAATAAGCCAATAGCGCCTTTTTGTGAGGTACTCAAAAAGTGCACAGGACAACAGCAGGATCACAGCGGCATGCGCAAAAAACCAGCTCCGCTGCCACAATGCAACCATGAGGTAGCTTGACCCAAAACAAAAGGCAAACGCCGCGTAACGCGCGTCATCTTTGGAGAAGCCGCAGAGCTGGACAATGCGATACCACAGCAGAAGAATAATAAGCGTAATGAAAAAAATCGCGTATCCTTGGTAAAAAAACGCGCCAAAAAAAGAAAACAAAAGCACAAAGGGCATTAATAGTATTGCGGGCAGCGGTCCAAGAGGCCAATAGTATTTTCCGCCAAATGCTACCGCATCCCCCCACCACCCGGGGCTTTCGAGAAAATAAAGTTTGCCGTGAAGAAATGATTGCGCAAGATACGAATACTGCTGCTCACCGAAGGGTTGTAAGCTGTAGGCAAGCATAACGGCGATAAAAAACAGTGTGATATACACAACCACACCGCCGCGATAAATACACTCTCGCGCGTCGCGCCATGCGCAAAGAAAAAACTCTTTCATATATTTCCTCACTATACCCTCCCGTTCCCCTTTCGTCCATACAGTGATATACTAATCACCATATGACGTTTTCAGACGAGCGCGGAGCAGCACCAACCATTCTCATTATTCTTGGCGTAACCGGCGACCTGGTATCACTCAAAATTACGCCCGCGCTGTTTCATCTCTTTCAAAAAAAGAAGATGCCCGATCGCTTTCGCGTTGTCGGGTTTGCGAGGCGTGCGTGGACAAAAGACTTCTTTTACGCCCACCTTACCGAAAGTATTCGAAGCCACTTTTCGCGAAAACCAAAGAGCGCAGACCTTCGTCCGTTTCTCAAATTATTTTCATACCACCAGGGTGATTTTTCTGAAAGCCGAGATTTTTACAACCTTGCAGATGAGTTAAAAAAAATTGATGATGCCTGGGGCATGTGTTCAAACAAATTGTTCTACCTCTCGGCATCCCCATTTAACTATGAAATCATTCTTCGTCATCTTGCGAAATCTGGTCTTTCAAAATCCTGCGCGAATGAAGGTGGGCGGGCCCAGCCCCAGAGTACTGGAGCTGGGTGGACTCGTATTATTGTAGAAAAACCGTTCGGCACCAATCTGAAGACCGCCCAAAATCTAGACCGCCTGCTTGGCGCGCTCTTTGCAGAAACTCAAATATATCGCATTGACCACTATCTCGGAAAAGAAATGCTTCAGAACATCCTCACGTTTCGCTTCTCAAATAACCTCTTTGAAGAAAACTGGACTGCCCGATCCATAGAAAAGATCAATGTTCGCGCGCTTGAAAAAATTGGTGTCCAGGAACGCGCGGGGTTCTACGATACCATTGGCGCGCTCAAAGATTATGGACAAAATCATCTTTTACAAATGCTTGCACTCGTCACCATGGATCATCCGCGTACCTATGATGCGCGGTCCATTCGTGAGGCGCGCGCACGACTTCTTTCATCTCTTCATCGTCCGACAAAAAAAGATATTCTCCGCTATTCGTTCCGTGGCCAGTATGATGGATATCGGGATATTCCCGGCGTTGCGCGCAACTCCGTTACGGAAACATATTTTAAGGTGCGCGCCCTCCTTGATGCGCCTCGGTGGCGCGGTATGCCGATCTATCTTGAATCAGGAAAGGTCATGCACGAGGTGCGCAAAGAAATTGAAATCACCTTTCGCCATCCTTTTCCCTGTCTCTGCCCTTCAAATGTTCTTGAACATTATAAAAATCGTGTCATCTTTCGTCTGGAACCCAAAGATGAAATTCTTATCTACTTCTGGGCAAAGAAACCGGGATTTGAGTATGCGATGGAAGAGCAGGTGTTGCGTTTTTCGTTCCCCGATGGACCAAAGAATACGTGTTCTCTCGAAGCGCACGAGCGTTTGCTCCTTGACTGTATCACAGGCGACCAAACACTCTTTGTCCGAACCGATGAGATTGTCTCGATGTGGAAATTCATAGACCCCATCATACGCGCATGGCAAAAAAATCGTGTCCCACTGAAAAGTTACACCCCACACAGCGATACTATTCGTATCGAGTCAGAACATATTGAGGAAATATAAGAAAATTTACGATTGACGATTTATGATTTATGATTTACTTTGAATTCGTATATTAGTAATGATTCGTAATTCGTAAGAGTATGAAGATCGGCTATCTAGGACTTGGCAAGATGGGACACAACATGGTTGCGCGCCTCAAAGAAAAGGGGCATGAAATCGTTGGCTATGATCCCAGTGAAGAAGCGCGCGCAAAAACAGCCGAGCTTGGCGTGACGGTCGTCGATTCATATGCGGGTGTGGTCGCACAACTGGAGACTCCCCGCGTGATCTGGAGCATGATTCCCTCGGCAGTGATTGACGATATGCTCGCCGAGCTTGTTCCCCTTCTTTCAACGGGTGATATGATCGTAGAGGCGGCAAACTCGCAATATGAATTGACACTGCGCCGCGCAAAAAAAGTTACTGAGGCGGGCGTCCATTTTATGGAAGTCGGCGTGAGCGGCGGACCCGGCGGTGCCCGCAACGGCGCTTGTCTCATGATCGGGGGAGAAAAAGAAGATTATGAAAAACTCCTCCCGCTTATTAAAGATATTGCAAAAGATGATGGGTATTACGCCCACCTTGGTCCTGCCGGTGCGGGCCATTACGCAAAAATGATTCACAATGGCATTGAGTACGGCATGATGCAGGCGATTGCGGAAGGATTTGCGCTTCTCAAAAATGCGCCCTTTAAATATAATCTCATTGATGTCTGTAAGCTGTATAATCATGGCAGCGTTATCGAATCCCGCCTCGTTGAATGGGCGCAGAGTGGATATGAAGCATACGGTGAAGATCTTGGCGATATTGCTTCAATCATTGGACACACCGGAGAAGGAGAATGGACGGTCAAAGAGGCAAAGCGGCATGGCGTTGACGTTCCAATCATTGAAGGATCGTATCAATACCGAGTTCACTCATCAGAAAAACCTCCGTATATCTGCCGTGTCGTCAACATGCTGCGCAACCAGTTTGGGGGACACAGCATCAAACCAAACGAACAACCAGGACACTAAAACGGCTACTGTTGTCATTCCGGCGCAGGCCGGAATCCAGATCCCGCCCTTCGGCGGGATGACACCGAGTAGTGTCGCTTCTTTGTATAAACAGACACTAAGTATGCATGATTTAGATAAGCTGGCAAAACTCCTTCGTTATTATATTCTTCGCTCAACGACAGAAGCGGGATCCGGACATCCATCATCGAGCCTGTCGGCGGTTGAGTTAATGGCCGCTCTTTTCTTTGGCGGATTCTTTAGGTTCAAAAAGGACGATACGGCTTACCACAACAACGATCGGCTGATCTTTTCAAAGGGCCACGCGTCTCCACTCTTCTATTCACTGTGGGCAGCGGCTGGAGCAATTCCGGAAGATGAACTCTTAAGTCTTCGCAAACTGGGGAGTCGCCTTGAAGGGCATCCAACCATGGACTTCCCCTACACCGAGACGCCAACCGGTTCACTGGGCCAGGGACTTTCCGTCGGCGTTGGCATGGCGATCAATGCAAAATACCTCGATAAACTCCCGTATCGCACAACGATCCTTTTGGGCGATAGTGAAATGGCAGAGGGGTCGGTATGGGAAGCGCTTGCCCTGGCATCCCACTATTCTCTTGGAAATCTTGTCGGTATCCTTGATGTTAATCGTCTTGGTCAGCGCGGTCCAACGATGCTTGAACACAATTGTGATACATATGAAAAACGCATTGCGGCATTTTGTTGGAAAACGTACGTGATCGACGGACATTCCATAGAGGAAATTTGTAATGTATATACACAGGTATATACATTGCAATCCAATCGGCCAACGATGATTATTGCAAAAACCCTGAAAGGAAATGGTATTTCATTCATGGAAAATAAAGACGGTTGGCACGGAAAAGCATTGAAGCAAGAGGAATATGAACAAGCGCTCGCAGAACTTGGTGAGATTGATTATGATATTCGTGGCACACTTACAGAACCGGCGATGCAAGAATCAAGAATTAAGAATCAAGAATTAAGCAAAAAGCAAGCCACATCACAACTTGACCCGGTGTTGTATCCTCCTGATAAAGCTGTTGCAACGCGACGCGCGTATGGCAATGCCCTCGTACGTCTTGCACAAGAATACCCCGCCATGGTCGTACTTGACGCGGAGGTGAGTAATTCAACGTATGCGGAGTTTTTTAAAAACGCGTATCCCGATCGATTCTTTGAGATGTTTATCGCGGAACAAAACATGGTTGGGGCCGCGCTTGGACTCTCGCGCCGTGGGAAAAAACCGTGCATCTCGACGTTTGCCGCATTTTTCAGCCGCGCGCATGACCAGATTCGCATGTGCCAATATGCCAATTCGGACATCGTGTTTTGCGGATCGCATGCGGGTGTTTCTATCGGCGAGGACGGTGCGTCGCAAATGGGCCTTGAAGATATCGGATTGTTCCGCTCGCTTTTGGACAGTGTCGTTCTCTACCCGTCAGATGCGATCTCCTGCGAGCGCCTTGTCGAGCGCGCGCTTGGAACTCACGGCCTTGTCTATATTCGCACAACGCGCAAAGACACCCCCCTCCTCTATACAACCGATGACCAATTCCGCATTGGCGGAAGCATGACACTTCGAGAAGATCCAACCGATCGAGCAACAATTGTTGCGGCGGGCATTACACTCCATGAAGCGCTTGCGGCGCACGAGACGCTAAAACATGAAGGAATCTCAACGCGTGTCATTGACCTCTACTCAATAAAACCACTCGACATGGAGACATTGGAAAAAGCAGCACGAGAAACAAAGGCGATCATCACCGTAGAAGATCATCTCCCCGAAGGCGGCATCGGCGAAGCAGTAGCAGCCGCCCTCTCTCACACAAAAACACCCGTCCATTCACTTGCCGTACGCACAATGCCTCATAGCGGTACACCCGACGAACTCCTTGCCGCCGAGCATATCAACGGCGCGGCTATCGTTAAAAAAATACGCGGCCTCCTCTAAGAACGCTTCTTCCGCTTCTTTTCCTTGGTGTCTTCAACGATCGAAAACCAAAACTCGTCAGAATCAAGCCCGTAGTTTACGGTAATTTCTTCATCCTTTGAAATAGCGCGCAACGCCACAAGAATCATTCTCCGAGAACGATAGTCGTTTATCCAATCGGCGTTCGGATGCTTGGAGTGGTTATACAATACGCCAAACCCGAGCGGCAGCACGGCGCTTCCCGATTTCCACCAATAATAGTAATATTCCAACTGCGTCCTGCGCATATCGGGGACTTCTCGACGAGGAAAAAAAATAACCTCGCATCGTTCTATCACCGCGCCGGTGCGAATTGGCCGCGAGGTAAAGATTCCGCGCCCCTTCTTCCCTGCCCGCGAACAATACAAATTTTTTAGCATATCCGTTCTGATGTCTTTTTTCATATGAGGTGCATCTATACACTATTTTTCAGTATGATAAAATTTTTTCATGTGTACCCACTTCTGTCAACTCTCTCTGGGGTGCATCGTTCATATCTCTCATGTGGAAAACAAACCGTCTAACGGGGCTGGACTTCCTGGGAAGACAATCCTCCTTGTAAACACCGGCTCAATAAAAAAACGTATTGTTCTGCAACAGCTCAAAAAATTGGGGGTGTGTATTATTGTCCTGAATAAGGAAAAAAATTGGGCGCAAAGCTATGCGGACCACTGGATCCTCGCCGACACAACAAACGCGAAGGAATCAATACATGCAATTCGTGACTTTATCAAGGATGGATCCAATGGAAAAATTGACGGGGTGCTGACGTTCTGGGAGGATGATGTGCTGTTAACGTCAAAGATCATCGATGCGTTTAACTTCATTGGCATCCCGTTTTCCGTAGCGCAAAAAATCCGAAATAAATTTTTATTCAGAAAATTCTGCGGGGAACACGGCATTCGCGCGCCGCACCACCTCCTCCTTAAGTCTCGCGACGACTGCGCCGCCGCCATTGAGCAATGTTCTTTTCCGCTTGTCATAAAACCGGTATATGGCGCAAGCAGCGCCTATGTCATCAAGGTGCAAACACCCGACGAACTTATAACAACCTATGACTACATACGGAAAAACATATCGGCGGAAACCGAGTCGGCGCTCTCAAATGGTCTTGATATCCTTGTTGAGGAATACATTGACGGAGAGGAAGTTGACATAGATATCCTTCTTCAAAACGGAAAGATAAAATTTTATTCTCTGACGGACAACTTTCAAACACGAGAGCCGTTCTTTGTTGAAACCGGCGATGCCATTCCCTCCAGCCTCCCACCACTCGATCAGCGCGCGCTTATTGAATGTGCGGAGGAGACGCTCGAAAAACTCGGCATACAAAATGGGTGTGTTCACTTTGAGGCAAAATCAACGCGGAGCGGTCCCGTACCAATTGAGATTAATCTTCGCATGGGTGGCGATCAGGTCTATTCCTACGTCAAGGGTGTGTGGGGGGTTGACCTCATTGAGCAGGCGGCAAAAATTGCCTGCGGAATGTATATCAAATCAATTCCAAGTCTTGGCCGGCCTCATAGATATATGGTAGGTCGCTATTTTCTCTCGGAAGAATCGGGCATTCTCTCGCGTCTTGATATCAGCGACACCATAAAAAAAGATTTGCGCGTGGAAGATCTCGCTCTGTACAAGAAAGTTGGCGATCCGGTGCTTGTTCCACCTGAAGGATATGAATATCTGGGCTGGATAACCGTTTCTGGCGACAATCCAATTGACGCTCAAGACAATCTTTCCGCAATCATGAAACAAGTGCACTACGAGGTGGCAAAATTCAATCGCGACTCCGCGATTGGCCGCACGTCGCGAAAAACACGATTTGCCGCTGCCTCCATTACCAAAGACTTGCTCCTTCGGGCCGCAAAAAGAGAGACCATGAAGCGGCTTTCCCGTGAAGATATTCACAATGTACAGATCGGCATACTGCATAATACACCAAACGAACTTCTCGGCGCCTCAAACCAAGAGCTCTCACCAACCGCTCATGCGCTTGAAGAAACGCTCTCACGACGCGGATATACCGTGCGCATGTTTGACTGTTCAACACTTCAGACAACATGCTCAGCCCTCCTTGCCAGCGACGTGAACCTCATTCTTAATGTCCGCGCGCGCATCGCTCAATCGCGCTCGCTGGAACTCCATACCGCAGCCCTTCTCGATATGCTAGACATACCATACGCGGGGCCAGACCCCCTTGCGCTTGGTGTCTGCGCCGATGCCATTCATACAAAAAAACTCCTGAACTACCATGGAATTCCAACTCCACGATGGGATTACGCCTACACCGACGCCGACCCGATCAACGAAGATCTTCATTTTCCCCTTGTCGTAAAACCCGCGCTTCACGATGACACGCGCGACCCTGTTTCCCCCGCGGTCGTCTCTGATCCCGAAACGCTAAAAAGCGCTATTGCCGCCATTGTCGCTCAAGAGCTGCCTGTATGTATTGAAGAATACATTGATGGGGATGAATATCATGTTATCATTCTTGGTAACGACACAGACGCACGCGTCCTCCCGCTCACGCGCATCATCTTTTCTCCGCACCCTGAGGTTCCATGGCCTCTTTATTCTCACACGATGAATACGCCGGAACGCATTGATGATACTCCTACGATTATTCATCGACCGCCGAAAAACATTCCAAAAAAGCTTGAATCATTGATTACCGAAATTGCTCTTGATGCGTACAATATATTAGAATGTCGGGATTATGCGCATATTAAAATCAGGGTTGATAAGGATCAAAACCCAACAGTTATTCGTGTAAACCCCGCCCCACTTCTGCACCCCGACGGGTGTCTTGCTCACTCTGCTCTCCTCCTTGGCATGCATTATGGAGATCTCGTCGAAGAAATTATTCGCGTTGCCCTGGAGCGATATAAGGAATAACCGATACCCGTGTGACTGTGTCCATAACACAACATACCCTCCGTTTTAAAAAACCTTTTACCATTGCGTACGAATCAGTGACGCGGGCGGATGTCGTTATGGTGCATGTGGCCGATGCGGACGGTCATCGTGGGTTTGGATGCGCGGCGCCCGATCAAGGGGTAACCGGCGAAACAGTCGGCGCTGTTTCTACCGCTCTTCGCACCAAGCTTACGCCCAGCTTCTTTCTCCATCCCATCAATGATGAACCCTATTACCGTCGGCTTATTCAAAGGACCTTTCGGCAATATCCCTCTGCACAATCCGCCGTTGAAGAGGCGTTGATGTATCTTCGCGCCCAGTACCAAAATCATGTGCAGCTCATCGAAAAGACACCACCAAGAAAAAGCTGTCCACTTACTGTTACAATCGGCATTCAGCCTCTTGTTGAAACCCTCGCCGAAGCAGCACTACGAGTATCACAGGGGTTTGTCTCACTCAAAATTAAGTGCGGGCTTAATCCGAAAGAAGATATTGAAAAAATCCGCTCATTGCGCGCAGCACTTCCCGCACCTACGCATCTTATCATCGATGCAAACCAAGGATATACGTTCCCGCAAGCTCACATGGTTATGAAGGCGCTTTCTCACTATCGTATCTCCTGTATTGAACAGCCTGTTTCCGCACATGATATTTCCTCCATGAAAGCGCTCTGCTCATTAAAAGTCATTCCAGTCATTGCAGACGAGTCAGCAACCTCGCTTGCCCGCGCGCGCTTTCTTATGAAAGAAGGATGCGCCGATGGAATCAACGTCAAGCTTATGAAATGCGGAGGCCCAACGTCCGCGACTCGCATGATTCAAGAAGTAAAAAAACTTGGCGGCCTCGTGATGCTTGGATGCATGTATGAATCTAATGTCTCTATTACGACCGCCGCGCGCATGGCGCTTTCTCTTCCCGTTGACATTGTTGACCTGGATAGCGGACATATGGATTTTAAAAATGATCCTGTTCGAGGTGGCGCCTGCGTTCGTCGAGGGCGGCTTTTTATTCGCGAACCGCTCTCATTCACGATATGAGAACCAAGCGTCCGCCAACATTCCTCCGTGTCAACGCGCGATGTACCGCATACGGAATAGATATTATCCTTAATGACGACGTGTTCCCCATTCGATATCCCGCTCAGGTATGGCGACGCTATCCGACTCGATCAAAAAAATTGCTTATGGACGCCCTTGCGCTGAGTGCAACATACTTCGTTCCTCAAATAGTAAACGTTCCAACAATTCACTATCTCACGCGCCGGTCATTTGCAGAGCCATATCTTTTCAAAAACGGCCTCTATGATATGGCCACAACGGCGCATTCGGATAAACAATCGTCCACGGCATATATAAAAAACTACATCAACGTTTCTCGCTGCTTTTCATCGGATCCAATGATCCTCCCAGCCATAGGGAGAGAGAGAAAACAATCGCCCGTCGCGGTCATCCCGTTTACTTTTGGGAAAGAAACACTCCTCACTCTTGCACTCGCACTGGAAGCGGGAATGAAGCCAATTCTTGTCGCTGTGCGAGAACCGGCCCATACGTATGAATTTCATCACAAAAAAAATCTTGCGCGCACATTCACCAAAGAAACGGACATTCCGATCTTTTTCATAGACTATCTCCCGGGTATCATGCGCTATGGAGCGCTATGGAACAAACAGACAGAACTTGGATGGGGCTTGCAAACAACCGAGTACGCGATGCTCTGCGCGCCATTTATCTCCTATTATTCCGCATCCTATCTCTGTATTGGAAACGAACACTCGTGTGACACTTCAGACATTGATTCAGAGGGTGTCATTACGCACTGGTCCGGCTATGACCAACATCATGAATGGACGCCACACCAGAGCACTGTGGTGTCGCTTCTGTGCGGATCACCGGTAACCGTTGCGAGTTTCGTCGAATCGCTTAACGAACTCGCCGAGATGCTCGTTCTCCATCGCCGCTTTCCCGCTCTTGGCGCATACCAAACATCGTGCCTTGGCATCAATGCGTCGGCACGAGCAAAACGCTGGTGCGAACGCTGTCAAAAGTGCGCCTGCATGTACTTGTTCTGCCGCGTCGTTGGGCGAGATCCGGCAGAACTTGGCTTTACGAAAAACCTTCTTGATAAAAACCATGCCTCTCTCTTTTCCGGTTTTTTTACCGTGAAGGAAGATGACGAGTTTTATGGGCTCATTGAGGAGGTCGAGACCGCCCTGCTCTCCCTGTACCGGCGCGGTGACCGCGACCATACAATCGTTGCCTTTTCCAGTAGCCTGTCCGGAGCAGATGTACGACGCATTGAGAAGCAAGCGCATGCCATGTTCACTATTCATCCCCCCTCAACGCTTCCACAAACACTTTATAAAAAATTCCACCCTCTTTTCGCAAAAGAGCTTGGCCATGCCTATGAAGAACTCATTCGGATACCATGAGTCTTCGCTTCTGATGCCACTCTGCCTGCGAAAACAGCAATCACTTCCTGTTTCGTATCGTTCTTTTTTTTTAACGTTCACCGACGCGGTACGTTCGCTCTTTAGAACGATTTCCCTTCCCCCGGGTGCAGTCATTTTGCTCCCGGGATTCTATTGCCAGGAAACAATGTCTTTCTTTGAATCGTTTGGTAAAATCGTTTTCTATCGCATTAACGACGATCTTACGGTTAACGAGGAGTCCTATCGCAGCCAATGTGCCGCGCACGACCCCGTTGTCGTTGTTCATTACGCTTTTTTTGGATTTCCTGAAACGTTAGCCAGAGAACATTCCGAAACATCCGCACGGCTTATCATAGATGATGGCGCGCATCGTCTTCTCCCGCCCAGCAGCCCCCCGCCACCACACACGGTATATATTGATAGCGCACGAAAGCGAACCACCTTTCTCGGCTCGCATGTTATTGGCGCAGAAAAATCCCTTGAGGGATCTCTCGTAAATTGGTACGGCGTGCGCTGCACGCTCCTGCATATATGGTATGCACTCCTTGGATGCCTTTCTCATTTTTCAACATCAAAAAAAATATATTCGCTTTTTGAATCGGCGTTTGAGGCGTTTGATGGAGCTTTGGGCACTGGAAAAAACCCCACACGTGGCAACATTCTTTCATACTGGCTCTGGAATCATTTGGATTTTAAAAAAATATCGTGCCACACCGCAACGCTGTGGCAGGCGTACGATGAAGAGCTCTCTCTTCTTCCGAAAAAATTCATTTATTGCCCGGCACAGCCTTCCGATAGAGATACCGCCTACGTTCCAATACTTCTTGCCGATGAAATCCGTGAAGCGCTGATCGCATTTCTCGAAAACCGTTCAGTGCATATCTATCCGTTATGGGATTGTCCGAAACGCACTGATGCTGAAATCAACAAAAACCTGTATCATTCACTTTGCGCACTCCCTCTTACATGGCTTACCAGGCAGCAGGATATTCGCTTCTTTGGACGGATGTGCAGAGAATTTTTTACCGCCTATGAAGAAAAAAAAGATAGCCGTTTTTCTTAATAGCATAGAACCACTCTTTCTTCCCAAGGAAGAACAACGTGCGCTCTGGGGTATTGTGTGTGACAAAAGCCCGCTTCATTCTTTTGCGAACATGCGCTGTTCGTTCTCCCTTCTGCCAATTGCATACAAAAAAAAGCGGCCACTGTCTACGGTTGAAGAGATGATTCGTGGAACAAATCTGACCGCCACACTAAAGCGGGCATCTATCACAGCCGTTGTTGTTCCCCATCGTTCATCGTCAATTCTCGTTCGTTGGGCGCGTGCCAATGGTATTGAACTCCTTGGTACCAATGATGCGCAACAGCGATTCTTGGAGGACAAACGATCATTTGACCGGCTCTTGCGGCGTTTTGATGTCCCGGTACCCGAACGGGTCATGCCGTCAACGCTTTCCCGATTTACCAATCGTCGACTTGTCGTCCAGAAAAGCGCGAGTTTTGGAGGATTTGGTACACGCTTTTGTTTCGGAAAAGATATCACCGCAAAAACAATTACTTCCCGCATGCTCGTCAGAGAGTACATCCACGGAATACCTGCGGGAATCAGCATCTTCATGGATGGGGGTGGAAATTATTTCTGCTCCGCGATCCGGAGACAGTGCTTCTCACTTGCCAATGGCATACCGGATGCATTTATTGGCATTCAATGGATCCCTACGCACACGCTCTCAGAGCGAACAATAGCGCGCATCAATGAAATGACTAAGGCGCTGATTGACCTCTTGTCCGCAGAGCGATTTATCGGCGTTGCGAACATTGATTTTATCATTTCGAAAAGCGGTGTTTTTGTGCTTGAGTGCAATCCACGTTTCTCGTCTGCGACTCCGCAGATTATTATGCACCCCGATCTCACCCCACATTCCAACCCCTGGCGGTTTCTGCTGAACGCATTTTGCAACATACCGAATCAAAAAATTCACAACCCATCACTCCCGCCCAGCACCTATCGCGGCGCATTGCTTGATGTTGATGTTCACCATTCAGTCATTGTGCCCATACCGCCCCCGCTGGGTCCGCGCCCGTTTTTTCTCTTTCATGAGCTTCCCCGGTCGGCACATCTTGTTGCCGGCGACACGCTCTGCGTTATCATGCATGATCAACCGCTCTTCTCATCTCGGGGAACGTATACCCCTCATGCACGCTCGCTCATAAAAAAGTGCTTACGCGAATTCTCACTCCAACCATAATGCCAACCCCACACACACAGCGTCCCTTGATATCAGAACGCGCACTGCGAGACTGTCTCCGTCGCGTCTCCAGCATACTCCGTGAACGCCCGACCGTTCTGCGCGGAACGCTTGCGCCTCTTGTTGCACATATCCTCACTCAGCGAATACGCTTTCTTGGTGTGATCCGCAACCATGAAACTCCGTGCTACATTCTGGATCTTAAAGAACTAAAAAAAAGCATCGCGGACTTTCGGAGTGCGTGTGAGCGCCATCTGCCATCTCACCAAATCTTCTATGCCGTAAAAACAAACCATCACCAGCGCATACTGAAAGAAGTGATCCGCGCCGGGTTTGGCCTTGACGTCTCAAGCAAAAGAGAAATTGAAATGGGCGTGCGCGCTGGCGCGCAAAAAATGGTATTTTCAGGTCCGGGGAAAACAGAGGAGTGCCTTGCCACCGCCATGAAACACCGCGATCACGTCACCATAAACATGGACAGTTTCGGAGAACTCAAACGCCTGGGACTCCTCACCAAAAAATTAAAAAAACGCATCTGTGCAGGCGTACGAGTTGCTCCGCGCGATCATGATGCCTGGAATAAGTTTGGCATTGATATGCGCGACCTTCATGATTTTTGGCTGGCCGCACAGATCCACCCTGGCATTTCCCTTGAGGGTATTCAGTTCCACATCTCCTTTAACAAGGATGCCGCTCCGTATCAGCGCATGATAACGTTACTCTCCTCATATCTGAAACGTACCTTTTCAAAAAAACAATTGCATGACATCCGCTTTATCGATATTGGCGGAGGCTTCCGCCCGTACGCTTCTGAGGGCTATTATCCCTGGACAACACCTGCCGGAACAATCGTTCAGGCAGCCTATGCCGAGTCGGTGAAGCGGCCACCGTTTGCTGATCGCTACTTGCTACTTGAATCTCTTCCCGTTGATGAGTATCTTGCCGGTATTGCCAAGGCAGTACAGACTCACCTTGCCCCTCTTCTCTCGTGTGCCATCTATCTTGAACCGGGCCGCATCATATCAAATAACGCCATGCATATTGCACTCAAGGTTGTTGATAGAAAGTCGCCCCGTACGGCAATTCTTGACGGCGGGGTCAATGCCATTGGTTGGGAGCGTTTTTCGTACGACTATTTTCCCGTTATTAACCTTACCCATCCCGGTATGCGCGAGAGGATCTGTACGCTCTATGGTTCACTGTGTCTTCAGGGTGAGATGGATTTGTGGGGATATTCATATTACGGTTCAAAGCTTGCGGAGGGCGATATCCTTGTGGTACCCTATCAGGGTCATCTTACCTATTCGCTTGCCCAAAATTTTATTCATCCGATCCCGCCAGTATATATCATGAAATAATCTATGCGTCCCGACAACCTCACAACAAAAATTTTTCTTGATGGCGGCGACCCGGCAGAAACGCGCGCGGTCATTGAGCGGCTTGGCTTTCTTGATGGACAGACAACCAATCCAACGCTTATTGCAAAAAATCCGGAAGCGCAAAAACGTCTCGCTCGCGGTGAGAAGTTTTCCGAAATTGAAATTTATGATTTCTACAAATCCGTTGTTCAAGAGATGTCCGCGCTGATTCCCCGTGGATCGATATCAGTGGAAGTGTATGCGGAAAGATCAACAAATGTTGAACAAATGTTTAACAATTGTAAACAAATGTTTGATTGGATTCCTAATGCACACATTAAATTCCCTATTACCGCAGCGGGTCTCGAGGCTTCAGAGCGTGCGACTGCAGAAGATATACGCGTCAATATGACCCTCTGCTTTTCGCAACAACAGGCCGCCGCAGTTCACTGCGCAACGCGCATGAGCAAAAAAGGAGGCGTTTTCGTTTCACCGTTTGTCGGTCGGCTGGACGACATTGGTGAGAATGGCATGGATCTCATAAAAAATATCCTCGCAATGTACCGCGAGCAACAAAGTCACGTAGAGATATTGAGCGCGAGTATCCGCAGTATTGATCACTTTCTTGCATCACTATTCTATGGCGCTGATATTATTACAGCGCCCAGCACTATTCTTCTTGAATGGGCAGATCAAGGAATGCCGATACCGGCTAAGGACTATGTCTATGATACAAAAAATCTCGCGCCAATTCTCTACCGACAAATTTCGCTTGATAGCGACTGGCGCGTTCTGGACATATCTCATCCATTGACCGACAAGGGCATTGAGCGGTTTGCCGCTGACTGGAACGCGCTCATCAAAGCGTGATATCGGTAAACAACAAAACGTCTTTCATCTCGCGAATGATTCGCGCGGGAGTGTGCGCGCATGATCCCTCCTCGGCCATAACACGCTCAAGCGCGATTCGTTTTCCTTCGCCGACACAGTATACAATCGCATGATTGATCATCACCAAAAATGATAGCGTAATGGTTATGCGCTGCGGATGTTGGTTTTTGTCTCCTGCATCATAGTCTTGAACAAACCTTCCAAGCTCACCAAACAATGCCCAAAATAATGTTTCGTCTTCGGGAAACGGCATAATGCCAGCCGTATGCCCATCCGAACCAATCCCCATCGTCGCGACTATGATTCCGCCTGGATGGTCCTTCATCCACGATCGCAGCTCACTTTCAAAACGTAAAGTGAGTTGCTCGTGTGTCTCACCTTCTTTGGGACGCGTGTCAATTACGTGTGCGCCAGCACGCCGTGCCGCTTGGAAAAATGATGTTTTTTCGAGTTGCGCGAAATTGTTAATGGCTTCATCGCTACTATATCGCTCGTCAAGAACCCCGAGCGTCATATTAGGACCAAGACAGTCTTTTGGAGTATCCTGCAAAAGATCAAGCGCAGACCCCCCTGAACAGAGAAGAAGAATTGAACGCCGGGCATTGTTCTTCAAGAACTTCGCGAGCACGGTTCGAGCTTCTTGCCCAAGCAATTCAGCGTTGCTGTTTGTACGAATGTCCATAATGCCCTAACACCTCGTGCCACCACCAGCTCTTTGCATCTGATGGCTTATATCCAAGTTTTTTTATCCAGATCATAAGCTGTTTCTCACTCGGGGCCTCAATTTCAAGAAACCACGGAATACCTGAAATTTTATCGATTTCAAAATGGACGGATCCAATAACGTATTCAATGCGTCGTTTCTTCATGCGGAACGATTCTGCGTATCCCAGCACTTTCAACATTTTTTGAGTGGCGATAAAATCAACATTCGTCTCATACTCCGCCGATGTCTTTGCGCGAAGCGTTCTTTTGAAGTCTGTCTTAACGGTAAGCTCGCCACTCGCACCCTTCTTCCGTAAACGAAAAATAATCCCTCTTTTTTTTAACTCACCCCGCAGGGTGTCATACATTCGAACGTCAACTGGCCCGTCGAATGTTTTTTTTGCGCCAAGCGCGCGAAGCTTCGCCTCGAGCGCCCTCCTATCTATCTCAAGAATTTTAACCTCTATCTCTCTCATATTTTTCGGCGATCGCGCTCAATGAAATTCCGCAGACAGTTTTGTTGCCGTATTTTTTTATAACACTCTCTTTCGCGAGTTCGAAGCGCTCGCTGACGCATCCGTTTTTGATTGCCTCATCCGCTTCTACGAACGCCGTCAGTTCATCACACGCCTTGACCAATTCACCCTCACAGGGGTCGTACTTGTCGTCATTATACTTCTCTGCAATTTCCCCACACAGCACGTACCGCTCTTCCCCATCGATGACAACTCGATTGCGGTCGTCAATCTCGGTAAACATGCGCACCTCAATATGCACATCTTCGGGGAGAAGTGGGTACACGCGTTTTTTCATTTCGCTCTTCTCATACTGAATAATGATATCTCGCAAGCCCTCGACTGAACGCTTTACTCCGGTTACGATGTCGCGGGTGAGTGTTTCGGGAAAATCATGAAACAAACCGGCAAAAAAATTATTATAGAGTCGGCGGCTACACGCATGATGCTGAAGCGAAAAGAGATAAGCAAGGAAGCCGACAAAAAGACAATGGCTCAAAACCGAGGTTTTTGGGATACGATGAACATATGCCCAGCGTTCATGAAAGCGCAGCTGCCCGCACAAATCTACGAAATGCCGCAGAGACACGTGGCTATAATATTCTTTCATGCCCTCAAGATCCGTGTACTGCTCAAGCTTCTTTTCTAGATTTTCTTTAATTTCCGCGGTTTCAAAACCGTGCGGATCGGCGCGCTCAATAATATCAAACTCCCATGTGGTTGAAAGAATGCTCGCCGCGTTCAAAATCTTTTTTTCCCGCGTTTCCTCCCCTGGCTCAAAATAACGGCGAAACCGCTGACAAAACTCCTCCCCAAATGGCTCGATCATGCTCGCAAGCTCGGAATACACGTACGTATTGAGCTGAGCGCTCTTCACCGGATCTTTTTTTATCAGTGAAAGCACTGTTGGCTTCAGATCGGTAAGAACGACTTTCTGCAGCAACGAAAAAAGCCCGCCCTCAATAACATCACGCCATACAATAGGCTCTTTCCGCTCTTCACATGCACCGAGAATATACGCGATGAACATCTTGTGCGCCGCTTTGTCAAACTCAACAAAATCAATGGGGCGAAGCTTGTCGTTCCATCGTTTGATATACGCTGCGGAAAAAAGTTTTCTAATAAGCTCTGGTGATACCATAGAGAATAGAATTAAGAATCGAGAATTAAGAATGCTCCTCTCCCTTCGTGGTTCTGCTTAATTCTTGATTCTTCGTTTTTTACAGCACATATTCGTTTTATGGAACTCCAAATAATCTATTCCTGAGCTCCCTATATTTTTCCGGCACATATCGTGCCCGCAGGAGTGTGGGGACCAGATCGCGATGACGCCATGCGGGATTATCGGCCAGTGCAATAAAATCATCATAGGAAATGAGGTCGAGTGATATTTTCTCTCCCGGATCAAGGGTCATTTCTTGAATTTTTCTGCACCGACTGGCTATATAAAAATGATTCTTCCACATCAGCTTGGAGGCTGTGGGCGACCAGGTAAAATAGTGGCGCCACTCATCTGATATATGCCCGGTCTCCTCAAGAAGCTCGCGCATCCCATCGTGAAGCGGGTCCTCATCCTCGCGAAAACCCCCGGGAAGAGAAAGAAATGCTCCGCGAAACGGCTGCTCCTGATGCTGGATAAGAATCTTATCGCCAACAATTGGAATAACCGTGACTGAATCGGCGCGGACCGCGCGCTCATAGATCTTTACGCTCCCATCAAACTCCTCCTGTTCCCATTGCCAAATCTCCCAAATCTCACCCTTAAATACTTGTCGCGCGCTAGCTGGCAATCCTTCCGGAACGGACATACGGTAAAAGATATTCCAGAACCGCGCGGAAATCCAGCGCATCTTCCGGCTGACTAATCATATGTGTCGTGACGGCGCGCAACGCATCCTCTCCATTAAACGCAATAGAGGTGCCGACTGCCCGCGCTATATGAACGTCGTTGGCGCCATCGCCGACAAAGCAGCACTCCTCAAGGGAAACATTATGCTGTGCGGCAATGGATTTTGCCGCGTCAACCTTCCCTTCAAGACCGTGCTCTTCAAGCTCCCAATGAGACAGCGCGTCCTTTTCGTCCCAGAAAAAACGGCAGCTTGCGCGAATGTGATGAATGCCCAAATCGCGCGAAGCGCGCTCTGCCTGTTCATAAAACCCACCCGTAATCACGGCTGTGCGCACGTTGTTGCTATGAAGTGCGTCACACACTTCTTTTACTCCAAAAAAATATTCAATCGATTGAATAACCGCATCAAACACTGCGCGGGTCAGTCCGTGAGTTTTGAATAGCGTGCTGGTGTCCTCCATCCATGGTACGAAATTTGGATACTCGCCGCGAAGCCATTTTTGATAATAGGCAAAGTCGGCCTTGATGACATGAGGACCGAGCGCTTCGGCAAGAAGCGGCCATGCGCTCAGCGCCTTGGTTCCGTCGGCTCTGCGTCCGACGCTTCCAAACAGCGTCCCCTCCATGTCAAAAAAAACTATTTTTGGTATTGTCATGTCTCTGATTGTGACACATCCTCACGGTTGGGGTGATGTTCTTTAAGGAAGTCAAGAAACGCTTGGTACGTTCCCCGAATGTTCTCATTGGGAGTACTGATGAGCCACTCACGGGTAAGGCTAAATATATTGCCAAAAGTGGCTCGCGT
Organism: Candidatus Uhrbacteria bacterium; assembly: GCA_016206155.1. GTDB lineage: Bacteria > Patescibacteriota > Patescibacteriia > JACQRZ01 > JACQRZ01 > JACQSC01. The sequence goes on along the minus strand of JACQSC010000004.1, from coordinate 207,023 downwards.
CAAAAATCCATTCTCGTCAGTTTCGATAGGTATGCCGGTGAGCGCATAGGCAAGTTTTGACTTCTTGCCAAGGAGCGTTCGAATGCTCTCTTCAAGCTCCTGCTTCGTGAGCGTGGGGCGCCTTGGCTTTGGGGAAAAATCATGTATTCCTTCTTGTTCCATACTTTTTACTATTTCGCACCCGCCGTCCGCTTCATACCATAACTCATATCGCCGTGAAGTTCAACTCCACAATGGAATTGTATAAGACCTAAAAGATATAATATTCTGTGTTGCTGGCCGTATGATTGTATGTGGCGAATGAGGTGATGAAGTGTCGGCATAAAAAAGTTATGCTTGCGACAATGCTGCTCGCACGGCAGCCCGAGCCGCTCCTTTCATTCGTACTCGCGCAGCCCTTTCTGTCGCGCCAGGACCAATGATCCCAAAACCGATTGGTTTCATCGTCGAAAGCTGGAGTTGCATAAGCGCATGATGAACGACATGGCCCATAACCTCACCATGAAGCGTCTCGCCTTTTTCAATGAAACCGAGAACCACCACCGCGTCTACGCTCTTTTTTTGAATCAAACGTTTTACCGACAACGGCATCTCAAAACATCCGGGCACGCCTATAATCGCGTGCACCCGCGCGCCGAGATCGTGCGCCGTTCTTTCTGCCTCTGCAACCATTGTATCGGCAATCTCTTTATGAAACTCTGCGACGACAATGGCTATCTGCTTCTTTTTTTTCATGTCACGCGCTTCCCTTCTTTCGATCTTCTTCGGCCTGCAAAATATTGATGTAGTTTTGGACAGTCAATAATCTGCTCTCTATTACCCCCGCGAGTTCGTCTTTAAACTTCTCGAGAATGTCGAGCGTGTTAACTTCCTCGCGAACAGCTTCAAGATATGTGCGCAGGCTCTCATAATCAGGCAGGAGCGCGCCGCTTCGATTAAGATCAAGAGGCGCGCTGTCTTTCCTCGACGAATCTATAAGCGCATTAAACTTCGCATTGACCTCGCCGAACACGGTTTCATACGATCTTTTTGGCGGTTCTGTTGCTTCGGTATTCATAGGATACTGTTTTTTATGTGACTAAAATGATTCAATGATTGTACGACAAAACGCGGGGAGGTCGGATGGCTTGCGCGAGGTGATAAGATTGCCATCGCGTACGACCTCCTTATCTTGCCACACTCCTCCGGCATGGACAAGATCTGATTTTATTGCGTAAAATGAAGTGACGTTTTTGCCGTTTACAATCTCTGCGGTGGTCATCATCCATGGCCCGTGACAAATTGCCGCAATAACCTTTCCTTTGGTGTTCATGTCGCGGACGAACTGCACCATCGCCTCGTTCCGGCGCATATGATCTGGCGCAAATCCGCCAGGGATAACAAGAGCGTCAAATTCATCAGCTCTCACGTCATTGATATCCTTGTCAACTTTCACTGGATATCCGTATTTACCAAAATATTCCTTTGCAGTTCCAGATCCCACAATCGTCACGACAGCGCCCTCCTCTTTCAAGCGATAATAGGGATACCAGAGCTCCATATCCTCATACTTCTGCTCTGCAAATATCGCGATGCGTTTTCCAGATAATTTCATATATTCGATTGTCGTTCCGGTCCCTCGGTAATACTCGGGATAAACTCCGGCCAGCTTGCCCGGCTCTGCCGGGGAATCCAGACTATTAAATAAGTTCCTTTATTGATAATATCTCCCGCCGCTCCGCGCCCGTCAGATCACGAATTGCATACAGCGTAATAGTAGCAGAAACCCACAGTTTTTTCAATCTTCCTATCCGGCCATAAATTCCTTCATTTTTTGGATTGCTCGGGCCCTGTGCGAGAAGCGTCCGAATCTCTTTTAGCTTCCCTTTATTTCTTGTCGCAAAAACTATTTTGATACTATTCATAAAACAGCGTATGCTTTTTCTGACCATAATACCCTACACCTCCGTGGTCAGTGTTGCAAGAATATGATACACTATATTCACTATGAGGACGGGGTTGCTGGCATTTCTCTTTTTTGATGTTGTACTCGATGCGCTCTATTCACCAATCTGGTGGTACACCGAAGGGGCGGTTTGTGTTTTTCGTTTTTTTACGCGCAACGTCCGCTATGGCGCCAACATGATCGGCATTGGCGTGTGGGCAAGAAGCCTCTTCAAACCAATGTATGGCGAGAGAACATGGCAGGGACGCGTTGTCAGCTTTGTGATGCGGACGATTATTCTTCTATGGGATGTCTTTGTCTTTGCGCTTCTGCTCGTATTTCTTAGTCTTTTTGTGGCTGCCTGGATGCTTTTCCCACCTTTGGTCGTCTGGCAAATTACCCGCTTGCTCCTATGAACCCTTCAGTCCCTCGCCCGGTCATCGCCCAAAAAATTTCCTTTGCCACAGAAAACGTCATCTATGAATGGCCGTTTCTTTTGACTCCCGCAGCCATTCGCGGCATGCACGCACAAAACATTCTTCGCGTCATCATTGATGGGATACTCTTGATGGTTGGTCTTGGATCGTTCTTTCTTTTTGCCGTTGTCCACGTGCCTGTTGTCGCAACGGATCAGGCGTCACCGCTCTTTTTTATTCAATCGACTCACTGGACTGCCCAGCTTTTCTGGATCTCGCTTCTCTTCGACATGTGGTTTATCCAACGCATCAACCGCGAATATCGCACCCGCACACAGGTTCTTTCGCGCGATGAGGAAGAATCATACAAGGAACAACGACAGGACAAAACGTTCGACCTTCTTTCTGTCTATGATACCGCAGCGCTCCATGCGTTGGGCGATGCGCTCCTCTTTGCGCAGCGCCACAAATCAAAAGAGTTGACACCGCTGCATCTCTTTATCGTGCTTTTCCAAAATCCGGTCATCCAACATATTGCGGCGCGCATCTCGCTTGATCCGGCGGCGCTGAAACAGGGCATGCACGCGGCTCTTGCAACAATCCCCGTCGGGACAAGCGCTCCTGTCGGAACTGAGAGTTTTTATTCGCTCCTTCTGCGGGCCTATCGCCACGCCCAAGACGCGCGAAAAAAAACCGTTGACTGCATCGATCTCTTTGTCGCAACTCTCGACGACGAAACGCATGCGCGCGAATTGATGGAGGAGCTTGGCGTGAAACTCGAAACCATAGACAGCATTGTTGCCTGGTTCAATGCGGAAAAAGTATTCCGGCACAAACGCGCAGAGATAGCCAGCGTTGCTGCATTGCGTCCACGGGCAGATATCGATCGCGCCATGACCGGACGGGCAACCCACCTCCTCAATCAATATGGGGGCGATCTCACGCGACTCGCCCAGTATGGGAAACTCATTTTTCCTGTAGGGCGAGATGAAATTCTTGACTCGTTATTGACGACGATTGGATCAACGGCAAAAAATATTTTGCTTGTTGGTGATACCGGTACGGGAAAATCAACGCTGATCAATGGCATTGCCTATGCCATGGCGGGTGAGCAAGTGCCCCATCGGCTTAAAGATAAGCGGCTTGTTCAGATTTCTGCCGGACACATTGCCGCATCATCGAATCCGCCCGCATTGTTTCAAGAACTCCTTGACGAAGCGCTTATGAGCGGAAACATTCTTCTCGTTATCTCAAACATCCATGATTTCACCGGCCACAAGGGCCTCGCCGGCTTTGACTTGGCGGAGATGCTTGCAGAAACCATTGAGCGGACGGGGCTTATGGTTTTTGCGACAACGACACCTGGCGACTTCCATCGCTACCTAGAGGGGCAGCTTATCACCTCGCTTTTTGATCGAATCGATGTGCGGGAACCCGATGAGCAAACCACGATTCAAATTGTCGAGGCGCATATTCCAATTTTCGAGTCGCGCCATGCTGTCTATTTTACCTATGATGCAATCGCTACGGCAGTTCAGCTCTCTGGAAGATACCTGCCAGATACTCACAATCCCCAAAAGGCGATTGATCTTTGCGAGCAGGCCGCACTTGAACTTGGCGGCAAAAAACGAAAGGTCCGAACAGTTATCACTCCTGCGGATATTGCGCACGTTCTTGAACAGCGTACACATACAAAAGTCGGGATGGTCGAGGGTGATGAGCGTACCGTCTTGCTCAACCTAGAGGACAAAATTCATGAGCGCATGGTTGACCAAGAAACGGCAGTCTCTGCGGTTGCAAACGCCATGCGCCGTGCGCGCGTCGAGCTGCGGGAAGCGAAGCGTCCCGTGGCCGTCTTTCTTTTTTTGGGTCCGACCGGCGTGGGAAAAACCGAACTTGCAAAAACGCTCGCCGAGGTTTACTTTGGCTCTGAGGAAACAATGATCCGCCTTGATATGTCGGAATACCAAGACGCAACAGCGATCCAGCGCCTTACCGGCATTACCGGCTCTGATGTGCGCGGAGGAATGCTGACAGAAGCAGTTCGAAAAGCGCCGTTCTCCCTCCTCCTTCTTGATGAGCTGGAAAAGGCGGCGCTCGATGTGCGCAATCTTTTTCTGCAAGTCTTTGAAGATGGGCGTCTGACTGACAATACCGGAGAGCTCATCGATTTTACCAACACGATTATTATTGCGACATCAAATGCCGGATCCCAATATATTCAGGATGCGCTCCGCGCGCATACTCCGACAGTAGAAATAAAAACCGGACTGCTCGAAGACGAACTTCGTCATTACTACACACCCGAATTTCTCAACCGGTTCGATGATATCATTATTTTCCAAACGCTCTCAGAGGAGCATATCAGACAGATCGCGCGCCTCATGGTAAACAGCGTCCAACATCAAATGGAGAAAAAGGGTGTTTTCTTTGAGGTAACCGACGCGGCGGTTGCCGAACTTGCTCTCGCGGGCTTTGATCCCGAATTTGGCGCCCGCCCCCTCCGTCGCGTTATTCAACAACGCGTTAATGACACCCTTGCAAAAATACTGCTTGAACAAAAAGTCAGCCGCCGCGACAAAATCGTCCTCGATGCCGGCAGCGCCTTCCGCATCGAAAAAGTGGCGCGTTTTATCAAATAGTATTAGTACGTTTTGAGATATTTGATAGAGGCCGCCTTTTTAAGACCTGCAATCCATTGATCAATTTCGCTTGAGAGTTTTTGCTGGCGAAGCTGTTCTTTTATTTGCGCGGTTTGTGCCGCCCCCGCCTCGCCATCAGAAATGGTTGTCTTTGTATTCTTAATGTATTCCGCGACATCCGCATCGTTTACCGTAGCCGCGGACGAAAAAAGTTTTTCGAGCTTTTTTTGGTTTGCGATCTGTTCGGAAAGCTCGGCCAGGCTCATTCCTTGCTCGTCAAGAATCGCCTGCAACGTCCCTCCTTGCTGAGCGATCTGCGCCTCTATTTTCTGTATTTCCTGTGTAACCTCCTCCTCGCCAACACTCACATTCTTTTTCTGCAGCTCATCATCAACAAGCTTCTTTGTAATTATTGACTCAAGCGCAGCCTTGCCCGAGCGTTTCTCCAACTCTTTAACAATCGCAAGGCGCGTAATAGGCGTTCCGTTTACGATAGCGACAACAAACAAACTCTTTGCAAAAAAAAGCCCCCCAACAATAACAAAAATGACACCTATCCAACCAAGGAGCTTCGCATTAAGGCGAACAACCACGGTCGGCGATTGTTTTGTTGGCGCAGGCGTCGCTTCCTCAACGGCGCTCTCCTCCTCTGTGTCCTTCGTCTTTGTTTTCATAACGTCTATGATAAAAAATAATATGTTTCTTATTATATCATATTTCGCAAACGTGGCAATACGCTCGTCTTCACAAATGATTTTTTATACTCTCCAGGTTACCGAACAAACAAATCGGATCCATGGCATCGATCTCATCCTGGTATGAGAGGCCCAATGGCATACCGTAGAGAAAAAAAATCGCCTTATTGTTCACGTATGCCTGTCCCATTTCTATAAGTACGTTGCCGCCGATGTAGTTTTCAGCGCCGTTCTTTACGCCGTTTATGAAAAGCACCGCGTCGCTCTCAAGAATCCGCGCATAGTGATCGCGCAGTGTATTATGTTCACGCTTAACTGCAACGCGCTCTCCGTTCTGTATGCGCGAAAGTTTCTCGGGCATCGCCCCGGCAACCATTGCCTCATAGTCAGGATGAATCCTGCCATCAAGCCCCAGTGCCTGCAGATGGTGGCACACATCGACCATTTCCTTCATAAAATGATTGCTCCCAAGAACGTATATTTTCATAGTCCCGTTTTTTCAATCTCGCTTTTAATTTTTTCAAACATTTTTCTATGGCCTTCGGCGTTGGGATGAAGGCCGTCGGGTAAATCGTCCAGAGTCAATACTCCATCCAGTGAAATATATGGAATGTTTTTCTCCTCGCAAAATGTTCTAATGGTTCCATTGTACTCATTCGCAGTTTTACGTCAACGAAATAGTCAGGTGCCCACGGCGCGGGCTGTAATAGTGTCTCATCAATTGGCGCCAAACCGACAAAAAATATCTTCTCGGTAAGCGATCTCGCCTTTTCATATAACAATACGAGGTTTTGTTTGAATGCTTCAAGCGGCGTCCAGCGCTCGCCTTTTGATTTAAGATATGCCGAATCATTGATGCCAAGGACAAAGATAATAACATCCGCCTCGCGCGCCTCGGCTTCGCAGTCAATGCGCTTGATGGTGTCTGTTGTTATTTCTCCGCTTATTCCAAGATTATAGACATCGCTCTTATCTTTTTCGTACAAATAATTCCTAAAACGAGCCGCCCATCCGCCGTATTCAAAATCGTTCGCGCCCCACGTAATGCTGTCGCCAAAAATACAGATGTTCATGCTCTATTTTGCATATTCCTAAAACGCTCCACGCGCTTCCCCTGCTTTACCCTACTTCTTGTCAATCCCAACGAATGGGCTTGCCTGTCCCCAATAGGTTGGGGTTTTACCGTCCCACTTTTCGATCCAGCGCAGTTCAACCACTTGGGGGTTTGAGCGAAGCGCCTCGGCCTCTATTTGAATCGCCTTTGCTTTGCCTTGCGCCTCCGCTATTTTTTGATCCGCCTCTATCTTTATTCTATCAAGGTCGCGTTCGGCCTTGAGCTTGAGTTGCTCGGCTGTTACCTTTGCCTCAATCGCCTCGTTAAACGCTTGAGAAAAGTCAAACGCTGTGATGTTAATTTCATCCACGATAATGTTATTCTTAATCAGACGTTCGGCGAGATTAGTCTTAATCTGATCTTTGACTTCTTCGCGTTTGATAATCAACTCCTCGGCGGTAAACCGCGCGGTCACCGCCTTAACCGCTTCTTGGATTGACGGCGCGATAATGCGTGTATTATATTCTCGCCCGACTTCCTGCCAAATACTGTTCACTTTATCGGGCTCAAGGTGATAATTAATCGCAACCTTCGAAGTAATAATTTGCAAGTCTTTTGAACTGGCACTTGCCGGCACTTCGTCTTTTTGAATTTTCACATCCATCTTCACCACCTCCTGTACAAACGGAATTTTAAAATACAGCCCCTCTTCAAAAACTTTGCCCTGCACCGCGCCGAACTGCAAAAGAATGCCTCGTTCTCCGGCGCCAATGGTGCCAACGGCGCCCAGCATGATAACGGCAACGACCACTATTGTTGCAATTCCGACGATATTCTTTTTAATCTTTTTAATCTGCTCCATTGTTTCGTAGTTTAATGCCATAGGATTTAGAGTTTAGAGTTTAGAGTTTAGCTCATTCCTTCTTGTTTGTTAGAGTACTGGTCGAATCCGCGCGTGTCAAACCGCGCTATGGATAGAGGAATAATCGCGCGAGGCGGAGCTCGTCAAACGTAAATGATTCGCCAAGAAGAGCGCGCGCTGGTGAAAGTTTGATGCGGTCCGCGCCATCGCGCCCGCCCTCCTGCTCCGAAACGGATTCCTGCAGCCGCGTGCGCTCGAATGCGTGGCGGATTTGCGCGAGACGATCCGGGGACGGTGCAATATGGGGAAGATCGCGCGAGGGAATAAGCGCGCCCTTTTGTACAAGCTGCTCCAGATGGTGCACAATCGTGCCCGCGGTCAGCGCGCGCTCTGCCGCTATTTGCGCGATAGAACGCCCGCGAAGCGCGCATAGTTTGGTTTCTGATAATGTATCCTTCTTTCGCTTTTTCTTGTGTGCATGTATTGCGCTGCGTGCGCGGATTGAGTCAGAAAGCATAGCGATGCGTTCTTGCGCCTTTGTAGAATGCGTGCGGAACGCGGCGTCCTGCGCGCGTACTTCCGGATGAATATGAAGCGCGCGCTCGTTGATGCCAACAAGCGTCAATCCCGCCAATGTGCGCACGCGTGAGAGCGCAACGTATCCTTGCCCATATTCAAAAACACGTGAGAGGTCCATATGTGCCGCATCCAAAGACATACCTTGGCTCTTGTGCACGGTCAGCGCCCACGCGAGACGCAAAGGAACTTGCGTAATGCGCGCAAGAACGCTTGTGCCATCATCAATACTCCAGTCAGCCGGCTCTGCGGACACAACACGTCCGGCGCGCGTTTGCACAAGCGGCGCACCGGTTTCTTTTGAAAATCCTATAATCCTGCCGGTCGTTCCGTTCACGAATTTCAGCGTCGGATCATTTTTCGTAAACATCACAACCGCGCCGTTTTTCAATTGGAGATTTTCAGGGGACAGGCACCCGCGCCGAAGCTGGACAACAAGCGACGATGGTCCAACACTCGTCATGGCAAATTCCCGCACCTCTCCTGAAAGTTTGGTCAGTTCCACGTTATTTATCCGGTCAACGTCAATGTTGTGCGTAAACAATTGCGTGATGCCTGCGTGCGGAGCGGTCGTGGGACGGCTGCGCAGAAGCGCACGATGCGCGTCAGTAAACACGCCGTTGCGCAAAGCCGTGAGGAGGTCAAGAAATACCGGATCCTCCTGCCGATGCTGTTCGGACAAATAACACACGGTTGGATTAAGCGCGCTCCACGCGGGCGATGAAAACGCGAATGGTGAACGGTTTTGTTCTGTTGACAACAGTGTCTGCTGATGATGGTGGGCCGGATCAAAGCGAACCACCGGCGGCAATTGAAAAAAATCACCAACCAGTACAACTTGGAGCCCGCCGAACGGTTCTTCATTACCGCGCACCTTTCTACACACGGTTTCAACCGCAGTCAGAGTATCTGCGGAAAGCATTGACAGCTCATCAATGATAAGTGCGCGGGGTTTTTTTATATTCTTTGCCGTGCGCGCATTTTTTTCAATAGCGCGAATATCTGATGAGGTCAGCGTGCCCTTCACGCCAATTCCGCTCCACGAATGGACAGTGCGCCCGCCGATATGCGTTGCCGCAATACCGGTTGACGCAGTTACGACAACGCTAACACCCCTGTCGCGCAACCAACGAACATACTGATTGACAGTATGCGACTTGCCGCTTCCCGGCTCCCCGGTGAGAAACACCGACTCCCCGCTCTTCAATATCGCAAGGGCTTCTTCTTGAGTCATCATCTCGCGGTTTGCTTTATAAAAAATTCTTTGCTCTCATCTTCGCCATACAGCTCATCATCCCAGTATTTCAAATACGTCGGCGTGAGGACCCATACTTTTGACCCCCATGCATTCGTCTTTATCCACTTAACCGTAAGGATGGCGCGAAGATCGGGAAATTTATTATACAGCAGTTTAATGCCAACTGCTATTTCGGCTAGATTTTTTGCAAGGCGACACATGCCGAGCCCCTGTACTGCTTTTCGGTTTGTGTGATTTTTCGGATCAAACCATGCAACGGTAAATGCAACGTTGGGGTCATTAAGAATTGCCGCGCTATGCCGATTCTTTTCTTGGCTGATGAAATACGTGCGCCCATCATCCCCGGCGCCATAATACACGTTCGCAATCCATGGGCCATGCTCGTCCACACATGCAATCGCCATGAGTTGTTGGTTTTTTAAAAAATCCATCGCTGGTTGCATATGTGCTTTACGTTAAAATAAGATATTACTTCGAGTTTGGCGCTTTATATCTGAAACAGTCAACCTCATGATCGTTCACCATACCGACTGCTTGCATGAACGCATAACAGATGGTGGGACCAACGAATGCAAACCCTCGCTTCAATAGATCCTTACTCATGGTGGCTGACTCCGTTGTGGATTGTGGGATATCTTTCATCGACACGATTCTATTGATAATAGGTTTTCCTCTTACAAACTGCCAGACGTAGCTGTCGAAAGAACCGAATTCCTTTTGCACTTCCAAAAACATTTTGGCATTTTTTATTGTCGCGACAATTTTAGAACGATTGCGGATAATACCAACGTCAGATAAAAGCCGCAGGATCTCTTTCTCTCCATAGCGAGCAATTTTTCTTGCATCAAAATCGTTAAATGCTTTTCCGTAGCCCTCTCTTCTGTTAAGCACTGTTTGCCAGGTAAGTCCGGCCTGAGCGCCTTCCAAAGTAAGAAGCTCAAAAAGCGCACGATCATCGTGCACCGGAACGCCCCACTCTCTGTCATGGTAGGCAATCATAAGAGGGTTTTCACCTGACCAGGCGCATCGCGTTTTTGTTCTCTTTGTCACATTAATTCTCTCCCTTGAACGGGAAACGGGGACAGCCACCGTTTCTGCAAAGTATAACAATGACTCATGCCAGTTCAAAAACGGTGACTGTCCCTAGTTTCTCCCACGCTTTTGATGTTTTATCTCTTTATGGTTGGCTCGCATTTTTTTCCGTTCCAGCACTGTCCCTCGTAGCATCTGCAATCCAGATACACATTGGTTGCACAGGCCACACTCTCATTTCTTCGGGCTTCGCAACTATCCGAACAATTATTCGTTATGCCAAATCCTCTTCCAGAAAATGAGCACATTATTGACCGAACTTTCCACTGAACACTTGTATCCGACGTACGATAATCCATAGCAAGAAAAAAACGAAAAAGATTTGATATAACCACCAACGCAAAAAAGAGGACTGCGATTATCACAATAATTTTTAGGAATAACTTCATATATGCTTTTGAATTGCGAAACTCCTCAAAATGAGGTTTTTGGATTAAAATAGGGATGGAAACTTTAACCCAAATCCCTATGACGTCTCTGACAGTATACCATAAAATCAAAGGGGTGGTGAGTTGCTCCGTAGAAAACAATTCACACACCCTTCAAAACCAGAAATAATCTGGATAGCACAATTATCACATTATGCCAAAAAGGTACCTGACCCCTTTATTTGCCCCTTTATTTGCCTTTATTCATTTGTACAAAAAAGTCGGTTCGAACTTTCAAATTAAGGATCGAACCGTACTTATTGAACCACGCGGAGCGCGGCGAACCCTTGCAGATTCAGGATTTTTTGGGGGGAATGCGTTTGTGTCGCGCCTGCGGCGCGACCCCATTTCGGCTTCCAATTCCGATTTTCAATTTTGGCGGAGGGGGAGGGATTCGAACCCTCGAGGACATTGCTGCCCTACGGCTTTTCGAGAGCCGCGCACTCGACCTGACTATGCGACCCCTCCGTGTTGACGTAGTATAGGAAATTAAACAACGAAAATCAAGCCGCTTATCGCGCTTCAATGATTTCTTCGCGCTCGGGATTGCATGCCCGAACGATAAACGCGCCGCCGGCTGTCGTTCCTATTGCATATCCGCTCCGCTCTGGCGTGCCGATACTCATATCGCGGGGCATAACAGGAAGATACCGCGCAAGCGCCGGCGTGATATCAACGCATGCATCCGGCAATAACGCACTTCCAGATGCGGCGTTTGAAACTGTGGCGCTGACCACTGACGGCAGTGGCACCCCTCCACTCGCGGAAAATGTCATCCTGTATTGCGCGTAGCGGCCCGCGGGAATGTTGGTGACAGGAAGGGAAGGCGGCGCCAGTGCCGCATTCATTGTCTCGTCATAATAATCATTTGCTGTACCATTGGGTCCGACAAAATTACTGCCATTGCATTGGAAATTTTCGCACGAACGAACTTGCACGCGTATATTGCTTGCTCCACGCTCATACCGCTCTCGTATTTCGTCTGCTGACAGCGCGCGGCCATACAGCGCGACCTCATCAAGATTGCCTGTATAAAAATTTACGCGGTTGTTCGGATACTGTGACGCGGCGCCGAGGATTGGAGGATGGGTTGTGGTCGGATCGGAGAGACACTCATTCGCGTTGAGCGTCGCTGTGTTCTTTAACATACCGTCAACATAAAGCTGAATGGTGTTTTCCGCGCGATGATAACGCCCCGCAACGTGATGCCACTGCCCATTGGTGTATGCGTCGGGACTTGAATTCGCGCCGATCCACGCCCCGTCATAATGGGTACAGCTATTCTTTGTCTGTTTGACGACAAAGCTTATCTGACCCTGCGCGTTTACTTGCAGAACATACGTTCCGCCCCATCCCTGCCATGCCATCACGCCGGCGCTTGCCGGATTCACCGAAGAGCGCATCCAAAGCTCCGCGGTTAATTCGGTAATATCGGCGGCGTGCGGTGAATACGGAAATATCGATGGAAAATCCGCGTATGCCGATCCGTTGAATGTCAGCGCCGATCCATACACGCCGCTTGCTCCATATACAATGCCGCTCTGAACCGTGGAGTGTCGCCCATTCCCCGAACTATCCGTAATCTGTCCAGACCCTTCATCGAGATGCCATAGTGCGCCATTCCCACTCATCCCTGCGTTTGCTGACGCATATCCTGTTTCTGACTGTCCGCCGTTTGGAAGTGGTTTCCCATACGGCGCGCGCGGTACCCATGAAAGCGTGGTCCATGGCGTCGTTGTCCCCGCGTTGAAAATGCGCGATGTGTAGGTTCCGATCGGAAGAGAAGACAACGAAAGCGCCGATGCGATCCATTGCGTATTTGCATATACCCCTGCATCAAACTCTGTTTGCGTGTCATCAATAAATGTATTTGTCACACCAGACTCTTCTCCAAAAAAACATGGAATGGCGCACCCGGCGCCAGCAGTACCAATTTGACGCATTTGCGCATCAACACCTGCCAGCGCCGCTCCTTGTGTGCCAATCTGGTATTGATACACAGCATCACGAATGTTTTTCACGTGCCCCCATCGCTGACTGTCGCGCGCCTCTGCCAATCGCCGCCCGGGATCAATCGCCGCAAAAATAGCGGCGGAAATGATCCCCCCTATTCCAAGCGCGATCAGCAGTTCAATCAATGTGAATCCCCTATTCTTCATAGCGTATAATGGTTTAAGGAGAAATGGTGGCTGTCCATTATTTACTTCTTTTGCTCGTCAACGCGAACCACCCTGGCGACGAGGGGCGAATAGCTGTCAATACTCCCGCTATATACTTGCTTCCCGTCTGCGCGCAAGGAAAGCTTCAGCTCGTGACTTCCCGCTTTCTGCGGTGGCGTCACGCGGAAGAGCATTGTCGCACTCTCACCGGGTTTTATCTCTTTAACGCTCTCAATGATTGTTTTACCATTCCATGAACGATGATACCAAGCGCTTTTCTTTTCATTATCGGCAGCGACAAGTGTGACATTTTTTAACTGTTTTTCTCCATTGTTCTTAATTCGCACAGAGAATACCGGCCTCCACGCCGCCAACACCGCCGGCGGAATGCGGGTTGTATCTACCTCAACAATGCGCGCCGGGTTAATTGTCGCAAGAACGGTAGAGAGGTCGCTCCCCTCAATCACCTCTTTTTTCTTAAGCTTAAGAAGTGCCGGTTTGAACTCACTGCGCCCAGGCTTTTCGAAACGAGCTGGGACGTTGAAATGCGCCATCTCGCCTGGTCCTACGGTTTTCTCCTCAAATACAAACTGGCCGTCGTCATTTTTCCATTTTGTAGTTCTGAACAGCTCGGCGTCACGAATAGAAAGCACAACCTCGCCGCGTTTCCAACTCTCGGTCCCCATGTTTCTAAACTCAAACGAAACCAAATCGTCCCAATCGTCGGAGAATGCGCGCGCGTCTTTATTTTCAAGCAACGCGGCAAGCGGGCGGTTGCCGTTGACGGTCTCAATGGTATATTCTGTACCAGAAAGCCATCCTCGCTCGCCAACGGCGAGAACGAATTTTTCTGCGCCGATAAATTGATTCGGGACCGTAAAGCGTAATCGAAACGCCCCTGTCTGGCCAGGAGCAACATTTGGCGCGAGAAGCGTTGCGACAACATATGATGATGCCGGCTCTTCCTTTTTGTTCGCCGTGTTTACCTCTTCATCTTTTTGATCCTCAACAGTTGCCATGCGCACCGTATCAAGTGCGGATAGCTTCTTGGCAATATCTGCACGCGCAATGCGCAAGCTTTCATCTCCATAGTTTCTCCATGAAATGATTCCGGTGTTTTTAAATCGTACGATAACCTCCTTTTCTTTCTCGCCTGCGTGGAATAGTACGCGCCGTGGAGCAATATCAACTAGCTCAGCTTTGTATTGACGCGGCTTTGATTCGACGAGCTTCTCGTATGCCTTCTGCGCCATACGCACGATGTCAGACAGCACCCAGTGCATGCTCTCTCCGGGACAGGATGTGCAGTCAAGATCACGGTGCCCAAGCACATTTGGATAAACTGCATCCTTGAAGAATCCCGATCCGGAAGGATGAATGCCGAATTCCCATGATTTCTCCGCAATGAGATCTGTAAGAGCGTTCACGGCGGCGAACGAAATGCCATCGCTGGTATAGGTGCCAAGCACCGCAATACCGATAGAGCCGTCGTTGAACCCTACTCCGGCTTTGGTGAATTTTGTGCACGAGGCGCTCCGAACCGTATGCCCCGCCACAATACCGTCGCCACCGCCACGCCCCTCCCACACCGAACCGTCGGGGGCGATGATATAATTATACCCAATATCACCCCACCGCCGCGATCGCGCATGGAAAGAATAGATGGCGCGAATAGCATCTCTGTAATCGCTGCGATCAATAATTCCGTCTCCGTTCATGTCCCGCACGATTGTGGCTGTATGGTGAATGACTATTTTTTTTGGCTGCGCGTAGTGAGGGCTCCACAATATTTGTTGTTCGTTCTCAGAAAACGCCCCACCGCCAGAAAGCCACGACTCTCGAGAAATGATCCCGTCTTCTTCTGATTGCGGTCCTTCTGTCACGGCGGCAATAGTAACACGCCCATCCTTCGCGGTCCCTGTCGGTGAGGAGAGAGCCACAACATCAATATCGTGTTGCCCCCCCAGAGGAGCTCGTATGCGTAATGCCCTGATGCCGCGCGACACATAGAGCGCATAGGGACGAGAGTCTTTTTCAAAATCAGGCGCATCTGTCTCTCCTTCAACGCGCATCCATCCCGTCCACCCCCCTTCATCGCGCAAGCGCACCTCGAGCACATCCCCATGCTGAACGCTGAGACCAAGTGTTTGCGCATCAAGTGGAATTGCGATCTCTCCTGTTTCGCACGCGGTGTTGTGACAATGGAACTCGGAAGGGTTGATCCTCTTCTCCCAGTTCGTAAATGGTTGTTGCGCAAAAACAAAGAGCCCGCCGCCAATAAGCCAGACGGCGCAGAGACCAATGAAAAACCAATGCGTGCTACGATTCATATGACAGACGATGAAGGGCAATAACGCTTGCCGCAAGAAACCAGAAAAAAATCGCCAAATCGTTTTTAAAATAGGGCACATCAACAAGACCGTGGACGAGGATTGTCACAAGCGCTGCGACGATAGCAAAAGCGGTCGTGCCTATCATGGTGTCCCTGTGCCTTTTTTTACGGATCGTTTTTGCGCACAGGACAAAAAGTGTTACAAAAACCAACATGATGCTTACAGCGCCATACAGTCCCGTCTCGCTCCAAAAGTTTAAGATGATGCTGTGGGGATAGAGAAAAATTTCCAGATACTCATGCGTGTGGTACGGCTCAAGCGACATCTGATATCCGGCCAAGCCCGCTCCGGTGAACGGATGGTCTTTAAGCATCGCGACCGTTTCTGTCCAGGTCGCTATCCGTACTTGTCCAGACCAATCCTTCAAGAGCATTTTTTCTGTAAGGGGTGCAGACACCATCGGAACAAAGAAAAAAATCAACAGTCCGACCGCCGCGATGCCAAGCGTGACGATACGCGCACGCACGCTCCATAGCATGCCAACCCCAAAAAAAGAAACGGCAAGCGCCACAACGGCGGCCTCTGTCTTAGAGAATGTCAACGCAATAACCAAAAGAAGAGCGGTCCCCGCCATGCCAAATGCATGAAAAATTTTCTTCTCGCCGATTGACTCTCGTATTCTTCCTATGGCAAGCCATATGATCGGCGCACAATAGAGTCCAACGGCATTGGGGTAAGGGTAGATACTCGTTACCCGCCTCTCAACATCCCATGGCGCGGGGATATTCCATCCGGTAAGTTTTTGATATACTGCCAACAACGCGATCGGCGCCCCTGAAAGGATGCTCGCGGAGATCGCGCGGCGAACCTGTTCGGCAGATCTCATGGTGTCAAGAAAAACGATAAAAAAGAGTGCCGGCTCCACAAAGTACGCACGCCACACGCCAAGGCCAGCCCGCATATCCGGAGAAAACGCAATGTTCACCGTTGCGGAGAGAACAAGAAAAAAGAGAAAGAGATAGAGCAAGCGCTCCGCACGCTGCGCACCATTGATCCTGTCTTGCATGCAACGCACAGCACCGCTGACCCCTCCTTTTTTCAATACCCATACGATAAAAAGAATGAGGATCGCTCCTTCAAGGAGCGTTGACGGAACGGACCAGATTGAAAAGCGCATCAGATACAGCGGAAGCGCAAAGACAATAAGAGCAACAGCCTGCTCTCGACTGCGCCACGCAACATACGCAAAGCCGACAAGCGCACATACAATAATGATCACTTGAAACATATGAACTACTTCCTTATTCCGGGACGGCTTCCCTCACTTTCATTACTTGAGTTATGCGCCGTCCTCTCACATAACGGCGGGTCGCTCGCTCTTGATCGCGCCGGAAGTGAGGCAATACCATTTTCCTTTGATGGTGTTCTTGATACTGTGCCCCTCATCCATCGTCTTGGCGGAGCCATAAAGGGTGGCAGGGTCATGGGTTCAACAAAAAAAGATTTTTCTTGCGCTGCCGCATATATCACGAACGATCTTTTGGGACGATCGACTGCCGCACACGAACGAATAACCTTTGGCGTCAGTGCATACAGCGTATCACAAAAACCGCTCAAGGGAAATGAAGCGCGTCGCATCGCGCTTTGGATCCAGAGAGAAGGAATTGCTCTTAAAAAGTGTCTGCGGGAACATGGCGTTTCTGCGCGTTTTGTCGCTCCACAGCACGGCGCAACAGCCCTGTCATCGGTTGTTGTTGAAAAAAATCATCTCGTGACAGAGCCGAACGTTGAATACGTTTTGTTGATCGATAATGATACGATCGACATCGGCATCACCGCCGCGGTGCAGGAATTTGAAGAATATGCGCGCCGTGATTACGGCCGTCCGCATCGAGACATGAAAACCGGCCTCCTCCCCCCAAAGCTTGCCCGCATCATGATTAATCTCGCGAGGGCCGAAAAAGATGCGTCGCTTCTTGATCCGTTTTGTGGACTTGGGACTGTCTTGCAGGAGGCGCTGCTGCTTGAATATACCAATGTATCAGGAAGCGATATTGATGAGAAGAACGTCGGTGCGACAAAAGAGAATATTTCGTGGCTTAAGAAATGGGGTCTGGCTCAAACGGGGTCTGGCTCAGTTTTTGCTGCTGCAAAATCTGTGCCTGACCCCGTTTGCGTATCCGTAAAGCACTGTGACGCGCAAAAACTCGCGTCGTGCTTTCCAAAGCGCTCAATCGGTGCGATCGTCACTGAGCCAACGCTGGGACCAGCGCTTTCAGCGCGCCACCAACATGTTTCTGAAAAAGAAATTGATGCGCTCTGCGATCTCTATATTCAAAGCTTCCGCTCATTTCACGAGGCGCTCGCGCGCGCGGGTCGCGTTGTGATTGTTTTCCCAGTTTGGATGGCCGACTCCCGGCAACGACATATTCCCTGCCTCAACGCGCTGATGAAGCAAGGCTTTATAAACGTAACGGTTCCAGACTCTCTGCGTCGCGTTCTTTCGGGCGTAACCGAGCGCGGCTCTCTTGTCATTTCCAGACCCGATGCTCGTGTCGCCCGCGAATTGTTTGTGTTTGAAAAAGTTACACGCTGAACCGAAAGACCATCACGTCGCCATCGCGAACAATATATTCTTTCCCTTCAAGACGGATAAGCCCCTTCTCTTTTGCGGCAACTTCACCGCCGGCGTCGACAAGGTCTTTCCAGTTAATTGTTTCAGCACGGATAAATCCTTTTTCAAAGTCGGTATGAATCACGCCTGCCGCTTGCGGCGCCTTTGTCCCGTTACGAATGGTCCACGCACGGGTTTCGTCCGGCCCGGTTGTCAAAAATGTAATCAGGTCTAGAAGTTTGTAAGCGACGGTAATAAACGTGTCAAGGCCTGTTCGCTTCATTCCAAGCTCGCGCACCTCTTCGTCCGAAAGGTCGGCCATATCGGCCTCGGCTTGAGCGCAGAGCGCCACGATTGTATAGCCCGCGAGTCTTTGCTCAATCTCTGAAATGAGGTCAGGCGCGGATTCCCTTCGGGAAACTGAGCAAGACCCCATTTCCTCGTCAACATTGAGCACGTAAAGAAATGGCTTGAGCGTCAAAAGATGAAGGTCGCGCGTTGTCTCTTTTTCCTCATCGGAAAGATCAAGCCTGTTTGCTGGCGCACCCGACTCAAGGCATGTATATACCTTCTCGTATATACAAAGTTGCTCCTCGAGAATACGCGTTTTGCCGCTTTTCATCTGGCTCTTTGTTGCGCCAATTCTCTTTTCAAGCGTCGCCATGTCGGCAAAGATCAGTTCAAGATTAATAACATCGATGTCTTCAATTGGCTTTGGTTCGCCGGCAACATGAATGATGTTTTTGTCATGGAACACGCGCACAACGTGCGCAATCGCGTCCACTTCGCGAATGTGTGAAAGAAACTTGTTGCCTAGCCCCTCTCCTTGAGACGCACCCTTTACGAGTCCGGCGATATCAACAAATTCAATGCTCGTCGGAACAATCTTTGCCGAATGCGAGAGTTCCGCCAATCGTGCAAGCCGTTCATCCGGCACCTTCACAACACCAACATTGGGATCAATGGTGCAGAACGGATAGTTTGCAATATCGACCTGTTTTTTTGTCAACGCCTTAAACAGTGTTGATTTTCCTACGTTGGGCAAGCCAACGATTCCGATGTTCATAAGAACAACCTTATCACGCCAACCAATTTGCCACAACCCCGTCTTGCAATAGGAGGTAATTTGTGCTATACTGAATTCATGGGCAGAGCAATTCTGTTATGTTTGGTTTTGGCTTTTTTCTAAACCCTAAACCCTCTACCCTAACCCCTGCTCTCCTATGTCTGGTCACTCTAAATGGGCAACCACAAAACGGGCGAAGGCGGTTGTAGACGCAAAGCGTGCGGTAAACTTTACTAAAGTCGCGCACGTTATTACCATTGCCGCGCGCGAAAAGGGCGGTGACCCAGAAACAAACTTTTCCCTGCGCCTCGCCATCGATAAAGCCCGCGGCGTCAACATGCCAAAAGAGAATATTGAGCGCGCCATCAAGCGCGGAACCGGCGAGCTTGCGGGCGAATCCCTTGAGGAGATCACTTATGAGGGCTTTGGCCCCGGCGGCGTTGCCCTCATTATTCAGACACTGACCGACAATCGCAATAGAAGCGTGTCGGAGATCAAGCACGCACTTTCAAAACACGGCGGCAACCTCGGCGCCGCAAACAGCGTCCGGTGGATGTTTGAGCGCCGCGGCAGTATTGGGATTGATGCCGCTGTGTGTACCGATGAACATGAGCTTGCCTTGATTGAACGCGGCGCAGAAGATATTATAAAAGATGACGATGGGTGCACCATCCTCACCACACCGGAACAATTTCAATCAATCAAGGAATATCTTGAGGGAATTGGCGCCACTCTCGTGTTTGCGGAAATCGATCTCGCGCCAAAAGAACGCGTGACGCTCCCTCCCGACCAACAAGAAAAGATTGAAAAACTTGTTGAAGTCCTTGAAGGGATGCCTGATGTTGTGAGCGTGTCTTCAAATCTTGCGTAGAATGAAAAAACATTTTTATGGTCCGGATCCCGCCCGGAGTTTATCCCGAGTGCCCCAGATGGACCGGAATGACAAAATGGGGTTGGTGGTGCTTGGAATCGATCCCGGGTTTGGATCCATTGGATATGGCATTGTTCGTGTTAAGGGGGGAGATGTGCGCGCGCTTGATTATGGCTGTTTTACCACACCGAGCGGCTTATCCTTTCCGAAACGATTGATGTTGATTTACGAAAAAGTGATTGAGTTTGTTGCAACGTATCAGCCATCACGCATAGCCATTGAAAAGCTTTTTTTTGAAAAAAATACAAAAACAGCAATCGACGTGTCTCAGGCCCGGGGAGTGATTCTCCTCGCCGCAGCCCTTTCCGGCCTTCCGATTATTGAATGCACGCCACTCCAAGTAAAACTCGCTGTAACGGGGTACGGAAAGGCTGAAAAGCGACAAGTGCAACACATGATGAAACTTCTTCTCAATCTTCCTTCTCTTCCGCGGCAAGACGATGCTGCCGACGCGCTTGCAATTGCCTATTGCGGAGCGTTTATGTGCTAACCCCTATGCGCCTCTCATACGACTACCATCGCGAACGGGCACGCTTCAAAAAAAAGCGCCTCTCCTATGCCAAACCACAAAAGGCGGCTATCCCGCAAAAACAGGCGCGCAAAAAACGCTTTAGCATAAAGGCGCTCATAAGCGCGGCGGTCGTTCTTGTTATCCTTGGAGTTTTTGCGTTTGTTGCCCTTATCGGTTGGTTCTCGCGCGACCTCCCAAACCCCAACAGGCTGATTGAACGCGCGTTGCCCCAAAGCACAAAAATATACGACCGCACGGGCGACGTTCTCTTGTTTCAATTTCACGGCGACCAGCAGCGCACGCTCGTCACGCTCAATGAAATTCCCGACATGCTAAAAAAGGCAACCGTTGTTGCCGAGGATCGCAGCTTTTACCAACATAGGGGCTTTGACATGAAGGGTATTGTCCGCGCCCTTGTCATGGATGTTGTTCGCGGCGGCAAGGTGCAGGGAGGGTCCACGATTACCCAACAACTTATTAAAAATGCGCTCCTCTCGAACGAAAAAACCATTGCTCGCAAATTCAAAGAGCTTATTCTTGCCTATCGCATTGAACAGTCATTTACTAAAGATCAAATCTTGCAGCTCTATCTTAACGAAATTCCATACGGCTCAACCGCCTATGGCGTCAGCGCGGCGGCCGGGATGTATTTTGACAAGGACGTACGCCGTCTCAACCTTGCGGAAAGCGCTGTATTGGCGGTTCTCCCAAAGGCGCCCACCTACTATTCGCCATGGGGAAACAATCGCGACAAGCTCATTGCGCGCCAACGCGCCGTGATCGATCAAATGGCAGAGGAGGGATACATCACCGAGGAAGAGGCGCGGCTTGCAAAAGAAGAAAAACTCGCATTTCGATCGCAGGCAAACAGCATCCGCGCCCCGCATTTTGTCATGATGGTACGCGAACAGCTTTCGTCATTGTTTGGCGACAAGCTCGTGGAAGAGGGGGGACTCTCTGTCATCACAACGCTTGATTACGAAAAACAAAAAGTCGCCGAGGAGGAGGTGCGAGAAGGAGCGGCGCGCAACGCAAAGCAAAACGCTTCGAATGCGGCGCTTGTGTCTCTCGACGCGCGCACTGGCGACATCCTTGCGCTTGTTGGATCAAAAGATTATTTTGATGAAAGCGTCGACGGTAACGTCAACGTTGTTCTTCGTCCGCGCCAACCCGGATCTTCCTTTAAGCCGATCGTTTACGCCGCGGCGCTGCAAAAGGGATACACGCCATCAACGATTATTTTTGATCTTAAAACAGACTTTGACACCACCGGAGAAAAACCATACACCCCCCAAAATTATACGAATAAAGAGTATGGTCCAGTTACGCTCAAAAAAGCGCTTGCCGGCTCACTTAACATCGCCGCGGTAAAGGTGCTCTATCTTGCGGGTCTTCCCGCGGTTCTGGGCCTCGCGGAAAATCTTGGCTATTCAACGCTTCGCGACCCAAGCCGTTTTGGCCTCTCACTTGTCCTTGGCGGCGGCGAGGTCATGCTGCTTGAACACGTCGCCGCATATACCGCCCTTGCGCAAGATGGCGTACGCGCACAACCAATCGCCATTCTCTCTGTGCGCGACTCGAAGGGAGCGCTTCTACATGAAGCGCAGCACAAACAAACAAAAACCTCGCTCGAACCGGAAACCACCAGGAACATCACCGACATGATCTCTGATAACGGCGCGCGGGAATATATTTTTGGAAAACAGAATTATCTTACGCTTTCCGGAAGAGAAGTCGCCGTAAAAACAGGAACAACGAACGACTTCCGCGACGCATGGACCGTCGGATACACTCCCTCAATTGTAACGGGGGTGTGGGTTGGCAATAACGATAATTCGTCTATGAACAAGCGGAGTGACGGCTCGGTGGTTGCCGCACCAATCTGGAATGGCTACATGAGGAGAACGCTTGCGCGCGATACGGCAGAGTCCTTCACGCGTCCGCTCCCCATCACAACGGGAAAGGGGATTCTTGATGGACAGATCGGGCAAGAGATGATTATACGCATTGACAGGCGGACCGGCCTTCCCGCGAAAGGAAATCCCTTCGAGGAGATCGAAGAGCGAACAAGCAGGGCTATCCACGACACGCTCTTCTATGTGAACAAGGACGATCCTCGAGGCGCAATCCCAGAACATCCCGAGCAGGATGCACAATTTTCGCGATGGGAACAATCAGTGCGCGATTGGGTAAAGCGCGAAAACATTAAGGAATCACCAGACGTTTTAGTGCAAGAAAAAGCACCCCCAATCCAGGATGCCGGTGATCTTGCGCTCACTATTGAATCTCCTCACGAAAACGACACAATTTCAGAGTCCCTCCTTCACGCAACAGTTACAACCTCGTCTTCTGACGGTGTTGCCTCTGTGGCCTACTACCTTGACAACAAACTTCTCGGTGTCATCACCCAGAGCCCGTTTGAGCTCTTCTCAACGCTCCAGGGTGTTGATAATGGGTTTAGAACTCTGCGCGTCGTAAGTACCGATACAAAAGGGAGGACGCGTGAAGCGCGTATGATCCTCAACATTCTCCTTCAATAATTATTCGCGGATTGGCATGATGAGATAGGTAAGCTCCCCCTTACCCGCAGGCCTTAAAATACAGGGGCTTTGTGTGTCAACAACTTCAAACGAAACGACATCTGACTCCATATGGGAAAGCCCATCGAGAAGATAGCGATAATTAAGCGTGATAGTATTCTCACTGCCGGTCATTTCTGCATCGAGAGTAACGGTGTTTTCACCTACGCTTGCATTTGATGATGATAGAGTAACGGTGCCGCGGGTCCCGTCGGTTGGAACAAGGTGACAAACCACATCATGCAGCCCCCCTCGAGAAAAAAGGCTTGTTGCCTTCACCGCGCGGTTTAATTCGTCACGCTCAAGCACGGCGCGCGTAACGATGTGTTGGGGAATAATGCTGTGATAATCGGGAAATGCCCCTTGAACAATCTTTGACACACACTCAACCATATCTGTTTTTATGCTCACTTGCGTGTCGGTAATACAAACCTCACATTCACTGTCATCATCGGAGAGAAGCGTTCGTGAAAGTTCATATACTGTTTTTAGGGGGATGATGCACGAAACATCCGGTGTGTTTCCGCGCGCCTTAATAAACGTTTCGGCGAGCCGATATGCGTCTGTTCCGACGCACACACAGTGATTTTTTTCTTGTACCCATTGAAATAATACACCATGAAGTTCGGGACGTGTTTCTTGTTGTGAGGCCGCATGGCCCACAGAGAAAAGCGCGCCCTTTAAATCCTTCTGTAAACACGTAAGAACGCTTCCGCCTTCTGGCGGTGGGATAAGTGGAAATTCATCAGGAACCATCCCGTGAATTTTTGTATGGTACGCTCCACATGTAATCTCGAGTGTGGTGTCGATTTTTTTAAGTTCAATTTTTTCTTTTGGAAGAAGTGAAATAAAGTCAGTAAATGTTTTTGCTGGTAATGCAATACTTCCTTCTTCTTCAACTTTGCCCCGAACAGTACACTGAATGGCAACCTCAAGATTTGTTGTGTTGAGATAAATAAACTTTTCCTCGGCGCGAATAAGGATTGTTGAAAGAATAGTGAGTCCGGTTTCCTTTCCAATACCTGCGCGTACGAGTGAAAGTGATGAGGAGAGATTTTCTTGAAGGCAAGAGATATTCACAAGGGTATCTATTTCTATTTATATATATCTAAAGATAGTAATAATAATAAGGGGTGTGGACGGAGTGGATAAGGGTGTTTTTTCTTTTTATAAAAGGGAGTTTATATTTTTTACTGTGGATGGATACTTGGAAAAGTTTCGAATAGTCTGTGTACCACCACGGACAGAATTAATGTATACACGCATTATTCACACATTCATCACAGGGTTATTAGATGTTGTACATACGTTGGCGAATAAGATCAATATCCTGTTTTACTTTTGGACTTTCGTCAACATCCCGCTGAATTTTATTGTATGCGTGTATGGCGGTTGTGTGGTCGCGCCCCCCTATTTCTTGTCCGATTGTCGGGAAGGAACACTTTATTTCCTCGCGCATGAGATACATGCTAATTTGACGCGGAATGGCAAGTTCTCGCTTTCGCGACTCACCGATAAGATCGCCAATCGCGAGATTATAAAATTCAGCGACAAGTGAAACAATCTGTTTTGGTGTGATTGATTTTTTAGCATAGCTCATCGTAAGGGACGAGAGGATTTGTTTTATTTTTTCAAACCCAAGCTCCTCGTTGTTGAGCTGGCTGTACGCCAAAATGCGGTTGAGCGCCCCCTCAAGCTCCCTGATGTTGTTGTGCACCATTGTTGCGATATAGTTGATAATATCGCCGGAAACCCGAACACCCTTCTCCTTGCATTTTGTTTCTAAAATAGCGATGCGCGTTTCAAGGTCGGGGCTGGTAATGTCGGCGATCATGCCCCACTCGAGGCGGGAGAGAAGACGCCCCTCGATTGCTGGGATTGCTTTTGGCGGGCGGTCTGAAGATATAATAAGCTGACGATTTGTTTGATGGAGCGCATTAAAGGTGTGAAAGAACTCTTCCTGGGTCCCCTCTTTACTTGAAAGGAACTGAACATCGTCGATGATGAGAACGTCAACGCTGCGGTAGGTGTCTTTAAGCTCCTTTGCGCGCCCCGAGCGAACGGCTTGAATGTAGTCGTTTGAAAACTTTTCACACGTAACAAACAACACCCGCTTCTCAGGACTGCGAGTAAGGATCTCGTGACCAACCGCCTGGAGGAGGTGTGTTTTTCCAAGGCCCACCCCCCCATAGATAAATAGCGGGTTGTATGTTTCACCGGGCGTGTCACAGACCGCCTGGCAAGCCGCATGTGCAAGCTCGCAGTATTTCCCGACAATGAAATTATGAAAGGTATAGCGCGGATTCAGACCTGCCGGAGTAACGTGTTCGGGCCTAGGAGCGCTTTGCTTGGCAAATGACTGGCCGAGAGCTTGGCTGAACACGTCGGGTTCGGAAGCGAAGGGTGGGTCAGCCTGTTTTCTGAGATCTTTGAGTTCAACTTTGTAGAGCACATCTTTGATTGTCTCGGGCGCCACATTGCGAAGCGCGCGAACGATGAGAACATGATACTTTTTTTCGAGATAGGTTTTTGTAAACGCGTTTGGGACACCAATGACAACCTTATTATTCTCATGCGAAACAACAAATGTTTCGCGGAACCATGTGCTGAAATTCGGTTTACTCAAGAGGATCTCAAGCTCACCGAGCGTAGCCTGCCAGAGCTGGACGGTATTCATATGCACAAAAGGATTGAAGAAAGAGTAAATTGAGAACGCGTGGATTGTAGCATGGGACCAAAAACAATAAAAGAACGAGCGAGTGTATAGAGTGTGGATATCATGTGAATAACAACCAGTGTAATGTGAATAAGAAAAAAAGCAAGCCCCTCGTTTACATTTTTTATTACATACGGTATGCTAGTGAAAGATTCATGAGCTTTATTCGATATGCCAAAGCGGACGTATCAGCCAAAAAAAAGGAAAAAGGCAAAAACACACGGGTTTCGCGCGCGTATGGAGACAAAAACAGGACGCACCGTTCTCAAGCGGCGGCGAGCAAAAGGGCGTAAAAAATTGACTGTTGCATCGTAACATGTTGTCCCGCATTCACCGCCTTTCTGGAAAAGACGATTTTCAGAGGGTTTTTTTAAAAGGAGAGCGCGCGGCGACTCCCTTTTATACCGTGCGGTGGCGCGAGAACGCTCTTTCTGTTCCCCGCTTCGGCTTTGTTGTCGCGAACAAAATATCCAAAAAGGCAACCGAGCGGAATACCATCAAAAGGCGACTGCGCGAGTGTGTGAGAAAAAATATTGTACTGTGTACAAGCCCCGTAGACGTGGTGATTGTCGTAAAGCAAAGCGCTCTGGGCGCGAAATCTGCCCTGTTGGAACCCGAGATTGTTCGCACGCTTTCGTATATACAGCGACGCCACACCGCATCGAGGAGGGATAACAAAAAATGAAACACATCGCGCTACTCGCTATTTCGCTCTATCAAAAACTGCTTTCCCCCGACCACAGTTGGGTCAAAGCGTTTTTCCCGTACGGATATTGCCGCTTTCATCCCACCTGTTCTTTTTATATGAGAGATGCGATAATTCGCTATGGATTTCTACATGGGGCGATGCGCGGATTGTGGCGGATCGTCCGCTGCAATCCCTGGAACAAGGGGGGAATAGAACATATTTAAGATTTCTGAGATGCAATAATGTATGCAAGAACTATTCACAGCCGTATTTTATCAGCCACTTCTCAACCTGTTGATTTGGACCTACAATATTTTGCCAAACCACGATCTTGGGCTCTCCATTATTATTTTGACCATTCTTGTAAAACTCGCGCTTTACCCTCTTTCGTGGAAACAGCTAGAAAGCCAAAAACAACTCCAAGACATCCAGCCTAAAATTGAGGCGCTAAAGGCGCAATACAAGGATGACAAGCAAGGGCTCGCGCAGGCGCAGATGAAGTTTTTCAAAGAGGAGAAAATCAATCCCCTTTCGTCGTGTCTCCCGCTTCTTGTTCAGCTTCCGTTCCTCATCGCGCTGTTTTATGTTTTTACCAACGGACTAAAGGATGAAGGATACGCAAATCTTCTCTACCCCTTTATTCAAAATCCCGGAACACTGAACCACACGTTTCTTGGCCTTTTCTCGCTTTCCCAGAGCCAAAATATTATTCTCGCAGTTATTGTTGGGGGCATTCAGTTTTGGCAGTCAAAGCTTATGATCGCAAAGCGTCCTCCAAAAGTGCCGGGCTCAAAGGATGAGGACATGGCTGCGGTGATGAGCAAGCAGATGATGTTTTTTATGCCAATTATCACCGGCGTGATGACCTACCAGTTTCCGAGTGGTTTGGGGCTCTATTGGTTTTTTCAAACAGTGCTTGCAATTGGCCAGCAATACCTGTTTAATATGACAGCCGGCCCCCGTAGTTCAACGGATAGAACTCCTCACTCCTAACGAGGTAATGTGTGTTCGATTCACGCCGGGGGCACCAGGGTAATGGGCCTATGGTATAGTGGTAGCACAGTGCATTCGCATTGCACAGACGGCGGTTCGATTCCGCCTAGGTCCACCAAATTTGATTACATATGGAGAACATCGAGGACAGAATAAGAAAATATAGCCACTGTTCGGGCGTAGCAAGGGTTGTTCATGAAATAATGGACGAGCAGAAGAAGGGACTAGAAAAGCAAGGGAGTGTTGATCCCTGGTACAGCCCCGAACGATTTGCTCGTTTGGAAAAAATACAAAATATATTGTACACCAACAGTGAAAACATTTACTCCTCGGAGTATCAAAACGCCAGAGAAGAACTCATTGATTTATTTGAGGAAGTAGACACAGCGCTTCGCGAGACGGGCAAAACCGGAAATTTTCTACGAACGATTTGCTACGGTATCGCCTTCTATACTCTGCATGAACGTAATGTAAAAAGACATGAGGGGTCTCCGTCCGCGCATCCTACAAAAAAATGAACTATAGAGCTCTTGGAAAAACAGGACTGAACGTATCGGAGGTTGGCATGGGAACGTGGAAGATCGCGGGAAATCCATGGGGGTTGATGCAGGAATTCGCGAAACACTCATGGGAAAGAAATTTTTATCCCGATGTTGATCCTGCATTAGAGCAGTGTGGATACATAGAGCGATAGAATAGCAACGGAGCAAGGCTTGTTGACGGTGTTGAGGTATCATGGTATTGTAAAGGTAATAAAGTATATAAAGTATTACTTCTATGCAACCTGGATATATCACCCAACCCAATACTAAAGGACAGGTAGTTATCCCTAAGGAATTGAGGGAGAGGTTTGGGATAACCGATCGGTCATCGGTCAATATTATCCCCTATGAAGACGGCCTTTATCTTCACCCGATTCATAGTGTTTTTTCCAATGGTCCCGCAGCGAGCGCATATCAAAAGATGCTGCTGAAGACAAAAGGAAGCTGGGGAGAGATCGATGAGAAACATGAGAAGGCGCATCGGGCGCGCGAACTCTCGGCGGCCAGGAAACGAAGGGCATCATCATGGTAATTCTTGATACCAATATTATTATTGGTCACCTCCGCCAACGAAGCGGAGCCGATACGCAGCTTCTGCGCATTACCGCCGTTGTCCCCCTTGCGGAACTCGCAATTTCCACCATTTCCATCCAAGAATTGTTTGAAGGGAAGAGCTCAAAGGATCGCGAAAAGCAGAACGCACTCTACCTGGTGATGGCGCCATTTACCACTCTTCCCTATACAACGGATGTGGCGCGGCGTGCCGGAGAAATTTCGCGGGACGCAAAACAACCCATTGAATTTGCAGACGCAGCAATAGCGGCAACCGCAATAATGCATTGCGCACAACTTTACACCCTTAATGTAAAGCATTTTCGAGATATCCCCGGACTGGAACTCTATGAATCCCTGTGCGCAGTGTAAGAATCAATTTGAGATCACCGATGCGAATCGGGGATTATTGGAACGGCTGAACGTACCGGAGCCCGCAGTATGTTCTACTAAAAAGTGTGCCGCGCGCGGCGCGGATGGTTGCGAATAACGAAAACGCCGACTACATCAATTATAGTTACCACACAAAAAATTCCTACCTGTCATTTGCGGGAAACATGATGGAGGATTGCCTCTACTGTAATTTGGCGCAAGAAAGCCGCAGCTGCGTCGACACTGATTACGCGCTTGGAAGCGAGCTGTGCTACGAATGTGTCGGCATCCAGCAGTGTTATGCGTGCCAGTATGTGGTCGACTCACAGAACTGTCATTCCTCGCAGTTTCTCAAGGACTGCTCGGATTGTTCTGACTGCTTCCTCTGCTGCAACATGAAACACAAGAGCCATTGTTTCATGAACACGCAGTACAGCAAAGAAGAATACGAACAAAAAGCCAAAGAGTTCAGACAAAGGCCGCTTGATGAACAGAAGGCTTTTTTCGAGCAGTATGTGCGGGGCTTTCCCCGTCGGTGCAATTACAATTACAATTCTGAAGGATGTGTTGGCGAATATATTACGAAGTCAAAGAACTGCGTTGATTGTTATCAAATGTACGAAGGAGAAAACTGCCGCGATGTTCATACGGGTTTTCCCGGTTTGCGCGATTCACTGCGGTCCTGCTATGTTGGCGAACGGGCCGAGCTTGTATACGAGTCGCTTGCCAGTGGCGCCGACTGTCAGCGCCTTCGGTGGTGTATCGTTGTCGTGAGCAAATCCTCTGACGTTGACTACAGCGAATTCTGTTTGTCGTCAACCAATCTGTTTGGGTGCAGCGGAGTAAAAGTAAAACAATACTGTATTTTCAATACGCAACACTCAAAAGACGAATACGCAGTCCTGCGCGAAAAGATTATTGAGCACATGAAGAAGACGGGCGAGTGGGGGCTGTCGTTTGATCCTCGCATCTCTCCGTTTGGATATAACGAAACAGTCGCAATGGATTTTTATCCCCTCTCAAAAGAAGCGGCGCTTGCACAAGGATACAACTGGCAAGACGATATCCCCGTTACAACAGGAAAGGAGACAATCTCATGGGGCGATATACCAAACGACATTCAAGCGGTAGATGAGTCGATCTGCAAAGAAATATTGGCATGTGAAAAGACGGGGAAGAATTACAAAATTATCAAACAAGAGTTGGCGTTCTATAAACGCTTTAATCTTCCACTCCCCCGCTTGCACCCGGAAGAACGGCATAGACAGCGAATGAACCATCGCAACGCTTTTGAATTTTATCACCGGCAGTGCATGTGTGATCGCCAAGGCCATGATCACGGCAGTCGCTGTCCGATAGAATTTGAAACCACCTATGCCCCCGACCGCCCGGAGAAGATTTATTGCGAGGGATGCTATCAGAAGGAGATCGTGTGACATATGGCGCTTGACAGCGCCATAAATTTTGCTACGCTGTACATGAGGAAAGATACTCTTATGATCACAGCCACGGCAGACATCAAGACACTCAAGAAAGAGATGACACTTCTTCGGTCATTTCTTATTGGTGTTGCCGGAAAAGATGGCGAAGGCATCTATCGTCCAGAATTTGTAAATCGCGTTTTCGTCGCCATGAACGATCAGCCGACCTATCGCTTCAGCAATGCAAAAACTTTTCTTGAACACCTAAAGACATGATCCTGCGCTACG
The DNA here is from genome assembly GCA_016206155.1 of Candidatus Uhrbacteria bacterium. Taxonomy (GTDB): domain Bacteria; phylum Patescibacteriota; class Patescibacteriia; order JACQRZ01; family JACQRZ01; genus JACQSC01. The sequence continues at coordinate 176,311 of JACQSC010000004.1, read as the reverse complement.
GCGATCATTTTCTTAAAAATGCGCGAGCGCTTCCCAAACCCCAACAAAAGAAACTCGCTCGACTTCTTGAAGTTCTTGAAGCAAACCCCTATCATTCACTTCTTCATACTAAACCACTGACCGGCGAGCTTGCGGGGCTTTACTCTTTTCGAATCACGCGCGATTGGCGCGTGATTTTTCGTTTCGACTCGCCAATAGAGATTATTCTCATCGATGTTGGTAACCGAAAGAATATCTACCGATGAGCTCGCACTATCTATGAAACCTTGCGCGCAGAGCAGATATGATTCTCGCCGCTCGCTCCGCAATCTCCATCAGCTTTGGCGCCGCCAGTGTATGTGCGACCCCGCACAAAGGCGGGCAAGCAGCGCGGGTCACGAACATATGGGGCGCTGTTCAAGGGAATTCGAAACCACCTACTCCCCAGATCGACCGGAAAAGGTTTTTTGCGAGGCGTGTTATCAAAAGGAAATCATCTAATTGTTTGACACAAATAAGCCGGTGTATATACTATAGATATATGAAGACGATGATGAGCATCAAAACCGACAAAGAGGTAAAGGAGGGTGTGCAGGAATTTGCGCGAGAAATTGGCATGCCCGTAAGCACCATCGTGAACGCGTATTTTAGAGAGCTGTTGCGCACGCGAGAATTTCGCGTTTCCGCACCTCCGCGGATGACCCCACAACTTGAGAAAACCATTGCTGTCGCTGAACGCGACTATAAAAGAAAAAAGAATCTTTCGCCCATCCTCTCGACGAAAGAAGAAATCTCTCGCTATTTTCGCGCATTATGAGAGTAGTTCTTCACAAAAAATTTGAAAAGAAGCTGAAAAAATATCCGTTCCTTAAAGACCAGGCAAGAGAACGGATTATTTTATTTGCCGCAGATATCAACTATCCAATTCTCAACAATCACGCTCTTGTTGGAAGGTGGATTGGCTATCGTAGCATTAACATAACAGGAGACTACCGCGCAGTATACCGACTGGATGGCGAGAATGTCGCTTATTTTGTTGATCTTGATACGCACAGTAATCTATACCGATAATACTATGGTTTGTGGGCAGTGTATTAAGCAATTTGAAATTATCGAACAGGATCGAGCATTCTATCGTCGTATCAAGGTCCCCGAGCCGACGTTCTGCCCTGATTGTCGGCGGCAGAGGCGTTTTGCTTTTCGCAATGAACGCGCGCTATACAGCCGTGCATGCGATTTGTGCAAAAAAATAACGGTAAATTTTTATTCTCCATCCTACGCGGGCCCGGTTTATTGCCAGCCATGCTGGTGGTCCGACAACTGGGATCCGTTTTTGTATGCTCGCAAGTACGATCCTTCGGCTCCATTTTTTGATCAGCTGAAAGATCTTTTTCGTTCGGTTCCGCAAATAGCGATGATGAGCAAAAGCGGAGAAAATTCTGACTTCACAGCGCATTGTTGGGAAAACAGAAATGGATACCTCCTTATTTCCTCTGGTGGAAATGAAGATTGTTACTACGGCCTCCAGATTGCAGAGAGTCAAAATGTTGTAGATTCAATGTTCGCGCGCGGAAGCGAGCTGGGATACGAACTCGTTGATTGCGAGAAAATGTATAACAGCTCCTGGTGCCAGCAATCGAGCAATTGTATGGATTCATCTTTCCTCTATGACTGCAGTGGATGCACCAATTGCTTTATGTCCGCAAACCTCAAAAACAAGAACTATGTGTTCAACAATGAGCAGCTTAATAGGGGCGAGTATGAGAAAAGGATGAGCGCTATTTATTTTGGCAGTTACACAAAGATAGAAGGGTTAAAACAAGATTTTATATCGATGATTCATACGGTGGCGATACATAAATATTCTCAACAGACCCGTTGCGAGAATTCAACCGGCAATTACCTATTGAACTGCGTAAATGCAAATGAATGCTTTGATGCGAGAAATCTCGAGGATTGTAAATACATTGTTATATCACCCGGTCCGACAAAAGACAGCTATGACAGTAATTATATTGCACTGGGTAGCGAGTTATTCTGTGACGTATTGAGCAATATTGAACCGGCAATGAACGAACAGTTTTGCCAATACTCGTGGGCGAGCTCAAACCTTCAATATTGTTCATACGTTATGAACAGCGACAACTGTTTTGGTTCGCAGGGATTGCGTAAGGCGAGGTTTTGTATTTTAAATACGCAGTATTCACAAGAAGAGTACGAAAAATTGCGCGCGAGAATTATTGAAGATATGTCGCGTCGTGGTGAGTATGGTCAGTTTTTTCCTGCCAATCTCTCCGCGTTTGGGTACAATGAAACAATCGCTAATGATGACTTCCCTCTTTCAAAAGAGGAAGCATTGGGGCAAGGATTCAATTGGTGTGATGAGACAGCAGGAAAGTTCGGGAAACCAACAAAGGAGTGGAGCTCCGTTCCCGATGACATTGCGCACATTGACGAATCCATTATGCGCGAGGTGTTAGCCTGTAGTGACTGCGGCAAAAACTTTAAGATTGTAAAAGCGGAGTTATCATTTTATAAAAAAATGAACGTGCCACTCCCCCGCCGTTGCTTTGATTGTCGCCATATGGCGCGCATGCGCATGCGCAATCCCCGCCATCTGTGGCACCGCCAGTGTATGTGCGACCGCGCAGGGCACGACCATGGTTCCCGCGCCGAAGTCGCGCCAGAGCTTCAGCAACGGCGGACGAAGGCGGGCAGTCAATGTCCAACCATGTTTGAGACAACGTACGCCCCCGACCGCTCCGAGAAAGTTTTTTGCGAGGCGTGTTATCAAAAGGAGATTGTATGAAGATAATTTTGGGTTCGGCGTCAAAAGGCAGAAAAATAATCCTTGAAGAGAGGGGCTTTAGCTTTGATGTCATGAGTTCTGATATCGACGAGAGGGCGATTCGTGATCCGGACCCGGAAAAACTCGTACTCCTTCTTGCTCACGCAAAAGCAGATGCGTTGATTCCGCGAATCAAGAAGCCCGCGCTTCTTATTACCTCAGACCAAGTCGTCTTATGCAACGGAGAAATTTTAGAGAAGCCGGAAAATGAAGATGAGGAACGGGCTATGCTCCAAATGTATACAGCTCATCCCGCTGAAACCGTAACGGCGGTTGTTGTTACTAATACCGAGACCGGGGAACGGGCAGATGGCGTTGATCGTGGGAGGGTATGGTTTCGCGCGTTACAACACGAAGCTGTTGCACAGATTGTTGCTTACCCGCGGACGTATGAGCTCGCCGGCGGATTCAGTATCGTCGATTCTCTTTTCATGCCATTCATTGATCATATCGAGGGCGAACGCGAGAGTATTATCGGTCTCCCGTGGGTGCTAACCCAGCGGCTGTTAAGCGAGTTTACTTGAGGTGTTGCTCAAAGAGTACGCGAAGGACTACATAGACATCAGCCATAAGCAGATGTATAGTATCGGTACTATGAATATCTGCATTCAATGTAAAAAAGAATTCTCATTTGATGAGAAAGACCACAAGTTTTTTCGTTCGTTTGATGTTCCTCCGCCACGACGGTGCCATCCGTGCCGGCGGCGGGTTCAGCTCATGTGGGAAAATGAATTATTGCTCTATCCAAGAAAATGCGACCTCACGGGAAAACAGATACTTGCAATGTACCCGGAGGGTACACCATTCCCGGTATACAACAATGCCGCCTGGTGGGGCGACTCATGGGACGCGCGTTCCTTCGCACGCGATATTGATTTTTCTCGCCCATTTTTTGAGCAGTTCGCAGACCTCGATAGGAGCGTCCCTCACGCATCACGTTTTGTTATTGAAGGGAATATCGTAAACAGCGATTACATTAACTATTGCAGCGCGGTAAAGAACTGTTATTTGGTTTTTGACAGCGACGTGAATGAAGATTCGTATTATTCATATACGCTTCAAAACAGTAAAGACGCGGTCGACTGCTTGAAGGTGCGCGAATCAGAGCTGTGTTATGAATGTATCGACTGTTTGAAATGCTACAAATGTTTCTATTGCCAAAATGTTCAGGACTCAAATGAATGTATTTTCGGATATAATCTCTCCAACTGTATAAACTGTTTTGGGTGCGCGAATTTGAAAAATGCCGAGTACTATTGGTTTAACGAGAGGATCTCAAAGGAGGAATACGAAAAACGTTTGCAGGGAGCCGACCTTTCCCGCCGATCAGTTGTGCGTGAGTGGGCGGAAAAGTTTGATGAGCACAAAAAGAAATTTCCCAAGCAATATATGCACGGGATGAGTAATGTTGATTGCACTGGTGATTATCTCATCAATTCAAAAAATGCGATTGAATGTTATGACGGGTTTCGCGTGGAGGATTCAAAGTATTGTGAAGCAGCGTTTTTACCGATAAAGGATTGTTATGAAACGTTTGAGTGCGGGGAGGGTAGTTCCCGGTTTTATTATTCGGCTGTCTGCGGGTTTAGTTCGTATAATATACGGTGGAGCTGGGGGGTCATGGAGGGGTGCGCTGAGGTAGATTATTGCTATTTCTGTCGCTCGATTCAAAATTGTTTTGGCTGCAGTAACTTGAAAAAGGGCCAGTACTGCATCCTCAACAAGCAATACACCAAAGATGAATATGAGAAGCTCCGCACTAAACTCATAGAGCATATGAAGGAAACCGGCGAATGGGGCGAGTTCTTCCCACCCGAGTACAGTCCCTTTGCGTACAATACATCCAATGCTGGGATTTTTATGCCCCTCTCAAAAGAGAAGGCACTGGAAAAAGGATTTCGCTGGGACGATTCTGCCGATATCAAGCGAGGCGAGGCAACCGAAATTCCCGATAGCATCAAAGACGTCGACGACTCGTGGTGTGACAGAGTTCTTGCAGATAAAGACACCGGCCAGAAGTTCAAATATATCAAACAAGAGCTGGCATTTTATCGTCGCCTGAATATCCATGTCCCAGACAAAAGTTTTCTTGAACGCCACAAGGCACGAATGGCAAAGAGAAATCCAAAACAGCTGTGGTCAGGGACGTGTGATTGTGGTGAAGCGACGCACAGCCAGCATTAGTTGAAAACTGGACTGGATTCCGGCCTTCGCCGGAATGAGAGCGGGGGCGGGCAGGAAATGGGGTCAGGCACAAATTCGCAAGCGAAATTGAGCCAGACCCCGTGTAAGCGTCCATTCCAGACGACATGGGACCCTGCTTTGGATGAGCGCGTCTACTGCAAAGAGTGTTATTTGGAAGAAGTCGTTTAGCGGCTACAGTGAAAAAATTTGAAAACAGCCGTGTTTCTTTTCTCTTTCAAACGCAATCCGCACAAATATACATGGGCTGTTCCTGGAAAATCTCCTTGAAGTTCCTCAGCCAGCTTGCGCGAAACGTTTTGATCCAAGAGAAGTTTCACGGCGTGCTCGCACGAACAAGACCCGCTGAACATAATCAGGCGATTCCTGTTGTTATAGAAAGAATAAGCGATGAAAAAACAGTATTTGGAAAAAAGGAAGGACGTCCGATTTTTATCAGTGACAACCCCGCCTTTGACTGGCAATGGATCAATGATGGTTTCTGGCGGACGCTTGGCAAAAATCCTTTCGGCCATTCCGCGCGGCGTATAGGAGATTTTTACGCCGGCCTTGTTGGCGATATCACGGATGCGTCGTCATGGAAAAAACTGCGCAGAACACCCCATGATCACAACCCCGTTCACGATGCTTTGGGGAATATGGAGGCGTTTGAGCGACTGCTCCACGGAGAGCGATAAGATGGTGTTTGTTCGTTCTCGGCGCATTTTTTGTCAGCGAATCAAGATATGGAGAACCGACTTTGCCGGTAATATACGAATAGGAAAAATTGAGTAAAAAGTGTTGAAGGGCGGATGCACGATGGCGATCCGCCCTTCTTTGTTGTTCGCGCATCTTATTTCTTCCCGAAAACCTCCATCCACGCACTTCTTGCGATCCGTGTGATGATTTGACCTTCGGTGAGACCGGCGTTTGCCAGACCACGCGCAGACACCCGGAGGGCGTCCGCTGAGTCGGCTATTTTCATGAAAAATTCCTCTTTATTGACCGGAATCTCATCCGGGCTGAGGAGCCGTCCCAGCTCCTCATAAAGAATTCGAAGTCCCCCCAATCCTTGTTTATGTCGGTTCATAACCTCTCCTTTCCACGCGAACACCCCCATTCTGCCCCCCCCTCGCGGAATGTCAACACTGCTAGAGGTTTGGGCAAATCCACTGGTCGTATTGACAAATTATTTCATTTCGAGCATTATCGAAATGGGTATATAAATTGTGATAAAAAATCGAAATGAATAAAAAATGTGCTGTTTATAGAGAGATTCTCTATCAAAAACGGGTACATGGGCAGATTCGATTTACCCAAAAAGAGCTTGCCAGCACGTTGGGTATTTCAACAAGCACGGTTTTTAATGCCCTTAAAAGTGCTCGCGATACGTCAATCATCCGTGTGACAGGGCGCTTTTTTGTGCTACAGGATTATAGAAAGCTTCTCTATCTTTTTGCGACCGAGCGCTCGTTGATAAAAGACATGATGTTTTCACTGCGCCTTGAGAAAGGTTCCTTTGACATTGAGGCGGCGATGCCACCGGCGATCGCTTTTGGGCTCTATAGCGCGACACAATTTCTTCTCTCGGCGATGCCGACGGAATACGATCATGTCTATGTGTATGCCGACCGAAACACCTGTGCAGAGATTCGTGATCGTGTACGCGTATGGGTTTCGAAAAAGAATAGTGGATTAGCCCCCAATTTTTTTGTTATTGAAAAGGACCCGCTGTTTTCTCGCTATCCCCAACCGCTTCTTGAGCAAGTGTTTGCTGATATATGGAACGCGCCTGAGTGGTATGCAAAGGATATCCTCCCAAAGCTTGAAGAGTTACTTTCCTAATCCTATGGCATTTTGGCATCAGAACATCACCGATAAAAGTTTCATCGTACTCCAGGAGCTGAGACAGCAGATTTTTTTCATTCTCATCGGCGGATGGGCGGTGTACGTTCACACTCGATCATTAAAATCAAAGGATATCGATATTATTGTGGAATTTGATACGCTCGCGGATTTAAAAACCCGCTATGGCGTTCAGAAAAATGAACGACTCAAAAAATATGAAATTCCGCACGAGGGGTTTGATATCGACATCTATGTTCCTGGCTGGTCCAATCTTGGTATTCCCGTTTCTTTTATTCGCGATCATACGCAGTCGGTCGATGGATTCACGGTGCCGCAGATTGAAATAATGATCCTGCTGAAGTGTCATGCCTATCAGGACCGAAAAGGATCTCTGAAAGGAAAAAAAGATGAGCTTGATATTTTCAGCATTCTCTTTCATCCATCGTTTGATGGCTCACTTTTTAAAAACCATACACGCGCGCTCGGGCAGGAGTTTCTTATCTCTGGCATTCTTACACTTCTCGATACCTCTGTCGAATGCCCTGAACTCAATCTGAACCAAAAGCAGTTTGCTGATGAGAAGAAAAGGATAAAGGAAATGTTTAAAAAACAATGAACCATTTTATTGCCCTCGTATTACAAGGAGTGTTTTCTGGAGAAAATCGTTGAGACGGAAAGCACTGGAGGTCTCTCGACTGCGCCCTGGATGATAACAGAAAGTTTTGAATGGCGGATACACAATGGCGATCCGTCCCTCTTTGTTGTTCGCGACTAACAGTGAGGGTGGTAACACTGCGCCTTCCTGAGTATTGCGACTCCAGCCGGATCCTCACGCCCGGCCTCGTCCATCTCGTACTCTGCATTGAGCACGAGAGCGGCCGCGATGGCCTTCACTTCACGATACATGCTGTATCGCTCTATTGGGCTAGCGTTTTCCCGAAGAATTTCTACCACACCGGACAAATCCCGGACGATCCGCTTGATTGTTTCCATAGCTCTCCCTTTCCGCGCGAACACACCCATTCTGCCCCCCCTTACGGAATGTCAACCCGCTTGGGCGCGTATTTACTTTGGCGCATAACGGAGGTATGATACGAACGCTATGGGATTACAAAAAGGACTGGATCCCGGCCTTCGCCAGGATGACAATGATAACGATGAACCACTGAGCGTTTCGACGCGGAACGTGAATTTAATCGTAGAATATTGCAAGAAAAGGAGCATCTCACCGGATGCTCTTTTATCCGGTTTGGGGTACCCCGAAAGCTATTTGACGAATCCTGACAATTGGATCCCATTCTCGGTGTTTCGGGAAATTACCAAACGCGCGCGCATTTTGCACGACAATGACCCGTCTGTGTTTTACGAAATCGGTGCATCCTCAACGTCTGAAGGCGGCTTGGGCATGCTTGAGGTTATGAAGCGCATGCTCGCCTCGGTTTTTGCCGACCCAAAGGTACTGATTAGGCGCGTGCCAAAGTACAACCAATATTTTAACAAGACAAAAGATATCCATGTTGTCGATCTGGGCCGCGAGCACGCTTTTTTTAAAGTAAAATTTCGCGATCACATTGATCCCGTGCACGACTTTCACTCGGGGCCGATTGTAAAAGGCGTAATCGCGGGCATTCCGCGAATCTGGAAACAACCGCACGCCGATGTGCAGGAGATTCTTCTTGAGTATGACGTTGTGCGCCTTTTGCGCGAGCAGTTTTCAATTCTTTCCGAGATCAGAGATGATATGCTTTTTGTCGAGGGCGAGCCGCACGGAAAGGTTGTCGGACTCGTAAAGGAAAAAGTCGGCAGTGACTTTCATTACGTTGGATCGCATCGCGACCCGCATGAAGCAGATGAGCATCGCGGCATTTTGATTACAAAAGATTATCGGTATAAAAATTATTTACTTCTAGAGCGGGGGCAGATTTATAACGCGCCCTATTTTATTTTACGCATGCAGTGGCAACATGAGCCGTTTCACAAGCGATTGGTAAAAAAATTGCGCGCCGTACGGCCCGAACACGCCGATAATTATCTTCAAGAGATCGAGGATCGCGCGAGTTATTTTCAACGATACTCGCAAGAGCTTGAGGATGCGGTGCGTCAGCGCAACAAAGTTATTTCAGAAGAGAAGAAGGAAATTGAACGCCTGAAGAATGAACTTACCGCAATCCTCAGCTCCCATCTGCCGACCGAGCTGGTATCGCGCATGACCATTCACAAGCTCGCGCCAAAGCGCCATAGCGGCGTGGTCTTTTTTGCAGATTTGGTGGGGTTTAGTAAGCGCGTGCATTCAACAGAGGATTTTGGCGGGATGATGGTGGAACTGAATCGGTACTGCGAAATTTCAAACACCGTTATTCGTTCGCGCAACGGGTGGGTCTATAAATACATGGGGGACGGCATAATGGCGGTGTTTGGCGGATACAAGGAAAACGAGGATTACCCGGTTTTGACGCATAACGCATTGGAGGCGGCGACAAAAATTGGTATACTTGTACGGGAGATGGGCTGGGACATTCGCATCGGTATCGAGTATGGCGACTTTATTGCCGGTGAAATCGGACCAGCCGACGATCGCATCTGGGATTTCTTGGGCGAGACAATTAACTTTGCGGCACGACTCGAACAAACCGCGGGCGTGAACGAAATTCTGATCGGTCCAAATGCATACGCGTTCGTGAAGGAGGTGGTGTTGGTTGAGGAAAAGGTAATAGTGTTGAAGAACATGGGTGAGCAGACAGTATATTCATTCAGAGGATTTAAAGATAATGAAGAGAGCGACACACCAGCTTAAGTGCGTTATCTATAGCGTGTATTTTTACACGATTTTTTTGGCGCTACTCTATCTTTTTTTTCTGTACGGACACATACGGTTTGGAGACAGTAAACGCGCACAAAATATTGAGGCGTGGCGAAAGCTCTCTCTTCATTTAATTGATACGCTGTTTTTTCTCGTTCGTGTTCGAATCAAGGTTACGGGGTGCGAAAAGATACCGGAGTGTCCGGTCGTGTTTGCCGCAAACCACCAGAGCTATCTTGACCCACTCGTCATTTTACATATTGTTCGCCGACCCTTTGCCGCCATAACGGCGCCTTTTGATGAGTTCCCCCCCATCATTCGGCGATGGTTTGCGCATATGGGGTGCATTAGCGTTTCGCGCGATGTGTTCGAGGAGCTGAGGTACGAGGAAACGATTCATGCCGAGCAAGCTATCGCCGCATGTGTCACGACGCTTAAAAGTGGAACGTCGCTTCTTATTTTTCCCGAAGGGCGCCGCGAGTTTAAAAAACGGCTTCTCCCTTTTCACCTCGGGGTTGCTAAAATCGCGCTTGAGGCGTGTGCGCCGGTTGTCCCCATTACCTTGGCGCATGTCGATACGTTTTTTCCAACCCACCATGTGACGATTCATCCGGTTCACCTCGAGGCAACGATTATGCCCCCGGTTGCGCTGTGGGATGTTTCTTCAAATGTTTTGGAGGATGTGGTGTATTTGGAGAGAAGAATAAAAAAGCACCTTCCCAAGTCATATTTTTCAGAGCAGAGTATTCCCCACATTCCTCACGGAAAGAGGGCTGCGTTTTTTGATCTTGACGACACGCTGACGCGCTCAAATATCTATCAAAAATTGGTTGTGCGATATCTCATGGCGCACGTCAGCGCGGGTAATTTCCAGAAAATTCCTCGTCTGCTCGTAAAGCGAATGCTGCTTAAACACGGGTACTTTTATCTCGCCGCCATTCGAATGTTGAAAGGCATTCGCGCTACTGAATTTTTAAGTGGATTTTATGGATACCTGAAAAAACACAAAAAAGAGCTGTTTTATCCTCAGATGCTTGAGCTCGTCCGCTCCCATCAAGAAAAAGGAAACGCGGTGTTCATCATAAGTGAGGAGCCCCAAGAGATTCTCGATCCGATTTCAAAACTGCTTGGCGTTCCATGTTTTGGAACCATACTTGAAAAGGAAAAAGGAGTATTTACCGGCGAGGTGGTAGGCCATCTGATGAAAGATGAATACAAACGAGAGAAAATGATAGAGCTGGCAAAAAAACACAACCTTGATCTTTCTAAAAGTTATGCGTATGGCGACTCCTATCACGACTATGCCATGTTGAGGGGCGTCGGACATGCGGCTCTGGTCAATCCAAAAAAATCATTCGGTGCGCGCTGTAAGAACTTGGGAATGCGCATTATTCACGAGAAGTGAAATGGTGCCTGGCTCAATTTCCGGAAGGAATTTGTACCTGACACCACTTCATCGGTTCATTATCGCGCCGGTGAGTTCCTGCGCGATATCGATCACAACGATCGGCAGGGTTTTTTGTGTGCTTGATAAAAGCGGCAGAGTGTTTGAGGTAACTATTTTTTTGAAACGAAGGGCGCGAATGGTTTGTGTTGCGCGCGCGGAAAAAATCGGATGGGTGGAGGCAAGATAAAAGGTAGTAAAGCCGTGTTTTTTTAGTACGCCAACCGCTTGCGCAATGGTGCCGCCGGTATCAAGAATATCATCAACAATGAGTGCGGTTGTTCCTCTTTTCATGCCAAAGAGTTCGCGAGAATGAACAGCCCCTGTTTTGGGGTCACGGATTTTTTTTAGCCAACAGACTGAGGAGGATGGGCTGAGAAGATCGCGCAGTTGATCTGCCCGTCGCCGACCTCCATGATCGGGAGAGACGATGGTGAAGGCGTCTTTTGTAAAAGATTCTTTTTTCATGAACGAGGCAACAGCGGGCATGAAGTCCACGGTATATAATGGAAGTGACGAGCTTTTTTTTGTCGCTTGGCTATGAATATCAACGGTAATGACACGATTTGCCCCGCATGTTTTGAATAGGGTGAGAAAAAGATCGGCGGGGAGATGGTCGCCATTGCGCACGACACGATCCTGGCGACCGTATCCGAAGTACGGCACAACGAGTATGATTTTTTTTGCGCCGTTTCTCTTGAGGGTATCAAGAAGCAAGAGCGTTTGGAGGAGATTGTCGGCCGGTGGCTCTGTGCGTCCGAGGACGATAACACTCGATGCGGTTTTGGTAATGCGGAGAAACCATTCACCGTTGGTGAATTGCCGCCATTCAGTGTTGCGCGCGAATGCTTTGTCCAGTTTTTTTGCGATGCTGATTTCGAGCGGGCGCGGGTTGGGTAAGGTGTATACGTTCATAGGGGTTATAACGGGGAAATGGGGTCAGGCACAAATTCCTTCGGAAATTGAGCCAGACCCCATTTCCCCAATAGCGCAATGACTTGTGAATCCGTTACTTGTGGAAAGTCCTCATAGAGTTGCCCAACCGCGGCAAAGAATTGAGGAATCTCAAGGACGATAACCTCATCCACCTCTTTCTTGAGAAGACTGATGGTATCTTCGGGACCCCCCGGAAGCGCAGCGATGATTTTTTCAGGTTGTTCGATTTCAATCGTTTTTATCGCCGAGCGAATTGTGTAGCCTGTTGCAACGCCGTCATCAACAAGGACGACGATTTTATTTTTGAGAACGCGGGACGGCAATCCCTTTCGATAGATCGAAAGCCGGCGCAGCGCTTCCTTTCGTTCACGCTTCACTATTATTGCGAGTATTTCATCGCCATAGCGTTTTTTTTCGAGTTCGTTCCACACCACACCCCCGTCCTCTGTGAGCGCACCGATGGCATACTCTTCATTGTCCGGAGCGCCCAATTTTCTTGGGACGACAATGTCGAGCGGCGCGTGAAGCGCGTCAGCTATCTTGCGACCCAATACCACGCCACCGCGCGGCAGCGCGATAACGGTGACATACGGATTATCTTTGTATGCGAGAAGTTTTTCCGCCAGGCGCATTCCAGCCTCTTCACGATTTTTAAACGGCATATATAGGCGTCACTCTATGAAATGGCACTTAGAAATGAACCAGCACGATGAGATGCGAAGGGCTGGAGCAAGAAAAAATACGAGCTGTATCCGTAGATACAGTGAGTGCTTTTTCTTGGGAAGCCCGAGAAGATCGCGTGATGGTTCATTTATGGAGTGTTAGTTTATAGTGTGACGTCTATAAGTATAGTATACTATATCCATATCATGAGAAGAAATCTATGCAGCAATTGTTTCAAATTCGCTTCGTTCACTGGGCAGCATATGTCGGATTATTTCTTGTTGGACTTGTCGCGGCAGCTGTTGGCTTATGGTTTGAAAATATATCAGAAAATTATCAAAGGCTGATAATTCTTTGCTTCGCCGTATTTGCCCTCTCCCTCTTTTTTGTATTTTCCTTCCTCAATCAAAAAAAATGGGCAATGCCCAATGCGCTTTTCACGCTTTTTACAGCCGGTCACGGGCTTTTATTGGTTGTGGGTTTTGGTATTATTCCTACTATATTATATAATCAGACGCTTGTTGACAATCAGTACCTGTTATTTGCTCCAACGAATCTGTTTTCCTTGGTCGTAGCAAGCGCCACGGCATTTTTTTGCTATTGGATACTTTCGGGAACGATTGCGGCGCTTTGCCGTTATCGTGGTCGAACTCTTTTTTTCAAAGCTATAGAAACCGTAAGAGAAAACAAGTCACTCATTGGTTGCATTGGCGCCATTGCGATTTCACTGGTCGTTGTTTTCGGTTCGCTGGTTAGCAGCGAGGCTTTATTTTTTCTAGAATTACCAATTCTTCCGTTTGCAACATATGTGTTTATGGTTTTTGCGGACACTTTCTTTGCCGTCTTATGCGCTCTGATTTTCGGGGCATATGCATTTACATGCGCGCTACTGATTTGCAAAAGCATGCACTATGAGGGAGCGACAAAGAAAACATATTTTTTCCAATCAATTGTTTTTCTTTCTCGGCATTTTTTTATCATCAATCTTATTTTGTGGGCGATCTACATGTACGCTCTTGGAGTTATTTTCGAGATTGGTTCTTGGGGACCATTCCAAATCATTTAAGCGCGCTGTATACTAGAATGGTCGTCTAGCAGATCTTTGACAAGAAAGGAGTGCGCAATGCGCACAGTAGTATCGTTGGTATTGGTAGGTACGATCGTGGTCGGCTGCTTCGGCAAGCCAGCGACGACGGCGGCATCGGCGCCAAGCGCGCCGGAGAAAAAGGAGGATACGAAAGTTCCGTCGTCGATGGTAACGGCGGCTCCCGTTCAAGAAGCAAAAATAAAGTCAACCCCAACCCCAGTACCAGATGGGTCGTCAGTGGCGACATCATCGGAACAAGTGCCAGTGGTCACGCAGGATCCGAGCATGGCGATTACCGACGTTCGCGTTGGTGATCCCGCACTCGAGTCGGCGATTCAGTTTTCGGTCGATAGGGCCGGAACCGTCGCCATCCATCCGCAGTCCACGGAAGGACTGCGGCTCTTCAAGGTCAGGGATGACCAATTCGGTCAGACGGAACTTGTCGCCGACCTTCCAGCGAGCACGGAGGTTTCTGCCTCGCTTCCGACGGCGGGGACATTCCGAGTCGCCGGAAAGGAGAGGCTTCCATCGTTCATGGACGTTCCGCTTGGTGGCGACATGCCACAAACGCAGTATCGCGTTCAGTGGTTGTCCGGATGTCCGGCAATTCCTATTCCGGAGAAAAAACTCGAGTGGGGTGGCTATACGTCGCCAAGGGCCGGTAAACTTACGCTGGATACCGAGTATCCAGCGAAGGTGACGGTGTATGTGCACCGTGGTGCCGGAAACTCGGATGATCCGAGAGACTCATTCCAAAACTGGGTCGACTACAACAGGTCCAGTTCGCCGAACATGGCGGCGCTAAATGAAAGGGTGCGCGCGTACGTACCTGCTCCGTGGGATAGCGGACCTGCACCAGGAGTTGCGGCAAATGATTACAACAACAATCGAACTCCATGCGGAGTCGCTGGAGAATCGTGGGTGGATGTCTGCCACAGCGCTGGATGCCTGAAGGTATGGAGGGCGATGCTCGAGGATCCAAAGGAATACGAGGGGAATAATCGTGGCATCATTGGCGTCGCGTCGGTACTCGGCGGCTCTCATTGGGCAATCAAAGACCTCACCGATGCAAGCCTAGCAATGAACTATGAGGAAAAAGCCGCCCATTGGGCGAGCGTACGTACGCTTGTTCAGTGGGAGTGGGGTATGCTTCTTCCACAATCCAGGTTGAAGATATTCCTCAAAGACCTACTCGCAGGATCGCGCTTTACTCCCTATAACGAGGGGGCGCGTTCTCTGGCATGGAACGGCGTTGGCGCAGGAATTCCGACAATGGCGTATAAGTGGTACTCGAATATATTTTTCGACAGAGGAAGATATCTTTCGAGACTGCTCTCGCCCAACAGTCGGTTCACAATGCCAGAGGCGAGCGACCTTGGAAATCTCGCTCCGAACAAGTACACGTGGGTCGGGGAGTCCACTCCAACGTTCAACTACATCGAAGCAATGGGGGCGCTTACTTCATTGCGGCGGGAACCTGTAGCTGATGAGAAGTGGTGGTCGTTTGGTTCAGAGTGGGCATTGGGCAAAATGGATGTTGCCGTGTGCTATCTCAACGACTCGACCAGCTCACAGCAAGTAAAGATCGCCCAGTTCGAGAAGGAGTACGGCGAAGAATCAAAGCTCGAGCTTGCTTGGCGGAATAAGACCGAGGCGGGATTCCATAGGAAGTTCGCGAAGGCCGCGCTTCCATGGATGAACGCGGTGATCGCGAAGGCGCCGTCGATTGCGCCAAATGATCCCAACCCCAACGAGAGCGCAGTGAACGATGGGGCGCTTACATTCTGTCAGCAACTTGGTTGCAAGGACGGTCCGTCAATTCTCGCGCCGGGTAGCAAATACGGCGCGTTAATCATAAACCGGGGAGCGGCTGAATCCCGCAAGCCACAACTCGTGGATGCGTGGAAAGACTTCCCTGGTCGCGACCATCTTGAAGCAGTCGAGGGCGATCTCGAGCTCTGGGACTGGATGAATACCCGGCTCATCGCGCGGGTGGATAAGCTGCGCGAGGAGGAGAAGACGCACATCCTTACTGATAAGGAAAAGCGTAAGATCCTCGACATGCTCGGTCCTAGGGGCGGGGACACTAACGAGCCAACTGAATGGGATGGAACGAGGCATCTCAAGGTTACCAACTACGTGCTCTATGCCTCCCCCGTGAAGTGGACTCAGGATCCGCTAAACACGGGTCAACGAAACCGGGTCCGCGTGGTCGGAAAAGGGAAGCTGGCCACGTATGTGGGGTGGTGGAGTTCGATTTACAATGCCTATGACTACGATCCCAAGCAGTGGGACGACAGCAAGTATGCCGCATGGGATGTCGACGAACAGTTTGTTATCCGCAATGGTGAACCCTGGCTTGTAGCTAACTAGCGAACGACCGAGAGACGACAATGGAGGGTCGCCGATCGTTTACATATATTTGGTAGCGGCAGCCAACTTTTCCTCGTGTGTGCCGTATACAATACGCACGAGGACCTACACTTTTTCATATTGTTTTTCATTCCACGTCATGATACAGTACGGTATATTTGTTTGCCGGATCCTCGCGGTGTCGGGGATGACATACCTATGTTTTTACAAAAATTAGAGATTCAGGGTTTTAAATCTTTTTCGGAAAAAACAACCTTCTCGTTTCCCGGCCATGAAGGTGACCATTATGGCATCACTGCCGTGATCGGGCCGAACGGATCAGGAAAAAGCAATATAGCAGAAAGTATTCGGTGGGTGCTTGGGGAGCAGAGTCTCAAGCTTTTGCGCAGCAAGCGCGCAGAGGATGTAATTTTTTTTGGTTCAACACAAAAAGCGCAAAAAGGATTCTGCGAGGTGTCGCTAACCCTTAACAATAATGACCGCTCCTTTCCCGTCGACTACGCCGAGGTTGTCATTACGCGCCGGCTGTATCGTGACGGCGCATCAGAGTACCTTTTGAACAAAAATAAGGTTCGCCTTTCTGATATTGCGCTCATGTTGGCTCAGGCTCATATCGGCCAGCGCAGCTATAGCGTAGTTGGTCAGGGGATGGTTGATGCCATTCTTCAGACAGCTCCAGCCGAACGGAAAGAATTTTTTAATGAAGCGGTTGGTGTGCGCCAGTATCAGATAAAGAGGGACTCGGCATCTTCGAAGCTAAAGGGCACAAATGAAAATCTCGTTCACGCCGCAACGGTACTCTCAGAACTTGAGCCGCGCATGAAGTTTTTTGCCCGTCAGCTTAAGCGCCTCGAAGAGCGCGAAGAAGTCGAGCGAGAATATATCGCCGTTCAAAAGCAGTATCTCAATGCCCTCTGGAACGACAGTGCATTTGCGAGGGCGGAGTACTGTAAGGAGCGCGATGCGATTTCAGACAAGATTGCCGCTTTGGCGCAAAAACAGCTGGAACACGAACAAGAATTCATTCGAAATGAAGCCGCAATCCGCACGGACGACCATTCGCCATATCAGGAACTCTCTGGAGTGCTTGCGGGGCTTCAGAATGAACGACAGCGAATTCTTACTCGTCTTTCTGTTGTTGAATCTCGACTCCAAACAGAGCTTATTGCATCCGGCAAGGGCCAGCTTGCGTGGCTGTCACAGCGGAGTGACGATCTAAAAAGCCAGATCAAAAAGATTGATGAGGACCTTTCTGTTGCGCAAAAAGAGTGCGAAGCATTGGGAGCGCGAGAACAAGAGGTTGGCGCGCAGCTTGATGCAATAGCCAAGCATACGGCGGATGGTGGCGCCGATGTTCATTCCGCTGCCATAGCGCTTGAAGAAATCGAACAACTTCACCGCGATGCGACATCCCCGGATGTGCCGCTTGCAAACTTGCGAAAAATGCTCGATGCCATTGGCAAGCGCATTCAGAAGCTAAAAGGCGCACTTGCGCGTATTATTGCTTATCGGGAAGAGGGTGCGGACGTTTCGGGTGTGGATGCGTCGCGCGTCGCGCTCCTGGATGAGCGCCGGTCTATTCAGACGCGCCGCGAGATTCTCTCCGCGCGCATGAGTCTACGGGAAGACGAGAGGAAAAAAGCGGTTGCCGAGCAAGAGACGGCCACTCGCGAGATTGAATATCTTTCCCTATCCAGCTCTTCCGATCAGCACGCACAGGCTAAGACAGAGAAAGATGCCCTTGTGCGAGAGCGCGACGAGATAGAAGAAAAGATTGAGCGCGCGCAGGGCGATATCGATCGGCTCTATGAGTCCGAGAAAGAAGTTCATCGCGTTTTGCTTGCATTACAGAAGGAAATGTCAGCCTTGGCCAAAGAGCACGATGTGCTCCGCGACGACTTGACTCGCGTGAGCCTCGAGATTGCAAAGCTTGAAGCGCGTCAAGAAGAATTGCTGGCCAAGCTGTGCGATGACCTCCGTGTTGAGGACTCTGCTCGCCGCGAGCTCTATGATGGTATCGAGACGGTATATTCGAAATTGGGATTCCTTGCCGACGTTCCCTCATTTGATCGGGACGAAGCGCGTGCGAATGCAGAACGACTGCGCCGCAAGCTTGAGCAGATTGGAACGATTGATGCTGACGCCATGGCAGAACACGAAGAAGCAAAGCGGCGGTATGAATTTTTGACAGCGCAGGTTGCCGATCTCACGCAGGCGAAGGGGTCGCTCGAGAAAGCCATCGAAGAACTCGATGCCATTATTCATGAGCTCTTTCAGAAAAACATTGAAGGTATTAGCATAAAATTTGGCCAGTATTTTCAACAGCTTTTTGGCGGTGGCGCCGCTCGGCTCATGGTTTTGCGCAGAGAGATAAAAAAGGAAGCGGCCGATGCCGATGAAGAAACAGGGAGCGAGGATGACGCGAGCGGCAGTGAGGACGCTATTGCTGGCATTGAAATCGAGGCAACTCCTCCAGGCAAGCGATTCAAATCGCTCAGTTTTCTTTCCGGAGGAGAGAAGGCGTTGACCGCCATTGCGCTTCTCTGCGCCATCTTAGCGCAGAATCCCTCTCCCTTTGTCGTGCTCGATGAGGTTGACGCGGCGCTCGATGAGTCAAACGCTAATCGATTCGCCTCAATTATTAATGACCTTTCGACGCAAACCCAGTTTATCCTCATTACCCATAATCGCGTAACCATACACATTGGTCATGTGCTGTATGGAATCACGATGGGTGAGGGGGGGGTCTCCCATTCCTTAAGCCTTGACATTCGAAACCTCGATGGTATTATAAGGGCCTAACCCCTAACCCCTGTTTATGCTGATGATTCGCCTTGCCCGTCGGGGAAAGAAAAACAAGCCCGTCTATCGCGTCGTTGTCTCAGAGAAGGCGCGCGATCTTTTTGGTGATGCCCTCGAAATTGTAGGGACCTATGATCCCCTGTCCGCCGCAAAAACCACTACCCTTGATAAGGATCGGATTCTCTATTGGATAAGCAAGGGTGCGCATGCCTCCCCGACCGTATACAATCTTTTGGTCGCGAGCAACATTGTTGGCGGAAAGCCTATTATCAAAAAAAGAATAAAGGCAAAGGAGGCGCCCCAGAAGGAAGGCGCTCAAAGCGAGAAGGCCACCGCATAATATTCCAAAACGAAAACGAATACACTGGAGGATAAAGGTCGACAGTGTGCGAAACTGATCATGAATACTTATCTCGTCTATGGAAGAATTTTCTGACGCAAAGTTTGTTGAAATGGTGGTACGCGAAATCGTCAATCATCCGGAAGATGTCAGAACCGAACGGACAATCGATGAGCGCGGTGTCCTCATTACCCTTCACATCAACCCCGCAGACATGGGGTACGTGATTGGAAGAAAGGGGCAAACCGCCCGCTCGCTCCGAACACTTCTCAAGATTGTCGGTGCAAAAAACAACGCGCGTGTGAATCTGAAAATCTATGAACCGGAAGGAATGCGCCGCAATCCCTATGTGCATACCAACGTTCCGGATATGAACGTTGTCGACGATCTCAAGATTTAGCGGCATCGCGCAAAAAAGAAAAAAAAGAAAACCCCCTCATCACCCGAGAGGGTTTTTCGTAGCAGAGATATGATGACATTTGATATTGTGACATTGTTCCCAGCCCTGTTTGACTCATTTGCGAACGAGAGTATCGTCGCGCGCGCACAACAGGAGGGACGCATCCGCTTTCGCTATCATAATCCGCGGATGGGTGCGCGCGACAAGCACCATACAGTCGATGATCGTCCGTACGGCGGGGGCGCGGGTATGCTGATGAAGATAGATCCTTTGGTGCGCACACTCAAAAAAATTAAAAAGTTCAAGCGTTCCCGTACTATTCTTCTTTCTCCCTCCGGCACGCAGTTCACGCAGAGAAAAGCCGCGCGTCTTTCCCGCAGATACGACCAGATCATCCTTATCTGTGGTCGGTACGAAGGGGTCGATGCGCGCATTACCAATTACATCGACGAGGAGATCTCTGTCGGTCCCTATGTGTTGAATGGCGGTGAGGTTGCGGCTATGGCGGTTGTCGAATCGGTTTTTCGCCTTCTTCCCGGCGTGCTTGGTAATAGCGAATCTATAAGAGAGGAGACATGGACCAGCGGCACCACGAAGAAATATCCGCAGTATACCCGTCCGGAGGTTTTTGACGGGCATCGTGTCCCCAAGGTACTATTGAGCGGGGATCACGCGCGCATTGCCGCCTGGCGGACAAAAAGAGGCGGTATATTATCCCCAAAAGGGGCATAAGGCTGTGCATATGATGTGGATACCATAAGGTATTGACACGTTCGTCGTTATCGTTTACTATAAACGGGCTGTAAATTATCAACAAAACAGCCTTCAAACACTCCCCTTTTACAATACAGTAAAGCGGTTTTGGAAAAAAGAGTGAGGCCGTCTACAAGAATATGGCTTCTCTCTTTTTTCTACACTAAACAGTGGAAAAAGGAACAGTTCTTTGACAGTAAAAAGGCGATAAATTTGTATACGGAACGATACTGCGCAAGCGGGATCGTGCTGTATACGTGCAAGTCAATTCCTGAAGTTTCATTGAAACTTCAACAAAGAAAACAAGAGTCAACAAACTCATAAACAAGAGTTTGATCCTGGCTCAGGATGAACGCTGGCGGCGTGTCTAAGGCATGCAAGTCGAACGGGCGTTATTCGGTAGCAATACTGGATAGCGCTAGTGGCAAACGGGTGAGTAACACATTGGTAACCTACCTTCGAGTCGGGCACAACTAGCCGAAAGGCGAGCTAATTCCCGATAGTCATGAGGGGTCATAAGACATTCTCATGTAAAGGAGCAATCCGCTTGAAGAGGGGCCTATGCCTCATCAGCTAGTTGGTAGGGTAACGGCCTACCAAGGCTACGACGAGTAGCGGGTGTGGGAGCATGACCCGCCTCATGGGAACTGAGACACTGTCCTAACACCTACGGGTGGCTGCAGTCGAGAATCTTCCCCAATGGACGAAAGTCTGAGGGAGCGACGCCGCGTGCAGGAAGAAGCTCTTCGGGGCGTAAACTGCTTTTGTACGGGAACAAGTTCTGAGTGTACCGTACGAATAAGGACCTGCTAAACTCGTGCCAGCAGCAGCGGTAATACGAGTGGTCCAAGCGTTATCCGGTTTTATTGGGCGTAAAGGGTCCGCAGGCGGCCCGGTAAGTCGTGTGTTAAATCCTGGTGCTCAACATCAGGACCGCGCACGATACTATCGAGCTAGAGGCTGGGAGAGGTACCTGGAATTGCCGGTGTAGCAGTAAAATGCTTTAATATCGGCAGGAACACCAAAAGCGAAGGCAGGGTACTGGAACAGTTCTGACGCTCAGGGACGAAAGCGTGGGGAGAGAAGCGGATCAAATGGTATCTGGTCCACCCTCTCGGTGACGAGAGGAAAAAAACCCGACTATATGCTGGAACAACTGGAAATCGAACGCTACTCATGGTACAATACTAGGAGTAACAATGCGTTTCGTACAGTCAATCAGCAGGAAACCCTTATTAAAAAGAAGGGGCTCCTCAGAGACTATATGTCGGGCACCTCAATTGGAAAAGACCTGGCAACACTTCTCGGTTTGCTTTATACCGACGGATGTGTTTCCCCAAAGAAGAAGGAAAGTTGGCGAATATACTTTGCCTGTAAATCAAAAAGTTTAGTTGATCTTTTTCGATCAAGTATGATCGGCGCATTTTCACTTGATGCACAGAGAGTACGTCTCTGAATGACGCGAGACGGTCTCTTTAAGGCGATTGTTAACTCGAAAGAGATCGGTAATACTTTGGTTCAGCGGTTCGGAGGATTTCGGACATTGTCATTCTCCGACGGAAGTATACCGCATGCCACCATTCCAGTGCTTCAGCTGAGAAGCAGTGGATATGATCGTAACTTTCTTCAGGCAGCTTTTAGTTGCGATGGAGGAGTTAGTTTATATCCCGCATTTCGGCGAGGGAAGAATGAGAGAAAAACCTTCCGGCTTATTCGGACGATTTTTCTCGCATGTAATCATAAACAACTTCGCACGGATTACCTTACCCTTCTTCGGTGGAATGGTATTCGTGCGCGAGAAGTGCCATGTGACAGGAAAATAAAAATTGAGACGGAAAGGGATATACGGCTTTTTCAGGAACGCATCGGCTTTGTGAAGGGTGTGACAGCAACACTTCATTCAAAGTTTTGGTTTGATTATGAGAAGCAGTCGATTCTCAATCTAATGATTGAATCATATCGGCAGCCAGCGATCGTATATCAACTTCCTCAATTTCAAGAGGTGATGAGATAGTCCGAACCTCATTAGCGATATGAGGAACTCGAGTGAAATCGAGTCGCTCTGACATTTGTCAGGAGCGTAACAATAATTGTAGATACCCGCGTATTCCACGCCGTAAACGATGGATGCTAGGTATTGGAAGTATCGACCCTTTCAGTGCCGTTTACATAAGATAACTCGTTAAGCATCCCGCCTGGGAAGTACGGCCGCAAGGCTAAAACTTAAAGGAATTGACGGGAATCTGCACAAGCGGTGGAGCATGTGGTTTAATTCGATGATAAGCGAGGAACCTCACCAGGGTTTGACATCCAGCGAATTTCCTAGAAACAGGAAAGTGCCCGCAAGGGAACGCTGAGACAGGTGCTGCATGGTTGTCGTCAGCTCGTGTTGTGAAATGTCGGGTTAAGTCCTCAAACGAGCGCAACCCTCATCTCGTGTTGCATTGTTCACGAGAAACCGCCTCGGTTAACGGGGAGGAAGGCGAGGACGACGTCAAATCAGCATGGCTCTTACGCCCTGGGCTACACACGTGCTACAATGGTCACCACAACGGGTCGCCAAGTCGCGAGACGGAGCTAATCCCTAAAAAGTGACCCCAGTTCGGATTGGAGGCTGCAACTCGCCTCCATGAAGCCGGAATCGCTAGTAACCGCGCATCAGCCATGGTGCGGTGAATACGTTCTCAGATTTTGTACACGGAGCGCCTGGTAGTGTTTTGTGCCAGTGTGTGAAAATCACACCAAAGAAAGAAAAGATTCTTTGAAGCGAAATTATAGCATGTATCCGCGAGGATACATGTGGAGAATGAAAGTAGCATCTTTCAGCTTGAGCATTTGTTGAGGCATGGGTACGTGACGATCCCGCGTGTATAGGGAGAAGTCATCTTTTCATTAATAAACGTACGCATGTAAAGAATGCCGGAGATGAAGGAAAACGGGACAAGACATGACCCAGGGAGATCTTGTATTGTATTTCTTGGGGGTACTATAAAATTGTAGTATACTAACACTGAGAAATTAAGACAGAGCGGTAACGATATGTCGACGCAATGCAAGAAGTCAGCAGAGGTCATAGTATCCGATACGCAATCGGAGAAGGACCGAACCTTTAGTGCTCAAAAGCTCGACCCCAATTATGTCGCTGGATTCGTTGATGGCGAAGGATGTTTCTGTATTGGTGCATCGAAACATACAACCATGAAACGAAAAGTGGACCTTCGTCCTCTTTTCGAGATTGAACTACGCATTGACGATCGGGAGATATTAGAACGCATCCAAGCAACAATCGGATGCGGATCGTTGTATGATCTCCACTACAAGCGATATGATTGGGCGCCTCACGCGAAGTATAAAGTAGGCAGTGTTCGCGATCTTTGTCAGTTTGTTATCCCCTTCTTCGACAAGCACAAACTTCAAGGGAAGAAGAAGGATGTCTATTCACTCTTTCGTCAAGCATGTTTTATGATTAAAGAGAAAAAACATCTTACTGATGAAGGGTTTAATGCTGTCCTGCATATTCGCGACCAGATGCGAGCTTTTTCAAAAAAGCAC
This sequence comes from Candidatus Uhrbacteria bacterium, assembly GCA_016206155.1. Classification (GTDB taxonomy): domain Bacteria; phylum Patescibacteriota; class Patescibacteriia; order JACQRZ01; family JACQRZ01; genus JACQSC01. The sequence continues at coordinate 152,305 of JACQSC010000004.1, read as the reverse complement.
TATAGGAACCGCTAGGGTACGGGAAAACCGTTTGCCCAGTGGTGTGGGACGTTCTTGTTACGACAAGAGAACGATCCCGATACCGCCCGTCAAGCCAAGGGAGCCGGTAGTACCTGAAGTGCCTCGTTCGAGGACCTAGGGTAAGATTGGTAACAAGGGCTAAGTCGTAACAAGGCACCGGTAGCGGAAGCTGTCGGTGGATCACCTCCTTTCTAGGGAGACACAATCGAGAGTAACATCTCGATACTAGTCGATCCACTTTGGGAAACCAAAGTGGAGACTCTCTCACGAGAGTCAGAAATACGATTGACTGAGCACAAGAATTTATCGCCTGTTTACTGGAAAAGAATAAAAAAATGGGGTCTTCAATCCTCCACACGACAGAAGCAGTTCTGTCGCTCCCTCGCCAATGAAAAAACCTCCCTTCGGAGGTTTCCTCATTGCCGAGGGGGAGAATCGGACTCCCGACGCAAGGATTTTCAGTCCTTCGCTCTACCACTGAGCTACCTCGGCTCAATATGAGATACTCTAGCAAAGAGATAAAAAAAATCAATCGCCAAAGAAGGGATTGAATCACGCCATAGAATGAAATGGGGCCCGTTGAGCGTACTGTTGCCCCCAATATATTTGTACCTCCATCCCCCATGCGGGGCTTGGGGCAGACGCTCAACGGGCGCGTGCGATCGACTTCGCTTACACTAGTTCAGGAGAGCCACCTCCCGAACTCTCGCGGCCTGGGCGACATGCGCCTCGGCCGCCGTGATGATCTTGTCGATCTCGTCCCCCTCCACGTAGCACAGTGCTTGCAGTTCTGCGACTGTCTCCCTATCGAAATGCTTGCGCAAATTGATCGGGAGGCCGGCGAGTTGCGTCATTTCTTTGCTCCATATAGCGACTGCTGGGACTGCCGCGTGGCTTATAGAACAGGCGTCGCTTCCCTGTTCCCACGGCATCGGAGACGGTTCCACCTAAACCGCCTACCGAAGAAAAAGAATGTTTGACATTCGCTTTCTTCGAGAGACGCGGAAAACGAGCGAAATGGGATCAGGCACAAATTCCTTCGGAAATTGAGCCAGACCCCATTTCCATTTCCACCAATGAAGAAAAGACTACCACATATTAAAAAAATGTCCAGAGGGGCTTCTACCCGTAAAGTCTGCTATGGGTGCCAATGAGAGCAAAAATAATACTATCGTTGCCATCCATTCTGTACAATGCACGAATATCACCGGTGATGTTCATGCTCCAATATCCGGCAAACGATCCCTTTAACGGATGAACGCGAAGGAGTGGATGCGTTGGATGTTCAAGAAAAAGGTTAAGCCGCTCATCAAATCGCGCCCGAAACTTCTTTTGCAATTTTTTGTATTGTTTCTTGAAGTCGGGCGTATATTGAACGGTCATACGGCGCTACGTTTTAAGGTCTGCCAAAAAGTCCTTTGCGCGCGCGAATTTTTTGCTCACGCGCCCGGCGGCGATATCCTTCTCCGCTCTGCCGATCATCTTTTCAAGTTTTGGTGTCATGGGTTCCGGGGCGTAGAGTTCGATGTGGCGCGTAGCAATGACCTGTCGCAAGTACGCATTGATAAGTGCGCTTAATGTCAATCCCGCGCTCTGCGCAACCTCCCGCGCCGAATCCCGTACTGAAAGGTCTAATTTTACACTGATAACCGTATTCATATACTATAAAGTATATACAGCGTAGTATTTCCTGTCAAATGGCGCGCGTACATGGACTCGAACCAGTGACCTTCACATTATGTTTCCGCAGTGTATCCTGGTAATCTACTGGTGGGCACGGGAGGACTCGAACCTCCGACCTTTACATTATCAGTGTAACGCTCTAACCACCTGAGCTACGTGCCCATGTAATAACAACACAGCATGCGTAATGCATACCTATTATTATTATACCACAAAAAGAATCTTTTTGAAAGAGTTGGTATCTTGACGGGCCCTCTTTATTGCGGAGAGCCCGTCTTTGTTTCTCACCCTCCCTCAACTTTCTTCCACCGAGCGATGTCTTGCTCAATGGAACGGAGCTCCATCTCCCGTTCCTGAGGCGATTGTCGAGCCATTGCTCGATCAATCCTTCCCAGGAATCCGTCCAGACCCGTGTCTTGAAGCCCGAGCCCCCTAATTGCTTCCCGCGCCGAATCGGCACGGGACTCGAGAGGAATACTCATGAGCCACCTCCAAGCATATCCTAGGAAGTTTAAGAAATTTGTCAAAATATTATTCCTCTGGAACTGGAGTCTGGGGCGTTGGTTCTTGCTCCGCGACACGTTTGAGATAGGCGCCGTAGCCATTCTTGTCATGTTCTTGCGCGGCTTTCAGAAGCGTATCCTTGGTGATAAGCCCAAGCGTATAGGCGATTTCTTCAACGCAGGCGATTTTGAGGCCCTGGCGACGCTCAATTGTCGCGATGAACTCTCCTGCCTCCAAGAGACTCTCGTGCGTGCCGGTATCAAGCCACGCGTATCCTCGCCCCATGAGCTCAACGCGCAGATTATTTCGCTCCAAGTATACTTTGTTGACGTCGGTAATTTCCAGTTCGCCCCGATCCGATGGCTTGATATTTTTTGCAACACGAACGACATTGTTGTCATAAAAGTACAGCCCCGTGATCGCATAGTTTGATTTTGGGTAGACTGGTTTTTCTTCAACCGAGAGCACCTTGCCCGAGTCATCGAACTCTACGACACCGTAGCGCTGCGGGTCGTTGACATAGTAGCCAAAGACTGTTGCGCCGCCAAACGACGCACTGTCATTCTTTGCTTTTGCGAGGAGATCGACAAAGCCATGGCCAAAGAAAACATTGTCGCCCAAGATGAGGCAACAAGAATCGGCGCCGATAAATTCTTCGCCGATAATGAACGCTTCCGCAAGGCCGTTCGGGTGTGCCTGCTCCTTATATGAAAGATTGAGGCCGAGCTGTGATCCGTCACCAAACATTTCTTTGAAGTGCCCAAGATCTTGCGGCGTGGAGATGATAAGAATATCTCGAATGCGCGCAAGCATCAAGACCGAGAGCGGATAGTAGATCATCGGCTTATCATAAATCGGAAGAAGTTGTTTGCAAACGCTTCGGGTAATCGGGTAGAGGCGCGTGCCGCTCCCGCCGGCGAGAATGATTCCTTTCATAAGCAGAAGGGTACAGGGTTTAGGGTAAAGGGTATAGCAGAACAATTAAAGCAGAGAGAAATGATGAAGTCAATATTGAGAGGGTTGCAGATTTATGTGGATTTGAGTAGAATAAATCCATAATTTCGGGCTGTCGTATACCGGTAGTACGCTTGGTTTGGGACCAAGATGACTGGGTCCGATTCCCAGCAGCCCGACCAGCCTATTATGCAAAAAAGATATCAAGAGCTAAGAGAAAAACTTATTGAACTGACGCACCTTTCATCGGCAACGGCTCTCTTGCACTGGGACCTTGAGACGTACATGCCAAAGGATGGCGCGGCACGGCGCGGGCAAACCATCTCTGTGTTGAGCGCGTTGTGTCATGAAAAGTTTACCTCCCCGGAATTTGAAAAACTGATAACAGAATTGCACGAGAAAATGGGGTCGGAGAAAATGGGGTCAGGCTCAGCGGAGAAAATGGGGTCAGGCACAGATTTTGCAGGAGCAAAAACTGAGCCAGACCCCATTTTCTCCGAAGAAATGGCGTGTGTTGTTCGGGAGGTGTGGCGAGATTTTACGCGAGAGAAAAAGCTACCCAAAGCATTTGTGGCAGAATTTGCTCAGGTGACATCGGATGCACACGCGCCATGGGTTGAGGCACGCGCGAAGTCTGATTTTTCAATCTTCTCGCCATGGCTTAAAAAAATTATCGAGCTGAACAGGCAAAAGGCCGAGTATTACGGATATGAAGTGTCGCCATATAATGCGCTTCTTGATGGGTTTGAGCAAGATACAACCATTGAGGATTTTGATCCCATTTTTGAAGAGGTGAAGGGGTTTTTGGTGCCGTTCATAGCAAAAATGTGGTCAGGCACAGACCCAATTTTTGCGGGAGATTTTGATCCTGCGGCGCAAGAGGCGTTTTGCAAGGAGATGCTTGCGCACATGGGGTTTTCCTTTGATCGAGGACGTCTTGATCAAACAACTCACCCCTTTACCCAAGGATTTCATGCGGGCGATGTGCGTATCACGACACGGTACGATCGTGATAATGTATTTTTTTCAATCGGAAGTTCTATTCATGAAGCCGGACACGCGTTTTATGATCTTGGCTTGTCCGCAGAGCATTTTGGTACGCCGCTTGGCGAGTCACTTTCGCTCGGCATTCACGAGTCGCAGTCTCGTTTGTGGGAAAATCATGTCGGAAAAGGAAAATCGTTTTGGACATTGATGTATCCGCGACTTCAAAAGGCATTTCCAAAGCCGTTTGCCGACATTCCATTTGAGCAGTTTTATCGCCATCTCAACCGTGTTACGCCTTCTTTGATTCGCACCGAATCGGATGAGGTGACGTACAATCTTCACATTATCATCCGATATGAAATAGAGCGAGAGATTATCGAAGGGACGGTTGCTGTTGACGATATTCCCGCGGTCTGGAATCAGAAAGTGAAGACGTATCTTGGGATTGATGTACCCGACGACGCACGCGGCTGCTTGCAGGACGTGCATTGGTCATGCGGTTATTTCGGCTACTTTCCGACCTATTGTCTTGGTAACCTGTATGCTGCGCAACTGTACGCGGCGGCAGAGCGCGACATCCTCAATCTTGAAGAAGAGATTGCGCAAGGATCATTTGACCATCTGCGCGAGTGGTTGCGAACACGCATCCACGTACACGGCAGAAAATACGCACAAGACGCATTGATCATGAATGCGACTGGCGAAAAATTGAACCCGCGTCATTTTGCGGAGTACGTCCAAAAAAAATTTGGCTCTGGAGGTACGGAGAGTTGAACTCCGAGGACAGAGGTTGACAATCCTCATCCTGTGACCGCACTACCCCCTCGGCCACAGATAATTATACCATACTCTTGACAGGGATAGATGAGGGTGATATGGTATAAATGGTTGACAATCCTCGTCCTTAACAAGTGTCCGCATAGGACAACAGAAAACACCCCGGAAGGGGTTTTTCTGTTTTTCAGCCCTTAATAGAAATGGGGTCAGACATAATTTCTTTAGGGAAATTGAGTCAGACCCCCAAGCGCGAGGTCGTAGGCGATATCGCGGGGCGTGCGTTTTTCTTTTGACAACTCGGAAAGCAGGCGCGTTACGCTTCCTGTGATTTTTTCCTCAACAAGCGCGAACATCTTTTTTTCATTCATTCCTTTGTGCTCGGCGTACGAAGAGATCACGCCGCCGGCATTTGCGACGAAATCAGGAATGACCAGCACGCCTTGTTTGTGAAGGCGGAATTCATACTCTTCGCGTATCGGAATGTTTGCGCCCTCAACGATGATTTTTGCCTTGACGCGGTCAACGTTTGCCTCACCAATAACATCGGGAAGCGCGGCCGGGATGAGAACGTCAACGCCAAGTTCAAAAATTTCATTGCTTGTAAGTTTTTCGCCGGTTGCGTTTGAGACCGAGCCGGTGCTTCTTTTAACCTTCATGAGGTCGCCGTATTTGAGCCCCTTTTCATTAAAGATCGTTCCGCGCGAGTCAGATACTGCGACGATTACCGCGCCCCATGAAGAAAGGAACTTAAAGCAAAACGTTCCCACGTTGCCAAATCCCTCGATTGCAATACGCGCGCCTTTTATATCAATCCCCTTGTAGCCAAGCGCTTCGCGGCAAGCAATGGCGACGCCATAGCCGGTACTCCCCAGCTCGTGAGGAAGCCCTTTGAGCTTTGAGGGTTTGCCGGTTGCCGCCTTTCTGTTTCGCGCAGCTTCTACAAAATGTTGCATCTCCTTTTCCGTGGTGTTGACGTCTGGTCCGGCGATGTACTTTGAGATGAGAACCGGTTTCAGCGCGCGCGCGAACCATTGAATGACTTCTTTTTTTTCCTTTGGGGTCATGCGTTTCGGGTCGCAGCAGATTCCTGACTTCGCGCCGCCGAAGGGAATGTCGGCAAGCGAGTTTTTTAGTGTCATGGCACGGGCAAGGCGGCACACCTCTTCCTCGCTGACCGAGGGGGTCATGCGAATGCCACCCTTTCCCGGCCCCCGCTGCGTGTTATCAATAACACAGTACCCCCAGATGTCTTTTTCGGTGTTGTAGGCTTTAATAATGAGTTCGGGGCCAAGAGTGTCTCCAATTTTGTGCATATTGTAGTGCTTAATAGATAGTCGCACTAGTGTAGCACAAAGGGAAAAACTTTTCCAGTGATCAGGTTGCGGTGCACAGGGCCATAGGCGCGGGAGTCGTTGCTGTTTTGGCGATTGTCGCCAAGGACAAAGTATTCATTATCGGCGAGTAAAAACTCTCTCTGCGCCCGATATGGAACAGATATGACGACATCTGGGCGGAGATATGGCTCGGAAAGCATATACTCTTCCCCGCCGCTCTCGCGGATAAAAACCGAATTTTGTTTGATTGTGACCGTCTCTCCGGGAAGGCCGATGATTCGTTTCACAAACGACTGATCCAGCTTGATTGGTTCGATGTGCTGAACGATATCGAAGCGTTTTGGCGAAATGATAATGGGAGAAATTTTTTCAACCGTAAACATCGTATGGTCACGTATCGTCGGTTCCATGGAAATGCCGTCGGTTATGCCAGGTTCCGCGATGAAGAATCGGATTATCAGGATAATGAAGGCGGTGTGGGCAATAATGCTCGTGACGCGCCCGAGATATCGCTCGGCATCGTGGATGTATGACCGCGTTGCGTTCAATTGTGGCAATGATATACTTGAAGGCATATGGAAAATGTTATCTACGGCATTCAGGCACTGGGACGGTCGGTGAGCGTAACGGTTATCGCGCTCCTCCATCACCAGTTGATCTGGGGGTTCGGTTTGGGGTTTCTCGCCTCAACATTCATTCATCTTTTTATTGTCACTGACATTCCTCGGGCGATTCCTTTGATGGTGACAAAAAGCGCACCCGATAGCTTTCAAAAAATTGCGAGTCGTGACGAGCATGGTTCCTATACTCAATCATATACGACATTTCAAAAGGAGCATAGCCGCGTACGGATTGCGTTTTACCTTGCTCTGAATACATTGTTGCTTGTCATACTGCTTGCCCTTCTGCGCGGATAGGGGGCTACCAGCCGTTCTCGGTATCGGCCCGCGCCGTTACAGTAAGCGTGTTTGAGCAGGTGCCGCCCACTCCCGTCGTGGGGTATTTCAGCTTGTAGTGTGTGTTTTTTGTGGATTCCGCGCCATCGTTTGTGCGATTGGTGAGATTCAGCTCAAGCTCCGTTGGCGTTGTTGAAAGTGCCGTAGCGCTGTCATAATCAAAGTCCGAGGAGAGCGCATAGCGCGCATTTCCTGCAGGCACGACGCCACTCGTACAGCTCATGTCGCCGCTTGCCGAAAGGTCAATATCGATGCCGCTGTTTCCGGTGTTCGTAATCGTTTGCGCCTGCTCCGCGCTTTGGGCTCCGAGGTCAAAGGTGCCATAGTTAATTGTCGGTGTAAGATTGAGCGCTACGGTCGTATCTATTTCAATGGTGTCGCTTCCATTTCCCGTGGCAGTTGATGCGTCCGTTGCCGTAATGCGAGCAGTCCAGTTGCTCTCAGTATGAGGTCCTGCCGTTGTGCTGTCGGCGTAGTATTGGATATTTGCGGTACATTCATAGGAAAAGGTTGTGTCTCCCGGTCCATCACAACCTGTTTTTGCGCAATTCGCGTTTGTGACGGCGTAGCAATCGTTGTTGTCTGCAGAACACGACGCTCCATTGAGGTGGTTGGAACGATAGAATACTCCGGCAACACTTCCGTTAGTGACAACGTCTTCGCAGCCATCAGCGTCGGTTATCGTTCCGTGTGCATATATGGTTGTCGCTGAATTTTCAATCAACGTGAGTGTGTTTTCACTGCCCCCGGACGTTGCTGCTACCGTGACACCGAGCACTGCGGGCGAAGTGTTTGCGTGGAGATATGTTCTGCCAACCATGTTTCCGGCAACAAACAGCATTAAACACACAGGAATAAAGAGAAAACGAATTATCATAATTGATCGATACTGAAACGGACCCACAGTGATGTAGGTCCGTTTGGCTGTCATCCTAACACACAGTCATTTTATGTGCCATCATGGTCAGCAGCGGTTGCCGTAATGGCCGAAGAACAGGTGCCGCCAACACCGGTTGATGGAATGGCGAGCTTCCAATAAATGCTTCCCGTTGCCGCCGCTCCATTATTACTTTTTGCAATATTGACATCTGCAGTTGCCGGAGTTGCTGAAAGCACAGTTCCGGAAGCATACGCTGTTGATGCCGCCGTTGCCCAATGTGTATTGCCTACGGGAATGTCCGCATATCCTGCCGCACAATCCAATGCCGTACCACTAACCTGAACATCAATAGTATTATTTCCTGTATTCGTAACAGTCATTGCAGTTTCCTGAGTTGTCGTTGGAGTAAACCCTAGCGCCAATGAACTCCCGCCAGAATCATCAGAAAAGTCAATGGTTGCAGAAACGTTCAGTGCATTGTATGTGTTTATTTCAACAGTATCGGTTCCCGCTGTTGCGGCGCCAGCCTGACTGTCTGTAACCCCAACGCTTGCGGTCCATGTGGTGGCGGAGTAAGTGGGCGCCGAGGCGCTTGTCGAATCCGCATAGTACTGGAGTGGAACCGCAAATTCAAATTGATGCTCAACATCAGTGCCATCCTCAGTACACGTGTCTTCTGTCATGATAGCTTCTGCGGCAGCCGTAGCATATTTATAGCAGTCGTTATTGTTTGCCGTACAGCCAGATCCACCAGATACGTTTGTTCTATAAACATCCAGGGTCCATGCAGCGTTTGCTTTTTTAACCTCGATACATCCATTGTTATCAGTTACTTTGCCGTGAATGTATACTGTGTTAGTTGAACCCTCGCTTGTAAAGGTAATTCCTGCGCCAGAATCATCAGCATTCCATGGGTCTGATTGATCGCTTGAACCAGCAATCGCCACCGTATTAAAGGATGGAAGGGCATTTGTCACGCCGGACGTTTGTGAGGATGAGTCCGTAAGTGAGCGCGTAAGCACAATTGCAATAAGGGCACCGATAGCAAGAAGAGCAAATATCACTCCATACATGATATGAATGCCTTCTTGTGACAGTTGCCGTTGTTTGGGGTCTGCCATATAGTTATTCACAGGTTACCATATTAATATATTAATTATACCATATTTTTATCTACCATGGAAGCGGGTTGCTGTGGGGACGCTTTTGGCGCTGAATTTTTTATACTCCTTCGCCTTTTGAACATCCAAAGAACGAACACCACAATACCGAGCAATAGAACGCCAGCTCCGATCGCAAGCACAAGCGGAAATTGTTTAATTTTGAATGTTGTTTCAATGGCATTGCTCTTTTTTGAACCATAGGTAACGATTCCCTTTACCGTGTATTCGCCACCCTCCTCTTGCTCATAGAAGAGGTCAAAATCAACGGTTTCCAGCTTTGGAACAAACACTTCCTTGCTGGTCAACGTCTCTATGCGTTTTGATCCGATAAAAATTTCTAGGTTGAGCTGCGCGATGAGCCCTACATCACCAGAATTTTTGAAGCTCCCGGTAATTTTCACCGATTCACCGGGCTCATAGGTTCCTTTTTCTGTTGCCAGAGACACTAATTCACCCTGCTGGGAAAGCGCACCCTGTGGAAACACGCGAAATATTACACTTTTATCGGTAGTAACAACCTCTTCGTTATTATAAAATGTAAATTCGCCGCGGTAGTTTCCGGGCGGAAGCGCCGTTGCCTTTGTAATCACGTCAACGCGCCCGGTTGCCAACGGTGCAATCGCGACGATCTGGGCGGTGTCAATTGTTTCACGGTAGGCCTCTTTCCCGCTTTCATTTTCGAGGAACGCAAGTTCAATTTTTTCCGGTCGGGCAAACACAGTTCCTTTGTTTGAAAGCCTGAACGAAAAACCAATCTGCGTTTCAATCTCTGATTCTTGCACATATACGGTGTCAATGGTGTATTGTTCTATTTCGTCATTCACAACAGTAAAGCGGATCAGTCCCGTTGCGCCGCTAACCACTCGGCTGCCATATCCCTCCGTCTCTTCACCTGATTCCTTTTGGGAGGTTGTGGCGGTGAGTTCTGCGCGGTACGTTTCTGCCCCAAGCGATGTTGTGTTTATTGTAAAGGGAACATCAACGGCACGAGCTCCTTTTGGAAGCTCTATAACATCACCTTTGGGAAGTTCGATATATTGTGACGCGGGACCGGAAACAGTAATTTTTGCTTGCTCGTCTTCAGATGGGTTTCCGCGAGTGACAATAAATTTGCGCGGCAGCTTAAAGTTTGTGGGAACGCGTTCCTCAACCACGCTTCCCGGTGAAATTCCAAAAGCGAGTCCCGGCACAGGAATCCCAGCGAGGAAACCCAAAAAAACCGCAATACCCAACGTTAAAATGACGCGGTGTATCATAATCAGTTACCGATTCGTACTTGTTGGACGGCCTCGTTGATATCGGGCTCTGGAGCGATCTGAACAACAGCGCGGGCCGTGTTGTTTCCTTCCGGGGTCGCGCGCTGAACGCCTTTCGCTGTTGGCGCGGGAACCGCCGAGCTTTTGCGATATGACGACGATGAAAGCGTCACAAGAAGTGTGGCAACAAGCAGGAGCGCGATGAGCCCAAGCCCGATCGTATAATAGTGCATTGCTTGCAATTTCATATTACTATCATGTTACGAATAATATGTATACTAGTATAGCAGAAATCGAGAGGCGAGGGTAGTGGATAACTACATCGCAGCTACTGAAGCGATGCATCAGATGACGGGAGTGTGATTTCTGATTTGCGATTGGTCGCATATTCTATTACCCAAAGACGCCCCCCCTCCTGTACGAGAATATGCTCAATGTCGGAAAGCCAGGACACTTGTGAAAACGGCGGAACAGCTATAAGGCGCCAACCAGATGGCGTAACGCGAAGAACTACAGAGAGGAAGCGATGAAGAGAACCTTCGGAAAATATGACTCGCTCCCGTTTTTGGCTGTTGATAGCGGCAAGAAGATCGGCAAAGCGTTTTGCATCTCCGTCCTCGCGAATGCGATGGGGTCGTTTGTCCCATGGGTCAAAGGTGACAATTTCGTTGTCAGAGGTTTGTATAAGCAATTCGTGATCATGATTCGGATTCCAAAGCGAACGCATTGTCTGCGTGACGTCGATCTGTTGGCATGTTGGTTGTTTCATGTCGGTGATTCTTTCAATGACACAGAATTGAGTTGATTTTCCATTGTATGATTCGATGGCAAGGTATGTCCTTTGAAGATTTTCGGTAACATTCACAATGGTGCCGAAACGGTAGACAAATTTTAACTGAAAGATTTTTCTTCCATGTTCGATGTAGTATAGAGGAAGTTCTCCTTGATAGTCTTGGGGGATATCTTTAGGGACCAAGACGAGGCTATTTTCCGACATATGAAAAACACGGGCCTGACCGTCAAAAAAATGATCGTCGCCGTCAAGAAGGCGAATGATGAGCGTTCCCTCTTTCCCGTCGCGAGTGATCGGCGCAAGCGCAATGACGCTGGGATCTTTTTCCCATTTCAGCTCAGACAGGGGAACTGTTTTTGTGACGGCAAATAATACGTAAGGGACGGCAACAAAAAGAATCGCTCCGAACAGCAGGAGCGTACATAGTGCGCCAATAACGTTTCTTTTCAAATGCATAGGATGTAGGTATTATAGAGAATGATTGTATGTTTGGCAACACACTAAAAAAAATATGCGCAAGTATTGCGATTGTGGCGTGCGCGCTCCTTGCGCTGTCAATGTCGTCGGCATCTGCGCGTCAGGCGCTGATGATGGTTCGCATTTTGCCACCGCTCGCTGTTACCGAGGACGGCGACATTGATTATCATACAACCGCGCTCACGCCAACGTCGATCTTTCCGTTACGAGCAGTGGAGGGAACGGAAAGCGTATACGAGGTACGCATGCCTCTTGCTGCCGCAATATCGCGAGGCGGAACCATTTCTCTCCTCTTTCCTTCCGGATTTCAGTTTACTGATGCGTGCGGAACCGTGTACTCCGCAGAGGAGAATGAGGACATAAACGGAATGGCTCCCGGCACCGTTCCCATTGCTTCCGTTATGTGTAGTCCCTCAAAGTTTCGGGTAATTGTTACGCTTGGTTCAACAGTTCGGGCGCAGGAGTATCTCCACTTTTATATCCAAGGAATTATCAATGGGACGGGCAATGGCAGTACATCGACAACAGGAAATGTCGTTGGTATCGAAACGCGCGATGCGGACGGAGGTATTGTCGAGCTTATTACTTCGTTGCCATTTTTTTTGACCCCCGCTGGCGCGCAGAAGATTTCCGGTACGGTTTTTAACGATAGTGGTGCAGGGCTCTTTGGATTTGAGGGCGACGGTATGCAGAGCGGCTCTGAGCTGGGACTCGCTGGCGCTAAAGTTTGCCTGAATAGTCTAAACGGATCGCAATGTCAAATGACCGACGCGAAAGGGGCATATCTTTTTTCTCAGTTGCGTAACGGATTGTATGGCATTTTTGTCCCGTCTATGACAAGTGGCAATGTGGTGGGCGGACCCTTTTACGTAGATGTTGAACTTTCTGGAGGGCAGAACAGAACGGGACTTAATTTTGCGTTCGCGCCAGCCAGCCGCACCATAACAGTGCGCGTTATTCACATTCCCGACCAAACCGATGTGCGTGTTTTTGCCTCAGGCGGCGATGACGGCTCGGGACATATTGCTCGCGACGTACTATGGAACGGACAGACGATGCGTTCGATAGCACTTCCGGTTGTTGATGGGACGTGGGGCGTCGGGGTCGAACCCATGGGCGAACGCGCACCGCTCTTTATCATTCCCACTCCAAGGCAAGTTCGTATCTCTGGCGATGATACCTACGAGGAGACACTGTATCTCTATCCCGCAAAACTGCGTGTTGTTGGGCGCGTTGTTGATGCACACAATATCGGCATTCCAAACGCGACCGTTTTTGCGGTTCCTCGTGATCGTACGGACGGTACAACAAAGGAGCTGGTAACACAATCACTCATTGACGGTTCGTTTGAATTGACGCTCGCTGCCAGATTATATCGCCTTGAGGTTTCAGCGCCTGGCATGCCACCGGTCAGCGCGATCGATATTCACGTTCGCGAGGACAGCGGAAACAGCATCGTTGACAGCAATGCGAGTGCAGACGTGTATCGCGATGCCATACTTGTCACGAACAGTGGAAGTGGCGGCGCAAGCGACCTGATTTTCCGTGTTCCTCGGGGCGAACGTTCAATCTCGGGGCGCGTGCTCGATGACAATGGCGGTCCTATCGCGTTTGCAGTTGTGAATGCAGAGGAAGTTGATGAGGACGGTCGTGTGATTGGGGCACGCGTTGAAAGACCAACAGATGCGACAGGGCAGTTTACCCTTTTTGTTACTGACGGAAGATTTAGGTTGCGTGCGATTGCGCCGACGGCCGGAGAAATTCCCGGTAAGACCGTCGTTCTCTCGGGAAAAAATGTGTCAGGACAGGACATGCGCGTTTCGCTTGCTCAGTATGGAACAGTAAAGGGAAGAGTTACGAGGGGAGGGAGGGGCGTTTCCGGAGCATTCGTGAGTATAGCGGGATCTGCAGGAACCGGAGCAGTCACGACAGATACCGATGGAAATTATTCAATACGCGTGAAGGCGGGAAGTGGATATAGTGTCGAGGCGATGGTGAAGGGCGCAGGACGCCTCGCTCCCATCGAGAACGTGATCGTGACTGCCGGACAAACGATTAGCGAAAAGAATTTTGCAATCAACACCCCCGGAACGGTTGTTGTGACGGTCGCCGGAGTGACCGATGCCTTTGTTGATGTGCGCGATGCTCATTTTAATGGCGATGGAACGTCGCTCAATTCTGTTCCCGGACAATACCGAGTGTCCGTGCCACCTGGCACATATACAGTGACCGCGCAGCATCCGCGCTATGGCGTGATCGGGAAAAAGTCTGGGGTCACCATATCGTCAGGGACGATCGCAACCGTATCGTTTACGCTGCCGACGTCATTCGTCGCGCAAGGAATGATTGTGTCTGACGAAAACGCGTGCAAGGAAAACGTCGCCGTGTCGGTCGTCGACACAGAGAATGGACGTCTTATTGAAGCAACGACCGATATAGGTGGTGCGTATGTGTTGACGCTTTCACCGGGCATTTACGCCATGACTGCTTCAAAAAAAGGATGCGTTGATGGCGATGCCCCGCTTTTTTTCGTGATCAAGGGTGGTGCGATTGTTGTCGATGACCGTCGGCTGGTGCCAGCATCTTCTTTGGTATCGGGCTCGGTTCAGGTTGGCGGGAAGCACGTATCGTTCGAAACCAAGATTATTGCTGAAAGTGTGACAGGTACGGTACAATCCGCGTCCGTCGACACGGCGGTCAAAACAGGAAACAATTATACCCTTAATTTAACGACAGGTACATGGACGGTTTTTGCCCGTGCCGATGGGTATGAATCATCAAGACACATGATTGCCGTTACTGGTGGAAAAACATTGAACTTGAGTTTGGCAAACATTCCGGGATACGTACATACAGAACGTATGACGACTCCGATTTCTCCCTCAAAGGGTGGGGTCGTCAAGAACACGGATGCGGGTGAAAAGTTTGCTATCATATTGCCCGCAGGCGCTCTTGGCAATTCATCAGACAGTGGATCGGTGAGTACCAAGGTTACTACCGCAGTCGTTGCAAAAACGCCGACCGCAGAGGTTGTCGGTGGAAAGGGTATTGAAATTACACCAAGGGATGCATCAGGAAAGTCGATTTCATCGTTGGCAGCCGTGGGCAGCGATGTGAAAATTTCCATTCCCTATTCAAAAAACGAAACGGCAGCGCTCAGTGTTGATGAAAAAAAATTGATGCTTGCCGTGTGGTCAGACAGCAAACAACAGTGGATGCCATTTGCGACAACTGTTGACTCGGTAAATGCCGTGTTGTCCGGCGTGCCACCCCACTTCTCGGTGTTTGCCCCTATCGTGCCAAAGGCACCTCCAACGCCCACAGCCCTTCTTCCGATATCGACATCCGCACAAGAGAGCGGTAACAGTATCACAGCTCCTCTCATATCAGGAATTGTGCCCGTGCAACAATCATCGCCTCTGAGTGCGTCGCAATCATCACAAACTGAACAAAAATTCGCGGAAAATGAAGAAGCTCGAAAAATAGAGGATGTAGAAGGGCCACTGGTCGTTTCCGTGTCGCCAACAGTCGAATCTACCACAACCGAGGATTCGGTTCAGCCGATAACACCAACGCAAGAGCAAAACGTATCGACCACCGTCCGACAAACCAAGAAGCGAATAAAACGTTTTCCCTCGCCTCTCGCGATACCGAAGGTGGCGAAAGAAGCAGTGAGTGATAGTAAGCCCTTCATAGCCGCTGAGGTTTTTGAGCTGTCGATTTCCGTTGACGACGCGTCACGAACGCTCACCGATTCCGGCACGTTGATTATTAATGGAGAGATTATCAAAAGCACCGCAAAGCGAGAGCCCGTGTTGCTGCGCTTTCTTATCTCCGACCAGAGCGGTGTTCGCATTCTTGATCAGAAAGGAGAATTTGTTCTCGCTGAACGAAGCGTGTTTACAAAAAATATCGAACTTAGCAACGATATCCCCGGAGGATATTATACCGTTACGGTCGAGGCTGTATATCGTAGTGAGACCGTGTCGTCGTCGGATCGATTTTTCGTCAGCAAACCAATTCCACAACCAGCGCAAACAATCCAGGAGGTGCGCGATGATTCGGGCGGAGCTTCAATACCAAAATACGTGTTCCCAGCAGCGGCACTCTTGTTTCTTTTGATCATATATGGAATCGTTCAGGTGTGCTATACTCTATGGAAAGCGTTTCATTCTAAAATGTGAGATTGAAGTTGCATGAAAAAGATTATCATTATAGAACCCGATAGTGCGGTGAGAGAGGAGTATCGGGAGCTGTTGGGAGCCGAGGGGTTCGAGGTGCATACCGCCGTTGACGGTAAGGCGGGGCTTGATCTCATTTGGCGCGAGCAGCCAGACTGTGTTCTGCTTGAAATTTTGTTACCTAAAATTGATGGGTTTGAGGTTTTGCGCCGAATGAATGAAAAAGAAGAGACAAAAGATATTCCGGTCGTGCTTTTTACCGAATTGGGGCACGAGGAAGATGTGGCGCGCGCGCGCCATCTCGGTGCGCATGAGTATTGCATTAAGGCCCATCACACGCCGCAGGATATTCTTAAAAAAATTAAAGAACTCCTAACATAAATGCTATGCGTTCGGAAAAACAACGCCCCCCTTTGTTTTTTTCACTTCTTTTGGTCGCGGCCGGCGTTTTGGCGCTCGCCGCATCGTTTGTCCGCGAGAATAAAGAATCTGTCAGCGTGACCCCTTCCGTTTCCCGGGACGAGCGATTTGCCGACCTTGGCAATCAGCATATTGATAGCAAGGAGGATGAGCACGCGTCATATAATTCTGTGCCACCAACAAGCGGCCCCCATATCGGATCGTCTGTTGCTCCATGGGGTGTGCACGATGAACAAATTCCCGACGAATTGCAGGTTCACAATTTGGAAGACGGTGGTGTTATTATTCACTATGATCCGGTGCGCGTTGATGGCGACACGATTGAAAAGCTACGCACCATGGCAGGCAAATACGTATCACAGCTTATCCTTGAGCCGTATACTCAGCCAGCGCTTCCCTCGCCAATTGTGTTGACTGCGTGGACGCAGCTTTTGAAACTTGAGCAATTTGATGAGGAGCGCATCGATACCTTTATTAAAAAGTATCGCGGTGTCGATCATCACAGCAAAAATGAGTAACATGTGACCAAGCGTGTAGTTGCCTATCTAAAGAAATTGGGCCCCGGCTGGATTACTGGCGCGGCGGATGATGACCCGTCGGGTATCGGGACCTATACGTATGCGGGTTCGCGATTTGGACTCGCGCCGTTGTGGACGTTGCTCTTCACGTTGCCGTTCATGTCGGCGGTGCAGGAGATGTGTGCGCGCATCGCGCAAGTGTCGGGACGGGGCCTTGCGGCAAACATGAAGAAGCACATGCCTCGATCGGTTCTGGCAAGTATCGTCCTGCTCCTCGTTTTTGCAAATACCGTAAATATCGCCGCGAATATTGGCGCGATGGCGGCCGCAACTCAACTGTTAGCCCCGCTTCCGTTCTTCTTCTTGGCGATTTTTTTCACGGTTCTGACGCTTGTGCTTGAAATTTTTGTTTCGTATAAACTCTATGCGCGGTATTTAAAATTTTTAACCCTTTGTCTTCTTTCTTATGTTGTTGTCGCGCTGATTGTCACGACTGATTGGATGTCGGTTGTTAGTGCCATTATCATGCCGACGTTTTCGCCGTCGCGAGATTTCTTTTTTATACTTGTTGCTATTCTTGGAACAACAATAAGCCCGTATCTTTTCTTCTGGCAAGCATCGTCAGAAGTTGAAGAGGAGATTGCACTTGGCAGGGTAACGCTTCTTCAGCGCAGGGGAGCATCGAAAGAAGAGATTCACGATATGCGCATCGATGTCATCAGCGGGATGTTATTTTCAAATGTCGTTGCATTTTTTGTGATGCTTACGGCGGCGGTCGTGTTATTCCCAGGCGGAATTATCGTGGAGACCGCCGAGGATGCCGCTATGGCGCTCGCGCCGGTTGCCGGCCCATTCGCATCGCTCCTTTTTACTGTTGGCATTATCGGCACCGGCCTGTTAAGTATTCCCGTTCTTGCCGGCTCCGCGTCATACGCTGTTTCAGAGGTGTTCGGCTGGAAGTCCGGACTCTATCGCAAGCTTCGCGAGGCGCATGGATTTTATGGTGTCATTACCATCGCCACACTCGTCGGGCTTATGATCAATGCAATAGGCGTTAACCCCATCCAGCTGTTGCTCTGGACGGCATTTATTAACGGACTGGTGGCACCGGTGATCTTGACGAGCATCATGATCATTGGTAATAATAAGAAAATTATGGGAAAGTGGCGGAACGGACGGCTCTCCAATGTTCTGAATGGGCTGACGCTTACCGCCATGGTCCTTTCCATCGGATTTTTGGTTGTGTTTTGGGATTAAGTTGCGCGGGTATAGTATAATGGTTATTATGTCAGGTTTCCATCCTGAAAATGCGGGTTCGATTCCCGCTACCCGCTCCAACGATTGACATTTTTTAAAAACTTGCTATTCTTGTGAAACCCTCCAAAAGAGGGTTTTATTTTTGAGGCGAATTTTGTGCGTTTTGCGCGTATCTCAAAAAAGCACGTTTTTCCTATCATTATAAGCATTTTGGTGCAGTTTCATCTGCCCCAAGCCTCGCTTTTGGCCGTCTCGGCAGCAGGGAGCACTGCAGCGGGCCCCATGGTTTTTGCCGTTAGAATAGACCAGAATCGCACCGTTCCCTATCGGGACGACGTCTTTGCGGTACGTGAAGGGGCGCGAAGGGCGCGTCTCTTGGGTCTGAACAAAAAACAGAGCCCCGTTGCAAAAAGCAATTCGCCACGCACAACGAAAACGGTTATTACCGCATATTCGAGCACCCGAGACCAAACCGACGCTACCCCCTGTATTACCGCTAACGGTTTTAACGTTTGTGCGCACAACACCGAAAACGTTATCGCCGCAAACTTTCTCCCCTTTGGCACGCGGGTAACAATTCCGGAGCTTTTTGGTGACAAAGAATTCGTTGTACAGGATAGGATGAACACACGGTATTCAAATCGTGTTGATGTTTGGATGACCTCTCGCACGCGCGCAAAGCAATTCGGCGTAAAGCGAGCTCACATTGTTGTTCTCCACAACCAGCAGAAAACAATAACGCAGCCTTCAGAGACTCAGGTTGCCGTTAATTTCTAACACAAAGAAAATAGGGGTCAGGCACGCATGTGGAACGGGGAACGGTGGAACGGGGTCAGGCACAGATTTTGCAGTAGCAAAAACTGAGCCAGACCCCATACGCAGTAACAAAAACTGAGCCAGACCCCATACGCGAGCCAGACCACGTTTCTCTTTTTTTGCATGCGGTGATATACTTTTGAAATATTCTGGCCACGTGGTGAAGTGGTAACACGGCTGTCTGCAAAACAGCTATCGCACCGGTTCGATTCCGGTCGTGGCCTCCAATTTATGAACAAACGATTCATGATCATCGACGGCAATGCGTTGTTGCATCGCGCATGGCACGCATTACCGCCGCTGACAACACAAAAGGGAGAGGTTGTTAACGCCGTATACGGCTTTACTCAGATTCTGATGAAGGCGCTCAAGGAGCTCGAACCGGCATATTGCGTTGTTGCATTTGACAAAAAGGGTCCGACGTTTCGACACGAACAATACAAAGCATACAAAGCAACGCGCGTAAAACAGCCCCAAGAGCTTTACGATCAAATTGATCGCATCAAGCAAATTCTTCACGGATTCGGTATCCCCATATTTGAAAAAGATGGGTTTGAGGCCGATGATATCATTGCGACACTCGCGCGGCGAATGGCGCATGACCATCCGGACACAGAGACGGTTATCGTTACCGGTGATATGGACACCCTCCAGCTCGTTGACGATCACACAAAAGTGTATACGTTAAAAAAGAGCATCGTTGAAACAACGATATTTGACGAAGCGGCGGTACGCGAACGGTACGACGGGCTTATGCCCCGCGATCTTACTCTCTATAAAGCGCTGCGTGGAGACCCTTCTGACAATATTCCGGGCGTGAAGGGCATTGGCGAGAAGACCGCAATAGAGCTTGTGAAGCAATTTCCTTCCCGCGAGGCTCTTGAAGATGCTGTGCAGCAAGGGGATCCGACAATCAAAGCAAAGGTGCATTCGCTTCTTAAAGTTCATGCCGAGGATTTTGCAATGAGCTATGCATTGGTTCAGCTTCGATATGATGTACCGATTGATTTTGACATTGAGGCCTCGGCGCTGAAAGCGCCTCACGGCGACGTGCTCATACCGCTTTTTCAGGAGCTAGAATTTCGAACACTCATTCCCCGCCTCCAGTCAGCCTTCGCGCAAGGCTTCGAGAAAATGGGGTCAGGCACAAATTCCTTGCGGAAATTGAGCCAGACCCCATTTTCTCATTATCAGCTGCTGGACACCACCGAGAAGATCGATGCATTCCTGAAGACACTTTCCGGCGTGCGGCACTTTGCCGTTGACACAGAGACAACAAGCCTTAACGCTCTGCGCGCGGAGTTGGTTGGTGTTAGTTTCTCATTTGAGGATGGTACTGCTTTTTTCCTTCCCTGGAAGCTCGCCTCCAAGACTCACAGAGGCGCACTGAAAGCGATTCTTGATGATTTCGGCGTTAAGAAAACAGGGCATAACATTAAATACGACCTGCACGTGTTACACAATGTCGGCATTGAACTATCCGGCATTGAGATGGACACCATGGTGGGCGCCTATGTCGAAAATCCCGGCGGGAGGGCATACAGCTTGGACGCCATGAGCTTTCAAGAGTTTGGCCATCAAAAGATTTCGATTGAATTATTGATCGGAAAAGGGAAGCAGCAGATTTCCATGGCCGACGTTCCACTTGAGCAGTTGTCCGAATATGCGTGCGAGGATGCTGACTATACATGGCGATTGCGCAGTCGTGTGATGGAAAAACTCAAAACAGAGAACCTTCTTTCTGTGTGTGAGAAGTTTGAAATTCCCCTTATTCCCATTTTGGCGCGCATGGAGCGGCGGGGTGTGAAGATCGATGTTGATTTTTTGAACACGCTGTCTGCCAAGCTCCACAAAGAACTCTCGGGATTGGTAAAAAATATTCATGCGCTCGCCGGCGAGGAGTTTAACATCAACTCCCCCATTCAACTCAAGAAAGTATTGTTTGAAACACTTGCGATCAATGCACCGAAATTAAAGAAGGGCAAGACAGGCATATCAACCGCGGCGTCGGAGCTTGAGAAGATGCGTGGGCTTCACCCGATTATCGATGAAATTCTTGAATACCGCGAGCGCGCCAAGCTCGCAAATACGTATGTCGACGCACTACCAAAGTTGATTGATGTGACGACGGGACGTGTGCATACGTCATTTAATCAGACGATTGCAGCGACGGGTAGGTTATCTTCATCTGATCCGAACTTTCAAAACATTCCGATTCGTACGGAAATGGGTCGCGAAATTCGAAAAAGCATTGTTGCACAAGAAGGATATATATTGCTTGCCGCTGACTATTCCCAGCTTGAACTGCGTATTGTGGCATCATTTGCAAAAGACGAAGCAATGCTTTCCGCGTTTCGCGAAGGGAAAGACATTCATGCCATGACTGCCTCAGCGGTGCAGGGCGTTGATATCAAGGATGTAACCCCTCAGATGCGAAGAGCGGCGAAGGAGGTTAATTTTGGCATTATCTATGGTATGGGGCCGCATGGCCTTGCTCGAAGTACGGGGATTTCGCAGGATGAGGCGCGTGATTTTATTGATCGGTACTTTAGCGTGTATCCCGGGATTGCGGAGTATATGGATAGGACGCTTGTCGAGGCGAGAAAAGCCGGATATGTCGAAACGATGTTTGGGCGGCGCAGGTATATTCCAGAGCTTTCCTCTGGGATGTTTCAGGTTCGTGCCGCCGCAGAGCGCGCCGCCATCAATATGCCTATTCAGGGGACAGGCGCAGATATCATCAAGCTCGCGATGATTGAAATAGAGAAACATTTTACGAACTGGATCCCCCGGCAGAGCCGGGCAAGCTGGCCTCCCGCCGGGATGACAAAAGGAGGAATGATTTTACAGGTTCATGATGAGTTGGTGTTTGAGATTCCAAAAGGTATGGAACAAGAGCTCGCGTCCCTCATCAAGAAGGAGATGGAGAGTGTTGTTGCGTTGGCTGCGCCACTCGTGGCGGATGTGAAAGTAGGCGCGAACTGGGGCGATATGCATGCCTTGACTTTTGAATAGTATTTGATATTTTTCTTTTCGTATTGGTTACAAGGCTGGAGCAGGGATTCTGGCCGTGTTTGCCTTTTCGGTTTACGGAAGCGGATGTTGCGTTAGCGCGCGATGTCTTTCCTTATTACCGGATTGGTGAAGGAGATGAAAAAATGGCGAAGATCACGACCGGACAAATCGCTGAGCTAATCGCTCAGAGCGATGCCGGAAGGATCACCCGTGCCATGATGGCGCGGTTTCTGAGGAGTCCAACTCTTCTTGATCCGTGGGGCGAGTTTTACGAAAAGGAATTCGGACTCGCAGTGAATCTGGCTGAGAAGAATATCCCGCCACAGCCCGATCAGGGCAAATGGCGGCTCCTCGTGATCGCCAGTGGTGTCACGATTGAAGGGGCGTACCAGCAGTGCAAGACCGCGTTCGGGTCGTGGAAGTACACGGAGACATCTCTTGACGAGGTCATCATTCAGAACGAACGGGACACCTCAAATGGGTCCTACGCGATCTGGGTGCGTGATGGGGCTGAAGCCGACGAGGAGCTCAAGAACACGTCGGCGGATCAAATTGCCGAACGCGGCATCACGACCGAAACTCTACTCGAGTGCCTGATCCACAACTTGGCGTTTTTTCGGGAAACCGGGAAGCGCCTCGACGTGGTGAACGTTACGTTGTGTGCTGGGTCGCGCCTTAGCGACGGTAATGTTCCGAGCGTGGACACGCGCAGTGACGGCAAGCTCCGCGTCCACTGGATCCGCCCCGGTGATGCGCTCGTGCATCTGCGCGCTCGCCAGGCAGTTTCCTTGTAACCCTTTCCCCTTTTTTCTTGCGTTCGTGGAGGCGAGCGCAAGAACTTCTATCGAGACCCGACGTTTTACGCTCGGGTCTCTTGCTTTTTATTCTTGCTTGTATACCATTACACTATGGCTTATACAATCGGTCCAATCCAGGATAGCGATTTGCCCTACGGTTATCAAGGAAACTGCGTGCATGATTTTACGGAAGGTTTGCGAGCACAAAACTCGCGATGCTTTGTAAAAAAATCCAGACAGATGTTTGGAGAACACAGGTGTTTTTGAAAAAGAACAGCCGGTGATAGCGGATGGAATCATGCATCATGTGCTGGGTCGCGCAATAGCGACGGTAATGTTCCGAACGTGAACACGAACAGTGACGGCAAGCTCAACGTCAACTGGAACAACCCCGGTAATGCGAACGAGAATCTGCGCGCTCGCCAGGCAATCTCCTTGATATGAAAGAGCTCCGCGCGGAGCTCTTTTGCTATCGGAGATATTTTATCCAACCATTGATCATTTTCGATATTTCTTGAAGTGGGTATTCAAAGTTGATATAGTGTTTGAGGTCTACGACTCCTATTTCATAACAGATTCTTATAAGCCGCTTTAATGATTCTGTTTTGAGGCGCGCGTTACGGAGGGGAAGATATTTTTTATCTTTGTCTTCTAACGCGGCGACAAGAAGAAGGTCGATCAGTTCGAGCGCCCCGTGTTCAATTTTCAGATAAATACCAAAGCGATCTTTTTTCGATATTTTTGAGGAGAATGTATAAATGGCTTTATACCATTCCGATGCTTTATGAATAACCGGAACAGTTCCGAAATCGTTGGGGGGGGGGGTAATACTCATAGGTTATTTGATGAGATAGTAAGTCTTGAAAATCTTTTTATCGCGTGGCGTGAATTTGTGCGAGGGAAATGGAGTAGAGGCGAAATACATGTCCGCGATCTCCATCTGGAGGATACTATTTTCTCGCTCCATCAAGAGCTTGTTCGAGGTGCTTATCGTCATGGACAGTATACGTCATTTTTCGTTGTTGATCCAAAGGTGCGCCATATCCATAAAGCGTCTGTTCGCGATAGGGTTGTGCATCACGCTGTTTTTCGGACGCTGTATCCAATGTTTGACCGATCGTTTATCTTTGATTCCTATTCTTGCCGCGTGGGTAAGGGCGCGCATCGAGCGATACGGCGACTGCAAGTATTTTTAAGAAAGGAAGGAAAAAATAATACGCGGATACCCTATGTTTTGAAATGTGATATACGAAGGTTTTTTGATTCGGTTGATCATTCAATACTTTTGAAGCTCTTGAAGCGGCATATTAAAGACGAGCGAACTCTTTCCTTGCTCCAAGCAATCATCGGTAGTTTTGCAGGACAAAGAGGAAAAGGCATACCACTCGGTAATGTGACAAGCCAATTGTTTGCCAACATCTATCTCAATGAGCTTGACGTGTTCATGAAGCATAGTCTTAAGGCACCAAACTATGTTCGTTATTGCGATGATTTTGTGGTAGTAAGTCATGATAAAAAGCAGCTTGTTGGATTCATATCATCCATCAACACGTTTATAGATGATCGTCTTCGTCTCGAGTTACACCCAAGCAAGGTACATGTGAGAAAGTTTTCTCATGGAATCGACTTTCTTGGCTATGTTCTTTTTCCATGCCACGTTGTGCTTCGTGTACGAACGAAGAAGAGAGTGCTGAAAAAGATCGCCCACATGGTCGAAGGACAAAAAGCCGGAGTTGTGAAGGAGCCGTATGTGCGCAGCGCGATTCAATCCTATCTTAGCACGCTCAATCATTGCAATGCGTGCAGTCTTAAGCGGCATATTAAAGAAATGCAAAGCGGCGGACGTTTTTGACTAAGGTGTTGACTATCATGTCAAATTCCTCCATGCTACTTACACGGACCAAGTATTCAACCTTCATTTACTTAAAATGGTCATCGACGGAAAAAAAATTGCCGACACATTAAAATATGATATTAAACGGCGAGCAAAAAAAATAAAAGCACGGCCGGGTTTTGCCGCGGTCCTGGTCGGTGAGGATCCCGCTTCGGTGCTGTATGTTGGACGAAAAGGGCAGATGGCGAATGAGCTTGGTTTTTATTTTAAAAAAGTGCAGCTTCCAAAAAACGCATCACAAAAAAAAGTTATTGCCGCGCTCGATGCGCTTTCCAAGGACAAGAACATTCACGGCATTATTCTTCAGGTGCCTCTTCCGCCGCATATTGCTCTTGATGAGGTCGCTCATCACATCGCACCGGAAAAGGATATTGATTGTTTTCATCCCGACAACCTTGCAAAACTTTTTTTGAATAAGCCGCTGCCATTTCCCCCTCCGACACCAGAAGCGGTCTTGAGGCTTATTCGCTCAACAGGTCAGTCGCTTGAGACATCAGATGTCGTCGTCATTGGCGACGGGTTTTTTGCTCGGCAGATTAGCGCGCACTGCCTTAATCAGGGTGCGGTTGTGACGCTCGTGCATAGCCGCGCGGCACGGCTCATGCAGCTTTCGCGTGAGGCAGATGTTGTAATCACGGCAGTGGGACGAGCGGGATATTTAGCCGGCACAATGGTTAAAAAAGGTGCGGTAGTCGTTGACGTTGGGATTACTAAGAATGGGAAAAAAGTTGTTGGAGACGTTGACTTTGCGTCGGTGTCAAGGAAGGCACGGGCTATCACACCAGTCCCCGGCGGCGTTGGGCCGCTTACGGTCGCCGTATTGATGGAGAATGTATTGAGGGCGGCAAAAAATTTGACGAAATAATCTCAACCCTATACCCTATTGTTTATTATGGGGGGTTAGTTCATCGGTTCAGAATTTCGATCTCCAAAATCGAAGAGAGAGGTTCGATTCCTCTACCCCCCGCCAGGAAGATAGAACAAAAAAAGAACCCCGAATCACACGGGGTTCTTTTTTGCGCGCTATTATTTTTTCTTTTCACCTTCCTTTGGCGCTTCTTTCGCATCGGTTTTCCCGGACTTGATCTTCTCAAGCTGTTCCTTCACGGTCTTGTTCTCCGGGTCATATTGCAGGATGCGATCCAATGCGGCAATTGCTTCGTCCTTGTTACCCTTGTCAAGCTGTAATATCGAGTAGTTCCAGAGTGCCAGCTGGTAGTTTGGGCGTAGCGTGAATGCGGCGCGGAATGCGTTTGACGCGCGATCCTTTTCGTTCAGACTCGCATAGGCAAGGCCGGTGAGATAGAAAAGTCCCTCATCCGCGCTGCGCAACTTTGCGAGGCGGGCATTGACCACAAGAGCGGTATCAAGCAGTTTCAGCGCCTCTTCTTTGCGTCCGCGCTCTGATTCTATTGTTGCCTTGTGGAAGTAGGCCGGCGCAAAGTCTTGTTTTAACTCAAGCGTTTCATTGAGGTATTTTTCCGCCTCGCCAAGAGCGGCATTCATTGCATCTGTTTCCTTTTTCTTGACCTCCTCCTTTACGTCTTTTACGTTTGCTCGGCGTTTATGGAGCACTGCGCTATCCAAATACAGGCGCGCGAGGTCAAAGCGCGCGACAGGATTGGTTGGGTCAAGCTCTGCGGCTTTTTTGTATGATTCAAGCGCGAGCTTTTCCGCGTCATTGGCAAACGGCAAGATGGATTGGTATACCCGCGCAACGTTGCCATGATTGCGCACATCCTTTGAGTTGAGCGCAACCGAGCGATTTGCCGCGGCAATCGCCTGCTGAGGGAGCGTTTGGAGCGCCGCACGCGCTTCATCTTCTGATTTTGCGCTCGCAATTACGCGCGATAGTTTATAGTTGATCGCCTGAGAAAGTGCCCGCGGATAGAGGTGATTGTTCTGGTCGATAGCAATTGCGTCCCCGATTCCTCGAATAAGCGAATCGATCTCTTCGGGTTTTGCGGCCTCGCCGCGCTTGGATACATCGACGGCAAGTTTGCGGTCGACAATCATGGCATTGGCAAACGCCATGTCCGCTCGGTAGCGATTGCCGGCAAAGAGGATGCCGACAAAGCCAAGCATGACAAGCGTATACAGTACAACGGAAGAAAGAATAACGAATTTGTTTGATTGGCTTCCTGACAGTACTTTCCCCGGCTGTGCTGTAAAGAGAAGGACGAGCGCAATGAGCAGCCACCAGACGAATGTAACGGTCATGTTTGAGGGGAGAAGGACAACGGCAACCCCCATGGCGCCAAGGGCTGATATGGCTCCCACAAATGAGAGCGTTGTTTCGTTGAGATCCTCGCGTTTAAGGTAGGCAAGAACCTGCCAGATGACCAACAGGATAAGCGCAAGCATTGCGATGAGTCCAGCAGCGCCGGTTTCCGCCACCTTGGTAAGGAAGTATGAGCTTGATTGGTCAAAGCGTGATGTCCAGAGATCCATGAGGCTTACCCTGTTGAGTTCTGCGGGGCGATTTTTCGTGAAGGCGCTCAAAAAGTTGCCTGGCCCGATTCCCAAAGCCGGAGATTCCTTGAGGGCGCCGAGGGTGATGTCTGCGCTCGCTTGCAGAGATGGCATGGCAACAATCGGCAGAGTGACAAAGCGCGGAGGATTCACAATTGTCATGGTGATAGCAAAGACAACCAGAAAGCATGGAAGCATCAACCAGCTAACCTTTTGGTTCTGCGGGAGCTTGAGATAGAGGACAACCAACGAAATGACAAGGCCAACGGCGAGTGCAAGCCAGAGGACCGTGTTGTCAAACATGATAAGAAGTACGAGGTGCAGTACGGAATAGAGCGCAAGAAGAATGGTGGTGAGCGCTTTGTTCTTTGATTCGACAAGGGAGACGCGAATTATTTCCGTTACCGCCATGACGAGCGTTATAGTTGCAAGAACACCCCATAGAACATAGAGGCCGACAGGGTTAAAGGCGGAAACTTTTGTGAAATCCCAAGGGAAGAGCGAAACGCCAAACATGTGAAATCCGCCGATGATTGTAACAAGCGTTGTCGAGCAGAGAAGAGCGCATACCGTCTTATTGGCAATACGCGGCGTGCCGGTGTTGCCAACGATAAAGGTGATAACAAGAAGCGCGACGATTGAGGCAAGGCTTACAAACTCCTGGCGCTCAAGGCCGATAACGCTGTTATAGGGATATGAAGAAAAAACAGTTGCCAGAATCCATGCGACCAGCATGCCAAGGAATCCCCAATAGAGGGGCGAGCGCCTTACTTCGATATGGCCGGTAACGACAATGCGGGTTGTAAACAAAAGGCCGAGCCACAACGCGCCGACAAAAAGAAGCATTTGCTTGTTTAATTCAAGCGCTTCCGTTGTGAGGGGCAAGAAAAACAGGGGCATTAAAAAAACAAGACCGACAAACGACCACTCGAGGACACGATCGAGCATTACAGACCATTGATCCTTTATATTGGACTCCTCCTCAGTGCCTACCTTTGCATACGCCATAGGGGTGTGCAGAAAAGAATAAAAATACGCATTTTTAGCGTATCGGTATTATAGCCATCTGTTTTTTTCTGTAAAGAGGTGCCTGTGGACGAAATATGTCCATCAAAAGGATCCTGTAACGACAATTGTAAGGTTTTGAGAATACGACCCGGACAAGTTATTGGACGAAACAGCGGCTTTGAAAGTGAGTGTGTTGTCGGATTGGGTTTTCCATGTGGTGCAGGTGGCGAATGGCGTCCCGCTTGTCACAATTCCCTGGTCGCCGGAAGGGCGGGTGCAATTTGTGGTATCAGAGCTTGAGACCGAAAAGCCCGATTCCCCTGATGGAGAACCGTTTGCCGACCCGTCGACCGACCCATCCGCAACGTTTTGGATTGAAAAATCGATGGAGCTTGACCCAGTACGAAGGAGACCGTCGGAGAGTATTGAGCCAACATATCCATTGGCGGCATTGGTCGTGACCCTGACAAGGATACTGTCACTTTTTGTTCCGCTCGTCGGGGTCATCGAACCGTAAGCGATCGAATTTTTTGCCGCGCTTCCCGCAGCGTTAAGGAGGGAAACGGTGATGAACGGTGTGTCCTCCATATATTGGAAACCCGATTCAGCAACAAAGCTCGTCGAGGTAAGCGTCCGCGCATCAGAGGGCTCGCAAATGGTTGAGGAGATCGCAAAGCTGTTTGATGTACTGCCCCCCCCGCCGCAGTTGACCGAATCAGATGTCACGCGGAAACTATCGGACGACAATTGCGCATTCCCAAATTCTGGCAACGCAAGTATTATGACGATACTAATAACAAAAAGTTTCTTTTGAGTGAGGAAACGCATGTTACATTATGTTCGACATCCGATGTCGAACATAGCTATTACTTCGTGACCCAGCCTGGGCTGCCATCGCCATCATCAGAATCACAGACATAGAGTTGCGCGGCGCCTGCGCCATTTGCAAAAACAATGACACGTCCCGCTTCAGCTGCGTCATCACAATCTGCGGCATTGGGCGCGACTGTAACAAAATCAAACTGAATATATCCCCCATCTACCTGGAGGGTGCTTTGCGGTGTTGCCGTGCCAATACCGACATTGCCGCTTCCAATAGTAGTTCCTGTGCCAAAGCCGCCCGTGGCAAAGATAAGGTTGCCAATGGAAAGTTGGTTGCTGTTTGTGGCAACCGGCGCATCAACACTAAAACCAATTATTATATTATTTGAACCAGAGGTAATGTTATCGCCTGCGCCAACGCCAATCGCGATGTTATTGCTGCCAGTGGTGTTGCCACTAAGGGCGCTAATCCCGTTTGCTGTGTTATAAGTGCCTGTGGTGTTTGAATAAAGCGCCTGATATCCGTTTGCTGTGTTATAAGTGCCTGTGGTGTTTGAATAAAGCGCTTCAAATCCGTTTGCTACATTCTGATAACCCGTGGTGTTTAAATAAAGCGCTCCGCGTCCGCTTGCGACATTATGATAGCCTGTGGTGTTGGAACGAAGCGCTACATACCCGTTTGCTGTGTTATCATAGCCTGTGGTGTTACCACGAAGGGCCTCGAATCCGCTTGCCGTGTTTCTAGTTCCAGTAGTGGTTAACAAAAGGGCGTAAGGTCCGATTGCCGTGTTATAAGTGCCTGTTGTGTTTGAATAAAGGGCTTGATATCCGCTTGCTACATTCTCAGAGCCGGTGGTGTTGGAAAGACCGGCCTGGCGTCCAACGAAAACATTATACCTACCTGCCGAGTTGTCTTGATTTTTCCCGGCTTCCTCGCCAATCAATACAGATTCCGCTGAACTTAATATCTCGATTTGTCCTTTGGTAGTGAAGCGGAATCTATCGGTATTGTTGTTGATCATTACAACGGAGTAATCGTTCGTTGAACCCAATTTTTCTGTTCCGGAAAACGCATTGCCCAAAAGCGACCAAGAAGAACCAGCTGATGATGTGGTCCAACTTAATGTGCCGCCGCCATTTGTAGCGAGGACTTGTCCGTTCGTTCCATCGGCTGAAGGGAGCGTATAGGTTAAGTTCGCGGCCTGATCTCCACCCTGGAAGATGGTATAATAAGTTGGTGACGCCCCACCTTCTAAAATACCAAAAGTTCCAGCAACGGATAATTTTTGCCCTGGCGTTGCCGTGCCGATTCCGACATTGCCGCTTGCAAACGCGGCCGCATAATGCGTACCCACGCCTCCTGTCATCGCATCCACATACAGACCATATGTTCGAGTGGTTCCCCCGGCAGTCGCGGTGTTTATTTTTAGAGCGTATGAATCACTGATCGTAACTCCTGTTTGGCCCAGTGGCGCTCCTTGGAGCGTGAGAAGCGCCGCATCATCTACAGTGATTGCTTGCGCGTCTGAAACGGTTGGCTGGCTGAATACGATTGAATCCATTTGCGATGTTACTTGTGTTTGTCCTGAGAGCAGAATAACGGGCGGCGTGACAGTAAGCGTTGTATATTCTGCCGTTGAAACGCTTGTAATGCCTGCTGTATGAAATGGAGTGGTAAACGAAAATGCGCTAACTCCGGAAGTGTTTATTCTTGAATCAATTGTAAGAAGATCTCCAGACCCGAGTGCGGTTGTTGAAATTTTGAATGGGTCGCCAGCAACGCTGTCATCAATGCCCATGGTATACGACGCAGTGCCGTCCGTAAGCTCAAATTGTATGAACGGATCATAATCCCCGGCATTTGTTTGGGAAACGATGATGCCATTATTCTCGGCCGCGCTAGACTGAATATTCAGAAGTGAATCAGGCGACGTATCGCCTATGCCTATGTTCCCGCCATTTAGTATCCTCATCGCCTCTGTCGCGCCATTGTTTCCAACCTGAAAAATCATGTCAGCGCCGCTTTCGCCCGCTCCAGATGTGGTTCTCAATGTCAAATCGTCAGTTGTCGCTGTTCCGCCGATAAGTATTTGTCCTCCTGCCTGTCCGACCAATTGTGCGAATGACGCTGACGTGATTCCGTCCAGTTCATCCGCATTGTACGCATACGCGCTCGATCCGATGCGTATGCGCGGGGAAAGGGTTTCATACTCCCCGCTCGAATTTTTGACGCTTATCTCAATATAATATACTTCGTTTGCCGCGTTGTTAAAGTCAAGGCGAAGCGCGCGCATATTCGCATGATAGCCAGTGTCTCCAATCGGCACTGAAAACACGCCACGTGTGATTGTCGTCGCAACCGAAGCATTGTCTTCCGCGGCGTTGTCTCCGGCGAGCGTGATATCAATGGCGCAGTTTGTTGCTTCTGCCGTGTCAGCAGCGTTTCCTGTTGACCATTGGCAATTTCCCGCAGTTGCAGCGTTATAGATGCGAAAGACCATTCTCCGCGTTGTTGAATCAGCAATCGGAACATAGTTCGCGTCAGTAATCCTTCCCTGAAACACAAGCGGGCTGCGGCGTATTGATGTTGCGGCATAAGAAAGTGTCAAATAACTTCCCAGCGTGCCGGTAATCATAACGATTAAGGCAAGCAGAGAATAAACCGGGGTGCGTTTTTGCCCTCGGAATTTTTTTTGCGCCAGTTTTTGTTTCACTTCTATGCGGCGCTCAAGAAAGGAGATATCTGCAATCATAAATTCAAAAGAAACCCCTCGGCTATGCTCAGGGTGAAATCATAAAATTATCTTTATGATTTCGAGTTTTCCACAGGCATTAAATACACCACACATAGTATACCATATTTTTCGTATTTGTGATATAACAAAACATACAAAGATATTTGCTCCTGTGGCGGAATTGGCATACGCGCAGCGCTTAGAACGCTGTTCTCGCAAGGGATTAGAGGTTCGAGTCCTCTCAGGAGCATATTTTTCCCCAAAATATCCCCATTTCATGCACAGCAGAGGAAATTTTTTCCTATAAATAGGGGCTTGACATCCCTTTATTATCATCTATAATGGCAATACTTGTTTTAATAACAAGGAGAGACGCATCAGTCTCGTTCAACGATTTTCTCTTAAAAACGAATGTTTCGATTGCTACAAAGTAAAAAGAAGCACACGTAAGGGGCCTTGAACGAGACGACTAATCGCCTCATGAGACCGCTTACCGGCGGTTTTTTTGTTGTCTTTAGAAAAAATTGACGCTTGAGGATGGTGACGGGAGATAGAAAGGCTCAATCCCCCGCCACTCTCCTTAAAAAAGAGAGCGCACATTGACAATTGAATTGAATAGAAAGTAAACGAAAAGAGCATAGTTCAAACGTATACACGTTCATACTGCCGTATTTGCGCGGCGGATATGAGCAAAAGTCTTGATTATGGTCGAGATATAGTTAAGGGCACACGGAGGATGCCTTGGCGTCAAAAGACGATGAAGGACGTAGCAGCCTGCGATAAGCCTCGGGAAGGTGGCAAGCAACCTGTGATCCGAGGATTTCCGAATGGGGAAACCCACCACGATGGAAGATCGTGGTACCCCGACGTACGTCGGGGGGACAACCCGGTGAAGTGAAACATCTCAGTAGCCGGAGGAAAAGAGAACAAGAGTTTATTCCCCGAGTAGTGGCGAGCGAAAAGGGAAGAGCCAAAACCAAGAAAACTCTAACTCATGATAAGGTTTTTTCCGCAAGGAAGATTTCAAGTTGTGAGGGAAGGCGATCGGGCTATAGGTTTTTTTGGGGTAGCGGGACGCATATATGTGGTTGCTGATCCAACCATGCAGAGCGGCGGATTGTTAGGAGAAAGGTCTGGGAAGGCCTGCCAAAGAGGGTGAAAGCCCCGTATGCAAAAACAATCTTCCAATCTGTCGTATGTGTTCCCAAGTACCGCGCGCCTCGTGAAAGCGAGCGGGAATCCGCCAGGACTATCTGGTAAGGCTAAACACTTTTGACGACCGATAGTGAACAAGTACCGTGAGGGAAAGGTGAAAAGCAGGCCGGGAGGCCGATGAAATAGTATCTGAAACCGTGTGCTTACAAGGAGTCGGAGCTTTCGGAGTAATCCGGGGGTGACGGCGTTCCTATTGAAGAATGAGCCAACGAGTTTGCTGTATGTTGCAAGTTTAATCCGCATGAAGCGGAGGAAGCGAAGGGAAACCGAGTCTGAATGGGGCGCATTTGAGGGTAAAGGGTTTAGGGTAAAGGGTAGAGGGTTGCGGTCACCGCAATCTAAACCCTGACCCCTGAACCCTACACCCTCAAGAAGCAGCATGCACAAGACACGAAACCGGGTGAGCTAGCCTTGGCCAGGGTGAGTCCGTCCGAAAGGTCGGAGGAGGCCCGAACCCACATGTCGTGCAACGCATGGGGATGAGCTGAGGTTAGGGGAGAAATTCCAATCGAACTCGGTAATAGCTTGTTTTCCTCGAAATAGTTTTTGGACTAGCCTCGTTGTGGCATCCAGGGGTAGAGCACTGAATGGGGTCGGGTGGAGAAATCCTGCCGCCCCCAACCAAACTCCGAATACTGGAAATGCTATACAGCGGGAGTCAGACGATGGGCGCTAAGGTCCGTCCGTCTAAAGGGGAACAGCCCAGATCATCATCTAAGGTCCCTAAATCCACGTTAAGTGTAAAAGGTGGTGTCGCGACTTATACAACCAGGATGTTGGCTTAGAGGCAGCCATCATTTAAAGAAAGCGTAATAGCTCACTGGTCCAGTTGCCGCGCGCCGAAAATATATCGGGGCTCAAACGTGGTACCGAAGATATGGGCCCAGGCCTTTAGGCCTGGGCGGTAGAGGAACGTTCTGTAGGCGATGAAGCTGTTTTGTGAAAAATGGTGGAGCGTACAGAAGTGCGAATGTTGGCATAAGTAGCAAAAATTGAAGTGAAAACCTTCAACACCGAAAGTCCAAGGATTCCTGGGCAACGCAAATCGACCCAGGGTTAGTCGATCCTAAGGTGAGTCCTTGATTAATGAGGGGTAGCCGATGGATATCAGGTTAATATTCCTGAACTGCTCATCAGTTTCGATGGGGGACGCTTTTCCACGTTCCGGGCGTGTTTTGGTTATACGCGCAGACCATATCGTAAGGTATGGGATCGAGCGGAATAGCGATATTCTGCAAGCCGGGAGACGGAGAAGCCTAGAAAAGCCCAGGGGTGCAGGAACTAATCCAGCATTGTCTTGAGAGGCTAAAAAATGAGACGATTTCGAGGCGCGACGACAAAGGAGTACTGAGTAGTACTTCGAGGAGGAGCAACAAAAAAATCGGCCATTTTTTAGTCTCCCTTCGGGCGATTTGTTCTGTGCCATATTCTGTGTTGCGAGATCGCTAACGATGCATTTACATCGTGTCGCTCCTCGCGCCTTGAATATGGACACAGAACAATATCGCTCAAACGATACTGGATTAGTTCCTGCACCCCACGAGTTAACTGGTGAGCACTCGTACCGCAAACCGACACAGGTGGACGGGTTGAGTATACTCAGGTGTACGGGAGAACCCTTGTTTAGGAACTCGGCAAAAAAGCTAGGCGTAACTTCGGGATATGCCTCCCCGGCCTTTAGGCCGGGCGCAGCTAACGTTTATTTAGTGACTGTTTACCAAAAACATAGGTCTCTGCTAAGCCGAAAGGCTATGTATAGGGGCTGATGCCTGGCCAGTGTCAGAACGTTAAAGGGAGAAGTTGACTGGATTTATCTGGAATGCTTTGAACTGAAGCGCTGATGAACGCCGGCCCTAACTATAAGGGTCCTAAGGTTCTCGATTTCACAATGGTGGAATCGAGAAGGACTGGGACCGTTATAGTGAATGGGTAAATAGAAAAAGCTGCCTCATTCCATAGTAATATGGAAATGGTCAAAACATGGCTATATGCTGGAAACCCAAATGCCTTGGGCAATCAGCAGGGAAGTCCGACGTCAATCGGACCCTCCAGAAACTCTACGCCGTGCCCCATTTATGCTATAATGATAGTATAAATGGGTGAAGAGAGAGTTCGTCGCACAAAGGAAGCGGCTAGCGAAATTCCTTGTCGGGTGAACACATGTTCCTCCTTGGTCGGAGAGAACTTGCCCGAGTATCGTGGTGACGCGATACATGTAAATCGGCTCATAACGGTGAAGTCCATACTATGATATAATATATGGATAATACCGTGGGAAGTCGGTCCGATGTCAATCGGACTTGACCCCGTAACGACTGCCTCGAAAGAGAAGACTTCTGCAATGAGCAGAGGTAACACGCCGACTCTTCCTAAGTAAATAAGTCAATCTATGGAGCTCAATCCATGGTATGTTTCAGGGTTTGTTGATGGTGAAGGAAGTTTTCTCGTATCATTTTCGATACGGAAAAAATTTCTTCTTGGCGTCGAAACGCGTCCAAGCTTCACGATTAGTCAGCACCAAAGAAGTAAAGTGGTTCTTGATGACCTCAAAGACTTCTTTGGATGCGGGACAATCCGATTCAATATCCACGACGGAACATACAAATATGAAGTTCGAAACATTAACGATCTTTGTGAAAAGATTATTCCACACTTCGAACAGTATCCCCTTCGCTCATCAAAGTATCATGACTTTGAGACATGGCGATCAATCTGTGCCAATGTATTGAAGCGGCAACACAGAACGAGCGATGGTTTAAAAATAATCATCACACGCGCCTATCAGATGAATGGTCTTGGAGCGAGGCGATATACAATGGAGAGTCTCCTACGGATGACAGGAAGATGAATGTATAGTCTGCCATTATGGCAACATGATGAACTGTGGAGTTCCGACCTGCACGAATGGCATAACAACTAAATAACTGTCTTAACAAGGGACCCGGCGAAATTGCAAGAGGAGTGAAGATGCTCTTTTCCCACGGCTGGACGAAAAGACCCCGTGAAGCTTTACTACAACTTGATATTGGATTATGGATGCACCTGTTCAGTGTAGGTGGGACCCGCAAGGGAACAATGAGACACCACCCTTGTGCATTTGTAATTCTTGATCTACTTGCGTTATCCGCAAGGGAGACAGTATCTGGTGGGTAGTTTGACTGGGGCGGTCGCCTTAACGCAATGGGGCCCTTCGAGTAATCGAAGGAAAACCGACTATATGCTGGAACATCTGCAAAAATTCAAAACTACTGCTTAGTAAAAATGTTTTGAAGAAGACATACGTCGGCAGACAATCAGCAGGGAACCCGTTTTCTAAGAAGAATGGGACTCCTCAACGACTCTACGTCGGTCCGGTAGCATATACCGGAATGATAGAGTCTGATCTCAAGGGAAACCTTGAGACTTCAATCACTCCGATGAACATGGAGAAACGTGTCATACCAACCGCCTATGACGCAGATTGAGGATCTAACTAAATACATGATGTATGTATTCACGAACTATTGAAGACGCGAAGAAACAATTGGCACTGACAAAACGGCAAAAAGAAATTTTATTTGGGCTCCTGTTGGGGGATGGTCATCTCGAGACGCAAAATAACGGTCGAACATATCGTTTGAAGATCGAACACTCGATCAAACAAAAGGAATATGTCGATTGGCTCTATGATGAATTTCGAAAATGGATCCTGACACTCCCAAGAGAAAAAATAAAAAAACGTGAAGGAATCCGAAGTGTAAACTACGGGTTCTCTACCGTCAGTCATGGCGCATTGCGTTTCTATGCGCATCAGTACTATGAGAAAAACGGAGTGAAGAAAGTGCCAAAACTGATTCATCGATGGCTGACTCCGCTTGCTCTCGCAGTATGGTATATGGATGACGGATCGGTAAAGTCAAAACATCACAGAGCGCGAATCCTGAATACACAGTCCTTTCACGCAAAGGACATCGAACGATTGATGAATGCATTGAAATCGCGCTATGCGCTTTCCTCGCATGCGAGGAAGCAAACAGATGGATTACAGATCATGATTCTTGCCGAATCGGCTGACGATTTTGCTCGAATCGTGCGACCATACATACATCAAGCCATGCTGTATAAACTTAAAGGGTTAGATTAACACAATGCCTAAAAGGTAACGGAGGCGTTTACAAAGGTTGGCTTACTTCCGATGGAAACGGAAGCAGACGTGCAAACGCAAAAGCCAGCTTTACTGCAAGACCTACAAGTCGCGCAGTCGCGAAAGCGGAAGTTAGTGATCCGACGATCCATTATAGGATGGTCGAAGCTCAACGGATAAAAGCTACTCCGGGGATAGACCCTTAAAGGGTTGTTGTCCCGATCGAGCGGCAACGCTCGATCACGAAAACGGCTGATATCGGTGAAGCCCAAACCCGATGACAATCGGACGGGTAATACCGAGGGAAGTTCTTCATCGTTGTCAAGAACTACTATGACACAACGTGAACGAAACATAGTGATTGGATGTGTACTGGGTGATGGATTTATTCAACGTGTTGGCACAAAGAGTGCGCGCCTTCGACTGGAGCATTCGCTTCAGCAAAAGGATTACCTTCTTTGGAAGGTTTCTGAGTTGCGTCGGTTTATGCAAAAGCCGAGCATCCTCACGCGCTTTCATCCAACATGGAAAAAATTCTATTATTCTATTCGATGCCAATCACACTCATCGTCAGAATTTGGAAAGCTGCGGATGATCTTTTATCAGGATCATGCAAAGCAGATTCCAGAAAGTATAAGTCGATTGTTAAAAGATTCGCTTGTATTGGCGGTATGGTATATGGATGATGGATATTATTATAAACGCGACAAGACCGCGTATATCTATCTCTCAAAACATACTGATCGCGATACGCGGCGACTCTTACGGGCGATTCAAGAAAATTTTGACCTTCATCCGAAACTCGAAAAGAAGAAAAATGGATCAATGAATCTCAAATTTTCTGTAGCAGAAACAAAAAAACTTAGTACTATTATCGCTCCGCATATGATACAAAGTATGCGATATAAAATCGATGAAGAACCCCGTATCGACTGAAGTCCATTATGGACGAGGGCCCGAAGTATATCGGGCCAATACGCCGTACTCCTCACATGAGTGATGTGAGGATGAAGATATAGTCAGTACTCTTAGGAATAAGAGAAAAAATACGAACAGGCTAGTCTTGCCCAAGCGTCCACAGCGACGGCAAGGTTCGGCACCTTAACGACGAAATCGGGGTGCTATGACAGTAATGTCATACCAAAAATATGGCTTATAACGATGAACTCCATATGGTATACTATACTCATATGGACAATATCGTGGGAAGTCTTACTCAAGTTCAGAAATCCGTAATAGTAGGTACATTGCTTGGCGATGGATACGCTCGCATTGTGAAAGGAAGGCGAAACGTACTTCTTGAAATTAATCACTCGTATATACAGAAGGAATACGTTGACTGGAAATACAGTATACTGAAAAATATTTCTACCAGCGGTCCTAAAATAAGGAGAGGAAATAATTCAAGAATCGCATATCGCTTCACCACACGGCAGCATCCAGAGATTACCAAGTTCTATAACCTCTTTTATAAAGAGGGGAAGAAAGTTGTACCCACAATTACACTCAATCCATTAAGTTTGGCGGTATGGTTTATGGATGACGGAAGTAAATGTAGAGATTCAGACTTCTATTTGAACACTCAACAATTTACCCCGACAGACCAGAGCTCCCTGCTGGCATTCTTGAAGGATATGGGACTGAACGCGCGCTTGAATAAAGATAAGACCTACTATCGAGTGAGGTTTATGAAAGAAAGCGTGCGCACGCTGAAGGGGATAGTCGCGAAATTCGTGATTCCTTCCATGAAGTATAAAATTGAGTAATGACCCCGTAGAGACTTGATCGGAAACGATCAGAGCCCTTATATGTAAGAAGGGCTAATACGCCATCTCCTGCACGGATTAAAGCAGGAAGAAGATATAGTCCACACTATTAGTAATAATAGAAGAATGTACGATGTCGGCTCATCGCATCCTGGGGGTGGAGAAAACCATTTACCTTCTCTCTCCGACGGAAACGTCGGAGTAATAAACGAGCCCAAAACGGTGAAGGCCTTCGATGGTTCCATTATAACGGGTGGCTTGCAACTTCGCAGGTCCCAGGTATAATGAGAGTATATGAAGGTTAATACCGTGGGAAAGCTTCTTTCCCAAGTCGACCGAGCATATATCGCAGGTTTTTTAGATGGCGACGGTGCCATCATGGCGACACTTGAAAAACACGCCGAAAAGCGTTTTGGTTTTCGAGTGCGCATTACGGTAAAGATAACCCAATATCATAAGCACGATGTTGAGTGGTTAGTTCCAGTGACAGGAATTGGTTATATCAGATCAAATCGCACTACCTATGAATGGGTCGCGAGAGATCAAAAAGAAATAATCATGTTCCTTCAACAGATTGCACCATATTCTCGCTGCAAGAAAAAACAGATTGTGATCGCACAATCAATTTTGCAGAGAGATATTCGTTCTAAAAAAAATCTGTACGATATTGCGCGGTTGGCGGATACATTATCGTCGTTCAACGTTCGATCCAAAAGTCGACGGAGGAACTATGCGATAATGATCAAAGAATGAAGCTCCCGTAACGACTAATTGATAGTTTTTTTGGAGATTATCATGCGATAAAATTAATTTTTATCATACGGTTCGCACCTATAGCAACCATGGTAACATGGTATGCCATGGTGAAGGTATAGTCTGATATCCGCAGTAATGCGGGAAAACAGAAATGAGCTCCCAAGGGTTTGGCTGTTCGCCAATTAAAGCGGTACGCGAGCTGGGTTCAGAACGTCATCGCAATCTGCGATACGGCGTTTGGCGATAGTAATATCGTTCTAGCACCAACTATATCGGTGAACCCTAAAGCATTAGGCAAAGGGAATACCGAGGCAACCCCGATATCCATCGGGGGGTCCGTAGAGACTACACGTTGGCCCCTTCGAATTTTTTTGAAGGGTGAAGATATAGTCCATGCCATCTGGAAACAGAAGGATTAACATGCGTGAGACAGTTCGGTCTCCTATCCACCGTGGGCGTTGAAACTTGAGAAGGCTCATTGATAGTACGAGAGGACCTCAATGAACGAACCTCTAGTGTACCAGTTGTTCTACCAAGAGCACCGCTGGGTAGCTACGTTCGGCACGGATAAACGCTGAAAGCATCTAAGCGTGAAGCCGTCTTCAAGATTAGGTTTCGTTATAAGATTCCTCGGAGATTACGAGGTTGATAGGCGGCAGGTGTAAGGATCGCAAGATTTTGAGCCGAGCCGTACTAATAGATCGATATATCTCGACCATAATAAGGACTTTTGTATATGCAGGGCTTCAGATAAAATCTGAAGCCCTCCAGAGACATGCGCCCCATGATAATGGGGTCTATCTCTCTGGTGCTTTTAGCGAAGTGGAAACACCCGATCCCATCCCGAACTCGGTCGTTAAGCACTTCAGCGCCGATGATACTGCTCTGCGGGAAAGTAGGTCAGTGCCAGTTTATCAAAAAATCACCCTCGCGGGTGATTTTTTGTTTTTTTGGTATTGCGCATCCTTACTAAACCCTATACCATAAACCCTATACCCTTCCCACATGAAATACATCGCCGACTTTCATATCCACTCAAAGTATTCGCGCGCGTGCAGCAAGAGTCTCGATCTTGAGCATATATCCGCGTGGTCGCGCATCAAGGGAATCAATGTCGTGTCATGCGCGGATTTTACGCATCCGCAGTGGTTTTGCGAACTCAAAGAAAAACTTGAAGAAACATCAGACGGTTTGTATGAACTAAAAAAAGAATATCGAAAAATCGCCGATGATATTACCGGGGAATTTTCTCCTGCTCTTGTACGTGCGCCTCAGCAATTTATTCTCACGACCGAGCTCTCATGCATCTATTCAAAAAATGGAAAGGGTCGGCGCATTCATATCATTGTCTTTGCGCCAACCATTGCTGTTGTTGAAAAAATTAACAGCGCACTTTCCAAAATCGGCAACATCGCATCAGACGGCCGTCCCATCTTGGGAATCGACGTGACAAAACTCATGAGAATGATTCTTGATATTTCCGATGATTGTTTTTTTATTCCCGCCCACGCGTGGACGCCGTGGTTCTCGGTATTCGGTTCGTTTTCCGGATTTGATTCTTTGGAGGAATGTTTTGACGAATTGACTCCGCGTATACGCGCTATTGAAACAGGGCTTTCATCAGATCCGGCCATGAACTGGCGTTTGTCTGGGCTCAATGATATTGCGCTTGTGTCCAACTCCGACGCACACTCACTTGAAAAACTCGGCCGCGAGGCAACGGTGTTTACAGGCGATACACTGACGTACGCCTCTCTTGTTCGCTCAATAAGCGAAGGCGTGCGCCAAACGCCAGAATTGTCGCTTGATTCTACTATCGAATTTTTTCCAGAGGAGGGGAAGTATCATCTGGACGGACATCGTTTGTGCGGATTTTCCTGCGAACCTGCGCAAACGAGAAAACTCCATGGCATTTGCCCGCACTGCAAAAAACCATTAACGGTTGGCGTACTGAATCGCGTTATGAATCTTGCCGATCAAGACGAGCAACAGATAAAAAAAATTTCTCGCACACCATTCACCAACATCATTCCATTGCAAGAACTCATCTCGCATACGCTTGGTGTTGGTATACAATCAAAAAAAGTGAAAGAGATGTATAAAAAAGTTATCAACAGGTGTGGTACAGAATTTGATGTTTTGTTGAATTGTGCGATCGAAGAAATTTCTATGAACGTTGGAGAAGATATTGCTCATGCGATAGAGAACATGCGTGCCGGTAACGTGGACATCATTCCTGGATATGATGGTGAATATGGACGCATCGCTGTTACACACGCAAAGAAGAAGGCGCAGAAAGAATTATTTGAGTGAAAAAGTATAAATTTTTTATAGCGAGCATCTCATCGACCACATTGAAGATGAGACTAGAAAACCTTTGAACATAACAAAAAACACATAATCCCGCTTCATGTGAATACGGGATTATGTGTTTTTCTGCGTGCAGAAAGAACGATCTTATTTCCTTTTCTTTGCTGCTTTGCGCTTTGGCGCTGCTTTTTTTGCTGCTTTGCGCTTTGGCGCTGCTTTCTTTGCTGGCGCCTTTTTCTTTTTTGCTGGCATGTCGTTCACCTCCTTCCTTGTTATGTGTCATTCCCGTGCCTGCCTGCGGTAGGCAGGAACGCGGCAATTTAAACTTCTTTTAGTATAGCACAAAAAAAACATCGCGAGAATGTTTTCACAATGTTTTTATTAAAAATTTTTTTGGACCGGAGCGCCTGCCCGCCTCGTGCGGGGACTCTCCCTCGCTCCGACTCGGGCACCGGGGTTGCTTCCCGTTGTCGCAACCCTTCTCGTCCGCCGAAGTATCCACTGGATACTTCTTCCGTTCAAAAATTCATTTCATTCATTTTGGACCGGAGCGGACTCGAACCGCTTACCTCCTCGTTGCAAACGAGGCGTTCTACCAGGTGAACTACCGGCCCTGGAAAATGGTGGGCGACACAGGACTCGAACCTGTGACCTTCACAATGTCAATGTGACGCTCTAACCAACTGAGCTAGCCGCCCATAGAAAGGAGAATCAATTTAAGGTTGATA
The DNA here is from genome assembly GCA_016206155.1 of Candidatus Uhrbacteria bacterium. Classification (GTDB taxonomy): domain Bacteria; phylum Patescibacteriota; class Patescibacteriia; order JACQRZ01; family JACQRZ01; genus JACQSC01. The sequence continues at coordinate 109,687 of JACQSC010000004.1, read as the reverse complement.
ACGAACTGAGCCATGCGTGCAAACATAACAAAAACCATAGCATGCACTTCAGCATACCTATATATTATGATAGCACAAATATCCTATTTTGAAAAGAGTTGAGGGCGCGAACGGAGTACGTTCAAGCGCCCTCGAAATCGAGGGGCGGGCGCGCGAACAAGCGTCGCTTGGATAATTGTCGCCGTTGTCGGCGCGCCCTGCCCCACCCCTCCATTGGAGGGCGTGCCCTGTGGGGGTGTCTCCTTTATCCACGCATCTGCTGAAGCTCCGTGGAGCTCCTTAATGTGAATGCGTGGCGTTCCCTCCCACCAAGAGAGGAACGGGAGGCATTTTTCCCCCGGAGCAGTGGCATCAATGTTACCTGTTTTTTATTTTATTTCAAGGAGGTGTTTGTTCACAGTTCTGATGATAAGTATGGTGAAAAGCTGGTGATGGGCTGTGCGTTGCTTGTGTATAAGCTGTGTAAAAAAATATAAAAATGAAAAACAGCCCAGCTTGTTTTACAAAACAAGAGGGCCGTTTAGGGGGGTGCGAGATCAACTCAGAGCGAAGTCCGATATTCATCGAACCTCAAGCCGAGGACCCCGACTTTCGGCGGGAAGAGGAGGGAGGCTTCAAAAAAACTTGTTTCTCTGAAGCACCTTTCGGGACCGCGGCGCTGTGTTCGCGCGGTCACTCCCCCTCTTCTCTCCCGAGACATTTCTACCCACCTTCCATAGCGGAAGGGCGAGGAACCTTCTAAGGTCTCTCTCGAGCCGTGGGTGAGCCACGACCGGTCTCCATGTCGTCGTTAAGCTTTTGAGAGCGAGCCGCGGGGGGCGGCTCGCTCTTCAGCCGAGAGGGGCTGGGGTCAAGCGGCGTGAACATCCTACTCTCGTAAGACGCTCTGCGCCGCTCGGCCCAGGATGTTAATCGTTGTAAAGGTTCTTATAACAGTATAGAATGAATGAACCTAATCACGCAACTTTTTGTCAAGGCATCAATGGCATGAAAAAAACCTTTTCACAAAAGAAAAAAACAATGCCCCTATTACGTAATCCACAGTTTGGATTCGTAAGAGCGCTTTGCAGGGAATTTCCTTTGGCAGAGGTATTTCTCGTTGGCGGTGCGGTACGCGATATGCTGCTCTCGCGGCCAACAAAGGATTATGATTTTGTCGTACGCAATGTGCCGATTACTGCGCTTTTGCGATTTTTCAAAAAACATGGAACCGTGCGCTTGGTCGGCAAAAAGTTCGGCATTCTCAAGTTTCTGCCAAAAATGTCAAAAATGGGGTCTGGCACAGAACGGGGTCAGGCACAAATTCGCTTCGCGAAATTGAGCCAGACCCCACCAGAGCCAGACCCCGTTTTCGATATTGCGCTTCCGCGTACCGAGCACACCGATGCCGGCACCGGCCACTATCGCGATTTTCAAATCAAGACCGATCACCGCCTTCCAATTGAAGAAGATCTTTCGCGGCGCGACTTTACCATCAATGCCCTTGCGCTAAATCTGAAAACGAGGGAAGTTATCGATCCGTTCGGCGGGGTTGCCGACATAAAGAAAAAAATTATTCGTACGGTTGGAAAACCACAGGCGCGCTTTGCCGAGGATTATTCGCGCATACTCCGGGCAGTGCGCTTTGCGTGCCAACTGGGATTTCAAATTGAGCAGGAGACGCTTGAGGTAATCAGGAAGAAGGCGAAATTTCTCAACAAAGAAATGGCTCCGGAAAAACGGCTGACAAAAAAAATAGATCGCAATACCATGCGTGTTGTTGCCTATGAGATCATCGCAAGGGAAATAGTAAAGACGTTTGTTGCCGATCCTGTCCGCGCGTTAGATATGTATGACGATCTTGGCATTATCAAATTGCTCATTCCCGAATTGCTGACAATGAAGGGATGCCCGCAGGAGAAGCGGTGGCACAGCGAGGGCGATGTGTGGACGCACACGCGGCTGGCCCTCTCAGTATTGGCGGGTAAGAAATTCGCCAATGAGTTTGGCGAGAAAAACAATTCAGCGCTCCTTACATTCGCGGTGTTGTTTCATGATGCGGGCAAGCCCTCCACGCTCCAAACGCCAGAAACGCACGGGACGGACAGGATCCGCACGCATGGCCACGATCGCGCAGGCGCGGAGATTGCGCGGCATGTTGCAGATCGTTTGCGTTTGGCATCTGCCGCGGAGTTTGACGGAACAGCCGATGATCTTGCATGGCTCGTGCGCAATCACCTCCTTGTTCTCACGACGACCGTTGATAAACTGCGGAGCCGGACGATTGAAAAGTATTTTTATGATGATCCTCGCCGCGGAGCTCTGCTTCAGCGTCTTGTTTTTTGCGATTCGTCTGCCTCGATTCAGGAAAGCGGGAGGGTCGGCATTCAAGGATATTATGCTTTTAAGAAGCGGCGCCACGCGTTTGAAAAACAGCACAACCTTACCCTGCGCAAGCACGCGCTTCCTCCGCCACTGCTTGACGGGGATGCGATTATGCGAATATGCGCCATTAAACCGGGTCCGCGCGTCGGCGAACTGCGAGAACTGTTGCGCGAAGAACAGCTATCGGGGAGAATAAAGACAAGGCGTCAAGCAGGTGCCTGGTTGCGCTGTAACGGTGCGCAATCATAAATCTCCACGAAGAATTATGAATCAGGAATTAAGAATTAGAAATGAAGAGATCGGCAAACGTCTTGATCTATTTTTAACCAAGAAACTTCAGGAATATTCGCGCAGCCAGATTCAGAAGATGGTGAAGGAGGGGGTGATTACGGTAAACGAACGGAAGGTTGCACCTCATCATTTTCTCAAAGAGGGCGACAGCATTGAAATGAGGTCAGGCACAGGACATAATCAAGAATTACGAATTAAGAATCAAGCAGTGGTAACGGGACCAGACCCCATTTTCTCGCCGCGCATTATCACAGAAACTCCCGACTATATTATTCTTGACAAACCAGCGGGCATGGTTGTGCATCAGAGCGAAGCGATGCTGCGCCGAAGCCATGGTGAAGGCGAGCCCCCCACGCTTGCTGATTGGATTTTAGAAAAATATCCCGAGATACGAAAAGTCGGTGACGATCCGCTTCGTCCAGGCATTGTGCACCGATTGGATAAGGATGCATCAGGGATCATGGTTGTCGCTCGCACGAACGAGAGTTTTGATTCGCTTGTCCGCCAGTTCAAGCTTCGGCAGGTCGTAAAGCGCTATCGCATCGTCACATTTGGGCGCGTGATACCAAAAGAGGGCACTATTGATGTCCCTATCAGCCGCTCAAAAACGAACTATACAAAACAGGCGGCGGGTTCACACGGTACGCGCTCTGCGCTGACTCGATACCACGTAGAGGAGTATCTTAAAAAATATTCGCTTGTACGCGTCATGCCTGAGACCGGACGCACCCATCAGATACGCGTGCATTTTTTTTCTAAAGGAAATCCGATTGTTGGCGATATGATTTATACGCCACGAAAAAAAGGAGGCAAAATCGCGCCGAAGCCGTTTCGCGAAGGTGGACGGCTCATGTTGCACGCCGAGCATCTTGCGTTCCGCGATCTTTCTGGGGAAGCGCGTGAATATACCGTTTTGCCGGGCGAGGATTTTGAAAAAAATCTTGCCGAACTTCGTGTCGCTTGACAGGCGTTTTTTGGACCCCTTCGCTTCGGAGTTGTTGATCCCCTTGCTTTTTATTCCGACCCTGCTATACTCCCGACATACTTTTAACCCAAAATTATGTCAAATATTTCGACCGATACGTCGCTGTTTGCAGGCGTTGTTCCGGGCATGACGATCCGCGTGCATCAGAAAATCAAAGACGTCAACCCCAAAGGCGAAGAAAAGGAGCGCGTGCAGGTTTTTGAAGGCATGGTTCTTGCTCGCAAGCACGGTAAAGAGAGCGGTGCGACCCTCACGGTTCGCAAAATTTCCAATGGAGTCGGCGTTGAGAAAATTTTTCCAATTAGTCTTCCCTCAATCGTGAAGGTTGAGAAAAAGAAACAGGCAAAGGTACGCAGGGCAAAACTCGGGTACCTTCGAACCGCAAAGAAAAAGCTTAAGGAAAAAGTGCTCGCCTAAAGCCGCGAGGTTTTGGTATAATATGCGAACGGCTATAAATATGCCCAGGTGGTGAAACTGGCTATACACGCATGCTTGAGGGGCATGTGGGAGCAATCCCGTGGAGGTTCGAGTCCTCTCCTGGGCACCAAAAATATCAAAAAACAAAACTCCGCGTGAAGCGGAGCTTTGTTTTTTGATATTTTTGGTGTGTCTTTATTGTACCAAGCTCGCACCTATTTTCAAAACAAATGATGCGCGCCTCGTCCGCTCCCTTCGGTCGCGGGAGCAAAAACAAAAAATTTTCCTTCCTTAATTTTAGATTTTCGGTGGGGGGTGTGGGGGGAGCCGACAAAAAATGGAAAGGAAATTTTTGGTTTTGCTTCGCCGCTATATTGAAATTATTCAATAATTTTGCTATCATAGTATTGTAATCAGTATAACACAAGTAATGATATCAAAATATTGAAACTATGGCAACCATTGGCGAAAACATAAAAAGAGTACGCAACAAACTTGGCTTGACCCAAGATGATTTGGTGAGAAAATCCGGTGTTAAGCACACTACCCTTACTAAAATTGAGAGTAATGTTGTCATCAAGCCAAGCGTGCAAACGGTCGCTAAGATTGCTAAAGCATTAGGTGTTCCAATGGAAGATTTGGTGAAGTGATTTTTAAATTTATGGCACTAACTGAACAAGAAGAAAAAATTTTAGATTCAATTATCGTAGCATCGGAAAACGATCCCGATAAACCTGAATTTCCTCCAGATGACCCAAAATTTCCTGCTACACCAACATACAAAATTGAAGTGCCTGGATTTTCTAATGTTTGGTTGAAAGACGAAAGTCATAATAAAACTGGAACACACAAAGACAGAATGGCTTGGGAAATGATAGTTACCTATAAAGAATTTCTCAAATCTAAAAAAGTTAGGAAAATTGATAAACTTCCCATTTTGTCTATTCTAAGTTCCGGCTCTGCGGCCTTAGCAATACAAACACAACTTAAAAAATATAGGTTGCCGAGTTTACATGTTTTGATGGATCTTCAAACCGACCCAAGCATTGTAGATAATCTAAAAAAAGCAGGTTGTAAAATTTTTTTAGAAGATTTAGGAAGAAAAACTTTCGATTGGGAAGAAATTTTACGACTGACAGAAAATGAAGATGGTTTTGATATTACTTCAAATGAAGCATACGACCCGACGGTTAGATTTTATGATTGGCTAAGTTATGAAATTATCAATAGTGATACCGATTATATTTTCGTTCCTTTTGGCACAGGACAACTTTACGAAAATATAATGAATATCATTAAAAAAGAATTGAATTACAAAATAAACGACCCCCGATTTAAGGGAACTATGGAAGTTTTGCAAAAAACTTCAGTTTTGGGAGCGACCACCACAAATCCTAAAAGTAAAGCTGATAAACTATACGCACCATTTTTACCATTCGCCAATTATTCAAAACAATGGATTAAGTTTTATAGATTTACTGGTCTTACTGGAGAAATGAGCCAAGTTTATAATTTGGAAGAGAGATATTTAGATGAAGCAATTAAAATTGCGAGTGAACAGAAAATAGATTTTGAACCGTCTGGAATTGCTGGATTAGGTTTACTTTTGCAAATAAAAGACAAAATTCCTAAAGACAAGAAAATTTTAATTGTGAATACTGGAAAGACTAAATGGTCATAGGTTTTCAAGGGAGCAACTCACGCCGTTTTATAATGTTTCCTAAAAACGGCGTGGGTTGTTGTGCGCGAATGGGATGGTTGGCAAGCACATACAGGTTTGTTTGTGCTCTGCACAATCCATTTTATGAGTTACCACGACCAGTCATCGAAGCCATAGAGTTTCAAGCTACCACCAAACGCGGAGAGGAAGCGCCTCGTCTTGCCGTGAGGACGGAGAAAAGAGCAAACAAAAATGTTAAAATAAAATTGCTCTTTTAGTAGTCTGAAACGGCGAAGCAAAAACCAAAAATTTCCTTTCCATTTTTTGTCGGCTCCCCCCACACCCCCCCGTCGAAAATCTAAAATTAAGGAAGGAAAATTTTTGGTTTTTGCTCCCGCGACCGAAGGGAGCGGACGAGGCGCGCATCATTTGTTTTGAAAGTAGGTTCGAGCTTGGTACAATAAATACACCAAAAATATCAAAAAACAAAGCTCCGCTTCACGCGGGGCTTTGTTGCGTAGAGAGTAGGCGATACAATTCTTCCCTGACCACAATCCGATCATCCCAGTGGGACGACTTTCCTCCAATGACGATCGATTGCTCCGCACCCTTTCCCGTAATCAGGACAATGTCATGCGCTTGGGCCATTGCAAGCGCCTTTCGTATTCCCTCTCGCCGATCTTCGATGACGAACAAATTTTTGTTTCTGACCTTTCCGAATTTTTCCGCAGAGACGGCGATGTCTTCTGCTATCTGTCCAGGATCGTCGTCATATGGATCGACGTTGCTGACGATGACATAGTCGGCCATTGTTGCGGCCAGTTCCCCCATGATGGGGCGTTTTGCCCTATCGCGTCCGCCGCCTTCTGCGCCCAGCAGAATAATCGTTCTTGCGTCGGGCCCCTTCATTGCGTTCGCAGTCTGCAGGACATTCGTAATGCTTTGCTTTTCGTGCGCGTAGTCGACAAGCACGATGAATTGTTGTCCCTCCACTATTTGCTCCATGCGTCCTGGAATGACGCGCAGTTCATTGAGCCCTTGCGCTATTGTCTGATCGTTCACACCAAAGAGACGAGCAATAATAATGGCGGGCAATGCGTTGGCGATGTTGAATTTTCCTAAAATGCGCAACGCAAACGGCGCATGAGCGATCTCAAAATAAACGCCGCCTTCCGTTTCTTTGACGTGATCCGCAATAATATCCGCGCTCCCTGACACGGCAAAGGTTATTTTCCTGTCGGCAGGAAAACGCAGGTAGTACCCGGCGTGCTCACTGCCGTTATTGGCAATGATAACTTTTTTGATTGACTTTCCCTTGATAGTCTTACGGTGAGAAGAAAGTGCGGCAAACATGACACCCTTCATTGCTTTATATGTTTCAAAGCTGCCGCCATGCGACGGCAGGTGTTCCGGTGTGAGGTTGGTAAACACCCCAATGTCATACGAGATCCCGATATGGCGATATTGTTTGATGCCCTCTGATGTTGTTTCGACGATGCAGTGCGTGCAGCCACTTTTTACCATCTCCGCCATCAATTTTTGAATGATGAATCGCCCAGGCATCGTCATGTGATAGGAGTTCAAAAACTCCCGCTCGCCGATCCGAATGTTCGCGGTGCCGATCATGCCCGTTTTGTATCCGCCTGCCATGAGGCACGCCCAGATAAAATTTGCGGTCGTTGTTTTTCCCTTTGTGCCAGTGACTCCGATCACAATCATTTTTTTTGCTGGGAATCCATAGGCGATCGCCGCAAGGAGCGCCGTGAGGTAGTGATAGGCCGATAGCCACCGGTGGGGTAGCGCGCGTTTTAATATCTTTTTCATGTTATTGACCTTTCACAGTTACCTTAACGTAAAAACTATGCTTTTGGCCATATTCTTGCCGTTCACCGCAAAAAATCCTCATCGTACCAACAGTACGCCTGCGGTTTTTTACGGTTCCACGGCTGCAAATCTGTCTCAAAATCATAATTTTTTCTTGTCAATGTAACTGTGAAAGGTCAATAGAAGCATTTTAATTTTTTTTCTGAGCGTATAGAGCCGGTACCAGAAAGGATGAATGACGATGTCAAAAAAATCTGAGTGAACAACCTCTTTGCCGCCGAAGTTCTTTTTAAATCGTGTGAGGCCCGTCCATCCTCGTGTGGGCATGCTGTCGGTGGATATGCCGCCAAAGTTATATGCAGTGCACCCATATTGTTTTGCGTGGCGTATTGCCTGCCATTGTGCCGCGTAGGTTGGCATGCGGTTTTTCTCCTCATCGCTTGATGCGCCAAACACATAGTGCGCGATACCTGCGAAGATAACAATAGCATCAACGGCAAGAATTTTTTCACCAAGACGCGCAACAGAGAGATACGAATGTGGCGGGGGGCCATCAAAGATGTGGCGATAGTACTCTTTTGGGTGGAGAAAAAAACCGTTGCGTTTTGCGGTTTGTGCCATGAGAGCATAAAAGGCATCAAAATATTTTTCAAAACGTTCGGTTACGATCTCTGCGCTAACCCCCTTTCGCTCGGCAAGCCGTATCGCATAGCGGGTTTTTTCATGCATGTCCGAAAGCAACTCTTCCTCTGATTTTTTTATGTCAAGGAACCACTCGGCGCGCGGCTGGAAATATGCGCCGTGATACGTTGTCCGCGCGGCGCGAGTAAAAAATTGTGAAAGGATCTCATTCTGAACCGGCGGCGTGAAGTCGAGGCGAATGAAAATGGCGTTCTCTTGTTTGCCGATCCGCTCTAGTTCTTGTTTAAGATACGAAAAAAAGTTTTGCGACGTGTCAGTTGTAATGGGGCCATAGGGTATATATGCGTAGTTTTTGCCAAAAAGAAGGGGGCATGTGATCATCTGAAAATAGGCGATGGGGGCATCGCCGCGAGAGATTAAAAATCGTCGCACCCTCCTGCCAAGATTTTTTTGCCAAACGCCATAAAAATGCGCTTGCGTAAAGGGAGCGGCGGCGCAGAGGCTACTCGGATCAAACGGTTCATCATTTTTGATCTCTCGGATCGCAAGTTCTTTCATGATTGCTATGGTAGCGTATTGGCGGAAAAATGAAAGATATTGAAAAATTTGTCAAAACAGATTACACTCCCCACAAGTGAAGTGTACTGTCAGGGGCGTTTAGCTCAGGCTTGCCCGCCCACCTTTGTGGGGATCCATAGCTCAGTTGGTTAGAGCGTTGCGCTTACATCGCAAAGGTCAGAGGTTCGAGTCCTCTTGGGTCCACCAAAGGTGGGCGGGTGAAGTTACCTGCCTGCCATGCCTACCGCAGGCAGGCGCAGGCAGGGAGCGGTCCGACCTGTCTCGCTCGAAGCATCGGGATGGCCATCGAAAAGGTCACAGGCATTAAGGGTTAACTGTGTAATGAAATCGGTGCGCCCTGAAATCGTCAAAGAATTGTCACATTTCGTCGAAGCTGTCATTCCCGCGGAGGCGGGAATCCAGACTAAAAATAAATCCTTATAAGTAGAAAACATAGTTATAGACTGGATCCCGGCCTTCGCCGGGATGACAATTCTTTGACGATTTTAGGAGAATAAAGATGCACAGGTTTTATTGCGCAGTTAACCATTAAGAAATCCTGTAACACCCATTGATTAGCCGAATATATGGAAAAATGGAACCTGAAGTTTAATCCCACCAGCGTAGATGCGCAGCACGTTCCCCAGGAGTTTCTAGGGGAGATGATGCGGTTGCCCTCATTTGAAATACAAGAGGTTAAGAAAACCGAAGGGGAGCAAAAAGTTGTTCATGACTTAAATATCGCTGCTGAACGCGTTTTTTCGGCCCTAAAACTTGCGCCGATCCATGTTCCCTTGGAACGTCTTCATGTTGTCACTCCTGAGGCATATCGTACACTTCCGGCATGGCGCGAAACATCAGTAGCACTCACAAGGAGAGACCACATTTATGTTCAGCGATCAGAAAATCCAGAGTCAAAAAAATTTATTGACGGCTTGTCTCATGAGATGGCACACGTACTTTCGTTTTCGTGGGAGAACGTCATGACGACTCCATTTCCAAAAGGAGATACGGGCGTTTACACAAGCACCAAACGTTCAGGATTTCATTTTTGGGACCTGGAGGGCAAGGAGTATAGCGGTTTTTTGGGCGTTAATGAGGCACTTACAGAGCTGTTTGCAGGACGGCTTCGCTTCGCGTATGCCGACATTCGAAAATTTTCAAGAAAAGAAAAGTATTTTTTTCAACTTACTGATACGTATACTGTTCCGATTGTTCTTCTAAGAACGCTCTTTGCTCGATTCGGTGGAAAGCAGCCTCGACGCATGGAGGACGATTATCTCCGTGCATATATTACCGGAGACATTTCAATACTTCGGGGGTTGGAAAAGCAATGCAAGGGCGCGGTAAAAGCGTTAACCGAGATGAGTCCATCGCTTGATGACTGCAGAAAGGCAGCTCGCGTGTTAGGAATACAAGATGAATACGAAGAAAGCATAAAGCCTCTTTTTGAAATAACGCATGACGATAAAAAGTCCGAATAACGTATGCAGAGCATGATACCCCCCAAAACCCTTACCCAGTATCTCATCAGACACCTTGCGTCGCATCCCGATCAAAAGGATCTGGTGCTGATCATGTCTGACCTTGCCGCCATCGGAAAGCAGATATCGCATCAGACAAATCACGCGGGGCTCGTCGGTATTCGCGGGCGCGCGGGTTTTGGCAATGTATCCGGAGATGACGTGCAAAAGCTCGACGTCTATGCAAACGAATTGTGCAAGGACTACCTTCGGCAGACCGGACACTTTGCGCTTCTTGCATCAGAGGAGGAAGAGACGATCGTTGACATGGCAGGGTTTGGCAAAGATGCCAAGTACGTCATTGCTTTCGACCCGCTCGATGGATCGAGCAATATCGACGTCAATGCCGGTATAGGAACGATTTTTTCCGTTCTTCGCGTACGGACGGATTGTGATCATGCAGGCGAGCAGCAATTTTTTCAGAGAGGCAGAGATCAGGTGATCGCGGGATATCTTTTGTATGGTTCAAGCACCGTACTGGTATTCAGCTTCGGTGACGGGGTGCATGAGTTCACGCTCGATCAGGGGCTGGGCGAATTTCTTCTTTCCAATGAGCGAATTGTGATTCCTGATACGTGCGATATGTACGGCGCGAACGAGGGGAACGCGTCATATATGTCACAGAAAGATCGCAACTTTATTGACTACTTGAGAGTTGAGAAGAAATGCACCACGCGGTATGTCGGTTCTCTTGTTGCCGACATCCACCGTACCCTGCTAAAAGGCGGCATTTTTTTGTATCCCGGAATCGATAAGAAGGGCGCGGGAGTATATGAAGGGAAGCTGCGGTTGAACTATGAGCTGAAGCCACTCGCATTTCTTCTTGAGCAGGCAGGCGGTCGCGCCATTGATGGGGTGCAGAATATTCTCGACATTGTTCCCGCATCGCTTCATCAGCGCTGTGCGTTTATCGCAGGGAGCAAAGAAATCGTTGAATATTACGGAAATTTTACTAATCCCTAAACCCTAAACCCTAACCCCTAACCCCTGACGTATATGTCCTACGATTACACCGCAATTCAATCAATTCTTGGCGATGATGCAGAGCGCCTTCTTGGATTTTCTGCACCAAAGATTTCAAAAGACCGCCTTCATATTCCTTCGCCGGATCATATTGAAACAATTTTTTCGATTTCTGATCGTTCGCAAGCGGTTATTGATAATTTGAAACGGTTAACAAACACGGGTCGTCTTGCCGGAACAGGATATTTTTCCATTTTTCCCGTTGACCAAGGTATTGAACATTCGGCCGGTGCAAGCTTTGCAAAGAACCCCGATTATTTCGATCCGGAGAATATCGTCTCCTTTGCGCACGAAGCTGGATGTAATGCTGTTGCTTCAACTGCGGGGGTGCTTGGCATGGTGAGCAAGAAGTATGCTGATAAAATTCCCCTCATTGTAAAGCTCAACCATAATGATTTTCTTCGATACCCAAACGACTATGACCAGAGGGTGTTTGCTAATCTTTATGAGGCGGCGGAGGAGATGGGTGCGGCGGGTGTTGGCGCGACGATTTATTTTGGTTCAGAAGAGTCCAAGCGCCAGATCGAGGAAGTGGGCAGTATGTTTTCATCGGCACATCATCTCGGGCTTTTTACCGTGCTGTGGTGCTATCTTCGCAACAATGCATTCAAAGTTGATGGGGTTGATTATCACGATGCGGCAGACCTTACCGGACAGGCAAATCACCTTGGCGTGACGCTTGGCGCTGACATCATTAAGCAAAAGCTTCCAATGCGAAACGGCGGGTACAAGGCGGTGAACACAAAGGAAAAATATGGAAAGTACGATGAGCGCATGTATACCGAACTTTGCTCCGACCACCCGATTGATCTGTGTCGCTATCAAGTGGCTAACTGTTACATGGGACGTATTTCCTTGATTAACTCCGGTGGAGAAAGCGGGAGCGATGATCTTCGGGACGCAATCCGTACTGCGGTCATCAACAAGCGCGCCGGTGGTTCGGGATTGATTTTGGGCCGCAAGGCATTCCAGAAACCACGGGCAGAAGGTCTCGCGATCGTGCAAGCGGTGCAGGATGTGTATTTGTGCAAAGAGATCACGGTTGCTTAGCGGTTGTCCTCTTGCACATGGGTGTATTCAGGAGTACAATTACTGCATGTACTACACCAAGGAGATAAAATTGAGGGCTCAAGAGTTACGAAAAAAGGGAAAAACTTATTCTGAAATTCGTAGCGCTATTGGTGTTCCGGTGCCAAAGCCTACGTTGTCATATTGGTTGGGCGATATAGTCTTGGAGCAAAATCATAAAAAGAGAATAGAATTACTCAGTGCCTGTAATTTAGCAAAAGGAAGAAGTATTCGCATACGGCAACGAAGGGAGTTAAAAGAGAAAAATTTTCATTTTCTCAAAAAAGAATTTGAGAATCCGATTCGAGATCTGACCGTACATCAGAAAAAACTGCTTCTTGCACTCCTCTATCTTGGTGAGGGAGGAAAGGCTGCACGAAGGGCAGCGGTGTTATTTGGTAACTCCGATCCAAAGGTAATAAGAATTTTTCTCTGGCTCATGCGAACGTCTTACGCGATTGACGAGTCAAAGTTTCGAGGGACCGTACAGTGCAGGGCCGATCAGAACATAAAAAAACTTGAAAGGTTTTGGTCAAAAGAATCAAACATTCCACTCGAAAATTTTCTGAAGGCGCAAATCGACAAGAGAAGCATTGGCAGGCCCACAAGGAAGAAAGATTATCGGGGGGTCTTGCGTATTGATTATTATTCTGCCAATATCTTTCATGAACTGATGAATCTGTCGGAAATTATAAGTGAGGGCCTGTAGTATAATGGTTAATACATGACTATGGCATAGTCAAGTTAGGGGTTCGATTCCCCTCAGGTCCACCAAACTTATGGACGAAATACAACACATGATAGGAGGTTTTGCACAATCAGTTGACTTACCACCCGAAAGAAACCTCGTCAGCGAGAAGAAAATTTTGGCAATCAAGCTTCTTGAGACGTATTGGCAGTGGGAGTACGAGCTCCAAGTTACCGAAAAAGAACATAAGTTGACCCAGGCAGAAGAGGAAGCTATCAATGTGGAGGAAATGATTGCACCATTCTTCTCCGGCGTTCGGGAGAGAATGACGAGGGAGTCTCTTCCGGATGGTCTTTATGATTGGGCGAGCGATCAGCTTAATCAAATCGAGAAGGTTCTTGGTTCTGGGAAGGCCGTAAAACAAGCGGATGTGAAGCGAGTGGTTAAGTTTATCGAGGAGTTTCTTTATCGGCTCCATCCCGGTACGACATCAATCGTTCAAGTTGAGGATGAACTCGCTCACGAACAGGATTTTACGGAAGGCGCCGATGAAGGTGGATTACATGGCGCATCAGAAGAAGAGGAGCGAATGGAGCTCATTTTGCCGCACGCTCAATCCCTTTATAGTCACCGATATGCGTGGGGGTATTTTCCCGACGCGGCAAAAGGAATGACTCATGATGATCGCCGCGCCCTGCGAAAAGAGCTTTGGAAAAAGCATTTTGACAGTCAGGATAACGACACAAACCTTGACCGCATTTTTAAAAAAATTGAACGCAGGGAAGCAAGCGATGAGGAGATACTGTTATATCAAATATCTCGCAATAAACTCACGGGGACCTGGTTTGCCGGAATCTTAGGTCGCACAGAGATTCTCGAGGCGCTTGGTGGTGAATTCGTCAAATTTTATAAGGAGGCCCAATCGATCGATGCATATTTGAGCAAGATCAGAACAATGATTGAAGAGTATGCCGCGAAGGGTGGCGTCGACAGCCAGCGCGAAATTGACGGGCTTGTGGCACAGGCAAAGATATACATTGATAGAGCCGACCTCCTCGTGGATAGAATATTTTTGGCGCTGTACCCCGACATTAAAAATGAACAAACTGGCGGAACCGACGTTGAGAAACTCAAAGAGATTTTAGGAATAAAAAAAGAATAACTATGCAGGAACCGAAAATTCCAGATCTAAAAATAGAAGCAGAGCGAGAAAAACTTGGACGTGAATATTATAAATTTTACTTTCTCTTTGACGAAGTGCTTGCCGACATTGACAAGATCATGAGCGGGCAAGATGCAGAGGATTTTGATGATATTTCTGATGATGAAAAAGAGCGGCGGGCGGTGTTGCGGCACGGAATTGCAAACTGGATCATGGCTCCGACCATGCCAGTTATGAGTGGTCGCATGGAAAAATTTGTGGGCCCAGAAAAAAATATTCAACTTGATCAATATGCAGAACAACTTCTTAGAGATGTTGGGAATCAAAAATTTACATGGAAGCAGCGTGTTGAAAAATCAAAAAATTTCATTCTTCTCTGTCTCGATTCATTATATCCTGACCATCCGCTAGACCGTATACGTGAGCAGTTCGGAGGGTCCGAAAAAGAAGCAGCATGGATTGAAAAATTAAAAGAAGAGGAGCGGGAAATGAAGCGGCAGTCTACCTCCCAATCCCCTCGTACGTAAAGCCCGCAGCCTCGCTGGTTTTTCTGTTGAGAATGTTTCGTCCGTCGACAATAAGGGCGCCTGTCATGGCGCTTTTTAATTTTACAAGATCCAACTGTCTGTATTCGTCCCATTCGGTGAGAATGAGCGTCGCATCGGCGCCTTGCGCAGCTTCAAGCGCTGTGTCAAAATAGGCAACCTCATCTGCCCGCGCAAAGTCTTTTTTGAACTGCTCGGTCGCCTCCGGATCGGTTGCCCGTACTCGCGCACAGTGGTCAAGCAGCTCAAAGATAATGCGCAAACTCTGGGCGTCGCGCACATCGTCGGTTCCCGCTTTATATGCCAAGCCCAAGACCGCGATCGTCTTCCCTTTGAGGCGACCAAGATGCTTTTCAAGTTTGTTCATGACGACGAGATAGCGGACAGTATTCACGGCAATCAAAGCCTTTACCATCTTGAATTCATATCCCTCCTCTTCTCCGCGATGGACGAGCGCGCGCACATCTTTGCCAAAACAGCTTCCGCCAAATCCGATGCTTGCCTTCAAATAGCGTGTGCCGATTCTTTTATCAAGGCCCATACCGTACGCGACCTCCTCAACATCGGCGCCAACCAGTTCGCAGAAGTCGGCAATTTCGTTGATAAATGAAAGTTTCATTGCAAGAAACGAATTGGATGCATACTTCATGAGCTCCGCACTTTGTGGAATCGTAACCAAAAAGGGATACCCTTTGGAAATCAATGGTGCGTAGGCCTCGCGAAGAGCGCTCTCCGCTCGCGGGGTGTCAACGCCGACAATGACACGATCCGGCTCAAGAAAATCATTTATTGCAACCCCCTCTGCAAGAAATTCCGGATTCGAGGCCACGTCGCAATTTTTTTCTGGAGCAATTTCTCTCAGGAGCTCCTTGATTGCGGTGACCGTGCCGACGGGTGCTGTTGATTTGTTGATGAGTACCGTATATCCGTTCAGGTGCTGTGCGCACGCTCTGACCGCTGCATAAAGATACGAGAGGTTTGCCTTGCCATATTCACCGGAGGGCGTTTGGACACAAATGAAGACGAGATCGGCCTTTGGGATGGCGCTTTCGTACTCGGCTGTAAAAGAAAGACGGCCATTCGCGATATTGTTTTTCAACAAACCCTCGAGATTTTCTTCAAATATGACGCATTCACCCTCTTTGAGCGCGTCGATTTTTTCCTGGTTGATGTCAAGGCAGGTGACGGCATGTCCCAATTCAGCAAAACAAACACCAGTGACGAGACCAACATAACCGGTTCCAATTATTGTAATGTTCATAGGGTTTTAGGGTACATGGTTTAGGGATTTCAATGGATATACCGGTTTATACATTGAACGTTCTTCAAATAATAACAGCAGCCAGTCGGCGCGTCAATTTCCCAACAACCCCCTCTTGAAATCTTCGGTTTGAGTGATATACTGTCCTTAAGCTCAAAGTTGAAAGTTGAAATCATAAAGTTTAAAGTTCCATGATCCTCCAATACTACGGTCTCTCCTTCTTTCGAGCGCAGGGGAATCAGTCGGACGTTTCTGTTGTTTTTGATCCTTTTGATCAGAATTCTGGCTGGCGCCTTCCTCGACCATCGGCGGACATCGTGCTTTCCTCAGATCCAACCGTGAAAACATCGGCGCTCAGTGTAAAGTCTCGAGCCATGCCTGCCGGCAGGCAGGAAGGAAGCGCGCCGTTCTTTATCACCTCTCCAGGCGAATATGAGGTAAAGGGTGTATTTGCGTATGGCATCAACGCCCCCAAGAAGGCGGGCGGGAAAAGAGGCTCCGATGCCGGATGCGTGATTTATGTTGTTGGCATTGACGATGTTTATGTCGGACACCTTGGTACGCTCGACCGATCGCTGACAGAGCATGAGCTTGACGCATTGGGAAGAGTTGACGTGTTGCTTCTCCCTGTTGGCGGGGGCGCATCGCTTGATCCACGCACGGCGATCGATGTCATTACCCAGGTCGAGCCGCGCATTGTTGTTCCCATGATGTACAAGCTGGCTGGAGTGAAAACTGACCTGCGTGGGGCCGATGATTTTTTAAAGGAATACGGAGTAAAGGATGTTCAGCGTGAGGACAAGATAAAGGTGCTCAAAAAAGATCTTCCGGCCCAAGAAACAAAGGTGATTATGCTCAATCCAATATAGCGATGCAACAAACGGATAAAAAACCAATTCTTTTCTGGGCGCTTGTCGTTGGCATTTTTCTTGTTGTGTTTCTTTTTTGGCTCCCCGGCTTTATCGAAAGCGTGAGAACGCTCGCAGACTCAATCGGATCGAGGTCTAGCGAATCCGCACAAGAGTTCGAAAAAAATGTCACGCCGCAAATTGATGAGCTCAAGAAAACATTCGAAACGCTCATGAAGCAGCTTCCGGCGAACGTACAGCCGTCCTCTCAAAACGCCGATGGAGCGTCCAACGGTTCTGAATCTGAAGACAGCGCGCCTGCTGTTGTCGCGCCAATCGAAACGCCACCTTCTTCTATAACAACTCGCGCGTTTTGCGAAGGGCGCAAGGGTTTCCACCAATCGCGCTCAAGTCAGCAGTATGGGGGTTATGACGTCTGTATTTTTTCTGACGGAAGCGAGTGCGAGCAAACAATGTTCCAATCGGGCGCCTGCAAAGAGGGTCAGACGCAAGTTTCAGAAGATCTCATGAAAACATCCTATGGAAAAAAATGAAGGAACAATCATTCCGCGCAACATTGTCGACGAGATGAGCGAGTCGTATCTCGACTATGCGATGTCAGTCATTATTAGCCGTGCGCTTCCCGACGTGCGTGACGGCCTCAAGCCCGTGCACCGCCGCATTCTTTACGCGATGTGGGAGATGGGCCTGCGCTCCGGCGCGAAATATCGCAAGTCAGCGGCGGTCGTTGGCGACACATTGGGCAAATTCCATCCGCACGGCGACTCGGCGGTGTATGACGCGATGGCACGCATGGCGCAGGATTTTTCATTGCGCTATCCGCTTGTTCACGGTCAAGGCAACTGGGGTTCCATTGACGGAGATTCTCCGGCCGCGATGCGTTATACTGAAGCAAAATTATACAAAATTTCCGATGAACTGTTGGCCGATATTGACAAGGAGACCGTACCATTTGTTCCAAACTACGATGGCGTATACAAGGAGCCGGCAGTTTTTCCGTCGCTTCTTCCAAACCTCTTGCTGAATGGCACCGTCGGTATCGCGGTTGGTATGGCGACAAGCATTCCGCCGCACAATCTCACCGAGTTGTCCGACGCGATTATTCACCGGATCGAGTGCACTGACTGTTCTATTGATCACCTCATGGAACACGTCAAAGGACCCGATTTCCCAACCGGCGGCATCATCTACGACACCAAAGCGATTAAAGAAGCATACGCGACGGGCCGAGGCGGTATTGTAATGCGCGCGAAAACTGAGATCGTTGAAAATAAGCAGGGATCCTACGCTATCATCGTTACGGAAGTCCCCTTCCAAGTGAACAAGGCAAATGTGCTTGAGAAGATAGCGGATCTTGTGCGCGAAAAAAAGATTGAGGGCATCAAAGATCTGCGCGACGAGTCCAGTAAAGAGGGCATTCGCGCGGTGATCGAATTAAAAAAAGATGCCTATCCCAAGAAGATTCTCAATCAACTGTTTAAGCACACGCAACTCCAAGACACCTTTCATGTGAACCTCCTCGCGCTTGTCGACGGTATCCAGCCGCGCACATTGACCCTGAAGCTCATTTTGGAGGAGTTCATTAAATTCCGCAGAGAGGTTGTTGTGAAACGCACCGAATATGAGCTTGGCCGCGCCAGGGACCGCGCGCATATTTTGGAGGGCTTGCATATTGCGCTCGCATCAATTGACGCCATTATTAAAACAATCAAGCAATCAAAAGACAAGGATGAGGCAAAGGTTAATTTGATGAAAAAATTTAAGCTCTCAGAGCGGCAGGCGCTTGCGATTCTCGAGATGAAGCTCTCTCAGCTCGCCAATCTTGAGCGCATGCGCATCGAGCAGGAGCTTCGCGAAAAGCGCGCACTCATCAAGGAGCTTGAGTCAATCCTTGCATCGCCAAAGAAACTTATGGGCGTGGTAAGGAAGGAGATTGAAGACCTCAGGGAAATGTATGGCGATGAGCGAAGAACACATATCGTCAAGACCGGTGTCGATGCATTTAAACAAGAAGACCTTATTCCCAATGAAGCCGCTCTTGTTGTCATTACGCGCGATGGATATATTAAGCGGCTCCCCCCTGACACCTTTAAGGTGCAATCGCGTGGCGGTAAGGGTATCATTGGCTTGACGACAAAGGAAGAAGATGTCGTTGATCAGATCATGAGCTGCATGACGCATAACGACATCCTTTTCTTCACCACAAAGGGCCGCGTCTTTCAGTTGAAGGCATACGATGTGCCGCTTGCGTCGCGTACAGCCAAGGGACAGGCGATTGTAAACTTTCTCTCACTGTCCCCAAACGAGAAAGTATCCGCAGTTCTTTCGCTTGCCGATCTCTCAAAGTATTCATATCTCATGACAGTGACGACGCATGGACTGATCAAAAAAACCGAGATTGCGGATTTTGTAAACGTGCGGCGATCAGGTCTTATAGCGGTGAAGCTGAAGGGCGACGATCTCCTCGAGTGGGTTAAGCCCACGACCGGTAAGGACGAGGTGTTGCTCGTGAGCGCTCGCGGGCAAGCGATTCGATTCAAAGAAAAAGATATTCGTCCGATGGGTCGCGCGGCTGCCGGCGTGCGCGGCATTCGTCTTAAGAGGGGCGATAGCGTTGTCGGCATGGATATTGTCGGCGCAGAGATGAAAAACGCCGATCTTCTGACCGTCATGGAAAACGGATTTGGCAAGCGCTCTCCTCTCAAGGGCTATAAAGCTCAAGGAAGGGGCGGTTCTGGAATTAAAACCGCAAAAATTACAGACAAGACCGGACCGATTGTGATGGCTCGAGCGGTAGATGCATCAGCGTTATCAGATGGTGCAACAGGAGACCTGTTGATTATGTCTGCAAACGGGCAGGTGATTCGCATTGCGCTAAAGAACGTTCCAGTTCTCGGGCGCCAGACACAAGGTGTACGCGTGATGCGTTTCAAAGAAGAAAAAGACACTGTTGCAACGGTGACGCTGTTGTGATACCCTAAGCGTCCTTGTCTGTGTAGTGTGCCGCAACAGGTTCGCGGCCCTCTTTTGTTTGGGGTTCGTGTCCGTGGTGGGCGGGAGTAACTTCGTTAATTTCGGCAGCCTTTTTTGCCTTCTCTATTTCCTCTTTTTCTTGTTCCTTTTCAAGTTTTTCTTGTTCGCGCCCATGGATTCTTTGTTCTGCCGCCTCTTTGTGCCGTTCTGCCCTCACCGTTCGCTCGGCATGTTTCATTACGTCATCGGGATTGTGTGCGATGGTGTGCAGATAGGTGCCGGTGATATGAAATTTTCCCTTGTTGCCCAGCTCTTTAAGAAACACCCTCAGTTCGTGCTTTGTCGTTGGCTTTTCCTGAAGAAGCCGATTATAATCTTTAAGAAGACGCGTTTTTTCCGATTCATCCTTGGCAAATCGGCGGATGTGGTCGCGAATGCGCAAAGGGTTCTTTGCGATCCCCGTGTGTTGAATGATGTTTTGGATAACGCGTTTATCTTTGATTGTCGACATATAGGTTGAGGATACCATACCCCTTGCCACGTTAAAAGTAGTGTGGCATAAACAATCAACTCTGTAAATGGTCGATAAGACTTCTGGCGGGGCTTGCCTTTATTCACTAATTTGCTAGACTACTCCCTATACACTAAACCCTAAACCCTATTCTTATGGGTCTTCCCGGAAAACGACTTTCTTCTTCCTCCAAGCGTCGTCGCGCCTCTCACTTTGCGATGAAAAAGCGCGTATTGGTTGCGTGTCCGCAGTGTAAAAAGGCAATGGCGCCCCATCGTGTATGCGTGTCATGCGGCACTTATAAAATGCGAGAAATTGTTGCGCCAAAAGCAAGAACAAAAGCGGAGAAGAAATAATAGCAATGTCACATCGGTACTTATCGAGAACCATCGCGGTTCAAACGCTCTTTGAGTTGGACTTCCGCCAATATGGCACAGACAAATTGCCGGATGTCCTTCGCTACAACTTTGAAGAGTTTGCGCCAGACTTCCATGATGACGGATTTGCCGAGGAGCTTGTCCGTGGCGTGCTAGCGCGAAAAAGTGAAATCGACGCCCATATTACCACGTATGCAACAGAATGGCCGCTTGAAAATATTACGATCGTTGATCGTAATATTTTGCGCCTCGGCATTTTTGAAATTCTCTTTCACGAAAACATTCCGGCACGCGTTGCGATCAATGAGGCAATAGAGCTTGCAAAGGCCTATGGTGGTCCCGCTTCTTCAAAGTTTGTGAACGGCGTTCTTGGGTCGTTATACAAAGAGATCCTCCCCCAGATCACGGAGAAGGAAGAACGATTGCAGAAAGTGCAGGAGGAGAAGGGGAGATTAAAAAATCAAAATGACAAAGCTTAATCATAAAAGAATTAAGAATTAAGAAGCAAGAATTAAGAAAAAGAATCCCTGATTCTTAATTAATGATTCGTGATTCTTCGTTTTACTATGGAAGATAAAGAATTCGAAACGCTTGAGAAGAAAATAAAAGTTAGGTTCAAGAATAAAGACCTTCTTCGGCAGGCCGTGGTACACCGTTCGTATCTCAACGAGAATCCGTCGTTCCGCCTTGGCCACAATGAACGACTGGAGTTTTTGGGCGATGCGGTGCTGGAGTTGGTTGTAACCGATTATCTCTATCACACATTTCCTGATGCGCCGGAAGGATCGATGACGAGCTGGCGCGCAAGCCTTGTAAACAGCGATATGCTGAGTAAAATCGGGTCATCAATCGGCCTCGATCCAATGCTCTATCTTTCGCGCGGTGAGGGCAAGGATGCGGGCAGTAAGGCACGGAAATACATTGTTACAAACGCATTTGAAGCGCTTATTGGCGCGATCTATCTTGATCGTGGATACAAGACCGCAGAGAAATTCATCCATCGTTTTGTCCTTCCAGAGCTGCCCACGATCTTGGAAAAAGGGCTTGACATTGATCCTAAGAGCCGATTTCAGGAGCTTGCGCAAGAAAAGATGAAAATTACTCCTCGCTACGAAGTGCTGCAAGAAACAGGACCCGACCATGCAAAGCGCTTTACGGTCGGCATATTTTTAGAGAAAGAATTGATTGCAAAAGGTGAGGGAACGAGCAAGCAAGAAGCTCAAGTATCAGCGGCCCAGAAAGGACTCCAAGCCAAGGGCTGGATCTAGACTTCTTTTTTCCGTGTTTGATCGACAAGGCGCAAGATCGTATTGGCAACAAAATTTGGCGCAGGGACATCGTGAAAAAGAAAGCGCTCTTGCTCACCAGCAGTCTGGATCGATACGTTGCCATAGTTAAAGAGCGTCTGCATGAGTCCGTTCATCTCTGCGGTGACATCTTGCACGCGCTCCAGCTCTTG
This sequence comes from Candidatus Uhrbacteria bacterium, assembly GCA_016206155.1. Lineage (GTDB taxonomy): Bacteria > Patescibacteriota > Patescibacteriia > JACQRZ01 > JACQRZ01 > JACQSC01. Next base: position 87,487 of record JACQSC010000004.1, on the reverse strand, counting down.
CTTTGAGATCGTGCGGTGAAACATCGTATGCTGTTCGATGTTAATGATGTGCTTGTTGGTCACAACCCAGCGATCGAGAAAAAAAACAAAAAAGTTGTAGAAGATAAAGAGCGCGAGGTAGAGATAATAGATGCTGCCACCGAGAATAACGAGGACAGGAACAACGCCATTGTTGGGAAGGCGGACGTGGGTTGTGTTTAGCAAAAAAACAACCAGAAGCGGGACGATCATGAGAAAAAGAAAGATCGATATTTCTTTCAGGAACACAAGCGGATGTCTTCGAAGGCGCAGGATGGTTACTTCTTTTGGAGCAAGGAGCGACATAGATTAAAATTGAAGAAGGGTGCGTAACGGGATGTATCGTCCCAGTGCTGTGAACGTGATGGTAACTATTTGGGAGGATATAAGAATATAGAGGAGGACAACCGCCCAGCTCGTGACCGAAAGCGGGTGATGGCGAACTGTAAAGATAAATACGACCAGGCTCATGAGCAGCCAGATACCGACAAGAATAAGATAGGCATAAAATAACAATGATGTCATATGGATGATATCTGCGGTTAGCGTATCAGCAATTTTTTTTATGAGCAAGGGTGTTACTTTCTGGCGACACAGATCATGAGGTAATGGCAACAAAGTGACGCTTACCGCGCTTAATGACAAATCCCTTCGCTATATCCTCGGGCAAAATTACCAGTGCCGGATCATTCATGGCGGTATCGCTCTGTGCGCCGGGCCGTCTCATCACAACCCCTTTCTGTGCGATAAGACGGCGCGCTTCGCTTTTACTCGATGCAAGATTGGTCTCCACCATAAGATCAACGATAGGCCATTCCTTCTTTTTGAGTTTAATAGTCGGCATGTCATCGGGCAATTCCTTTTTTTGAAACAGGGCAATAAAGTTTTCTTCCGCCTGCCCTGCTTTTTTTGCACCGTGATAAAGCGTGACGATCTCGCGGGCAAGGTGCATCTTCGCGTCACGCGGATTGAGTGTATTTTTTTTCATCTGCTCTTCTATTTCCCCCACCTCATTCATGGGTACTCGTGTCGTCAGTACAAAATATTTACCAATGAGTGAATCGGGAATAGACATAACCTTTCCATACATTATTTCTGCGCTCTCGGTTATGGCGATAAAATTATCAGCCGTTTTGCTCATTTTCGCAGATCCGTCGGTTCCCTCAAGAAGTTCAACGGTGATAATATCTTGCTCCTTCTGTCCGTAACGTTTTTGAATTTGCCGCCCCATAAGGAGATTAAATTTTTGATCAGTGCCCCCAAGCTCGACGTCCGCTTTAAGCATGACCGAATCATATCCCTGAAGAAGAGGATAGAATGCCTCGCGCGCTGAAACGTCACCCCCCTCCTTGAGACGTTTTTTAAAATCCGCCCGTTGGAGGATTTGAGGAATGGTGATCTTCGATGTGAGATCGGCAAATTCTCTGATCCCGAGTCTGTCGTACCATTCACTGTTGTAGCGCACCTCGACTTTTTTAAAATCAATAACGTGCCCGGCCTGCTCACGATACGACGCCATATTTTCTTTAATTTGATCTTGTGAAAGCGGAGTGCGTTCTTTGCTGCGTCCGCTCGGGTCACCGATTTCTGCAGTATGGTCACCGATAAGGAATATAACCGTATGTCCAAGATTTTGGAATTCTTTTAGCTTAAGAAGGGCGACAGAGTGACCGAGATGAAGCAGATTCCAGGTTGGATCAATCCCAAATTTTACACGGAGCTTTTTACCGCTTCGTAGTTTTTCCTCTAGGTCATCTTTCACAATAACCTCCGCCACTCCGCGTGTCAGAAGCTCTGTAATCCGGTCTGGTTTTTTCATAGGATGTTTTAAAAAGTTGTCGACGCTTTTTCGCAATTGTGGTGAAATCCTACCCCGTTTTATTAATGCACGAATTCCCGCTGACGTATATTCTCTCATATACCGCTTTCCCCGTATCATACCGACTTTTGTTGTAAACCGCAATGGTTTCTGATATTGTGGGAAAATGATGTCAAGTCCGAATTTGAAAAATGGTGTCAAGTCCGAATTTTACAAAATTCGGACTTGACACCATTTTTCCACATTTTTCCCCCGATGTATCTCATCTTTTGCAGTGGTGGAAATTGTTTTTAAAAATTATATTTCTCCTGCCACGCGGCAAAGATATCTTTATCCAAAACTTTTTTCATAAACGCAAACTTTTTTGCAATGTCGGAGTCGGCGCCTGCAAGCCCCATGGCTTTTGCAACACGATCCGGATAGAGAAAAACCGTAGTAAATGTTTCCGCCTCATCCTCCATGGAGTTTGATGTCGCATAGCCGGACGCAAACCCATCTCGCGCGGTCTTTTCAATACCATCACCCACGAAATACTTTCCTTTCAGCCCTGTCTGTTTTGGCGTCACAAGAAAATTCCACGAGATCTCATCAAACTCATTCATGGGGCTATCTTCATATCGAAGAATAACGCCGCTCGAGAGATCGTTATCCACATACGATGCGGGAATTTTTCTTCCGCCAAATACTGCCGCAAAAAATGGCGCGAGATCTGCGCTCCTCTCGGCAGAGTCGCCGTACGCGCCACCGGGAAATCTTTTATTTATTGTTTTATTTTTTCCTCCCTGCAGACCAAAGCCGAATATATTATGACCAAGCTCATGGATAAAAAAATTATGCGTACTTTTTTCGTCGGAAAAAACAGTAAGCCAAAAAGGAGATTCATTCTTTTGATATAAAAATGTATTACCTTCGCCGGCGGAATATTTTCTCAAATGATCCGGAATTTTTTGCATAAGTTTTTCTTGATACGATCTATTTCTCAAGACAACTAATGCGTCAAGAAACGGAACGCCGGTAGTGCCTTTAACGCGAGATTCAATGTTTACATTTTTACATAGCTCTTTCCATCTCTGATTTGACTCGCGATACCTATCTTCAAGCGGTTTCCATGCGGCATCCAGCGCATGGAGCGTCTGTTCATTTAATACTCCCCCAGAATCCGGTATGCCAAATTCCTTCTGGATTTTCGGAAGCATGTCGGGCAACTCCCACGGCGGAACACTCATATTTTGTCGAAGTGTGTGGGCTATGCACGTGATAGACAGAGAAAGAGCTTGAGGATTAAGATGCGATACGTTCTCTTTATCCGGGTCAGTAATATCTTTTTTGAATATGATATTCCCGTCTTTCATTTTTTGATAATCTGTGTGAGTAGTAAGATATTTAAATACAGCGCTTTGATATGCGCGCGCCTCCTCTGTTTCCGGTGCTGAAGAAAATATATCAAGCGCCGGTTCTTCATATATATTCTGACGAACCGGAATTTCAATCATTTTTTCTTGCTGTTCTAGTGAGGTCGGCGTTTCAACTTTTGGCGAAACCGGCGACGGATGACACCCTGTGGTTACAAGAAATGCTAACGGCATACCAAGTTTTTTGATACGATCAAATAACGAATCTAGTCTCGCTGGTTCCACTTTTTGTTCAAGGAAATGAGTTTCGCCGCGCACCACATTTGCACGTTATGAATAGTATGTGTATTGTAACAGGCAGATACACGACTGGCAATAACATATATATGACCAGTCCCGGATAAAAGGAGTCAGACCCCTTTTATGCGCTTTGCTCCCGGTTTGACTTGTGAATCTGCGATCAATGTCAGAAAATGGTGTCACAAAAAATGGTGTCAATTCTCATTTACGTTAAATGAGAGTTGACACCATTTTTCGAAAGTATATCATTGCTCCATCAGCGCGGCTACAAAGGAAGGAGGGGCGCATGCTAGATCTGCTCGGGCAGATCAAAAAGTTTTTCGCGCGACCACGGAAGGACGCGCGAGAAGAATTTCCGCCCCCCTCCGGCGAGGGGGCGGAGCGCGTGTCGCTGCTCTACGAGCGGCCGAGACACATAGGACCGCCGGAGCGGTCCTTCTCCACGGCGGAACTCCGCCGCCGGGAGACGGACCGACTCTGCGTCAAGGGGACCCAATTTCTTGGGCCCCTTGATATCCAAGAGCTCGAGGCGCGTGGCTACATGCCTCGCGCCAGGAGAAAGGAGAATTAATAAGCGTCGGATGGCACTCCCACTCGGCGCTCTGCTTTTTTAATAACGCTTACTGCACGGGGGCAGGTGTCGGGGTTTTGGGCGTGGCGCTTGGCGCAGAATCGCCCTTGGGATTGGGGCCGTATTTGTTATCCACCTTTGCGTCCGGTGTCGTGCAAACGCCGTTCGGTGACGGCAAGGCTTGGGAGGAGTACCGGCAGATTCATTTAAGAGTTAGATATTTTTTTGAGCTGCTCTTCGAGTTTTTCTATTTTGCCGAGATAATCGTTTCGTTTTTTTGTCTCAGCCTCAAGGATATGTTTTGGCGCGCCCGTCAAGAACTCATTGTTTGTGAGGCGCTGATTGATGTCTTGAATGAGGCCTCCAAGCATTGCAATCTCCTTTTCGATAAAGCCTCGCTCTTCCTCGCGTGGCTTCATGCCCAGTGGCAGATAGACGTCAAGGTCATCTGAGATTTTTAGAAAAACAGCGTTGTGCGGCTTCTCGTCGGACTCCAGCTTTTTGAGCATATCGATCCTGCCGAGGCGCATGACAATCTCCGCATTGTCCGCAATGAGCGTCTCAGAATTTTTTGTCTGAAACCAACATTGGATTTTTTGGGACGGCGGAATCGCGTGTTCTTGCCGCGCATTTCGTATCTGGCGGATCATTTCCTGAACGATCGAGAACGCGCGTTCGCTCTTCTCGTCAATCATTTTTTTGTCAGCCGAGGGCCACGAGTGAATCATCAGAGAGATAAAATGAGGATGGGTCGTTTTGCGCATGTGTTGGTAGACAACCTCGGTGACAAATGGCGTAAAGGGATGCCATAACGCAAGAAGATGTTCGAGCATCCGCAAGAGATGTTGTCGCTTGTTCTTTTCTATCTTCGCCACCTCGAGATACCAATCGGCAACTTCGTCCCAGGTGAACCGACGCAGTTCCTCTGCCGCGCGGGAGAATTGAAACGCCTCAATGTGGTTGGTAATGCGGGAAATGGTTGAAGCAAGCCGCGAAAAGATCCATCGGTCGGCAAGCGTGAGCGGATGTTTTTTTTCACTTTCATCATGTGAAAACTGGAGAATGAAACGGCTGACATTCCAGAGTTTGTTGACGAAGTTGCGATAGCCGGCAATTTTTTCCTTGCTTATGAATAAGTCGTTGCCGGGAGTAACGCCGACAAGCATGCTCATACGCAGGGCGTCGGCGCCATACTGCGGGATCATGTCGAGCGGATCTATCTGCGTCTCTTCGCGCGATTTGCTCATCTTTTTTCTGTTCTCGTCAAGAACAAGGCCGTGGAGATACACGGTTTTGAAGGGCTCCTCATGAAGCGCGTACTCAGACATGATGATCATGCGCGCAACCCAGAAGAAGATAATGTCATACCCTGTCTCCATTACCGTTGTCGGATGGAATGTTGCGAGGTCTCCCTTCTTTTTAATTTTTCCGTTTTTATCTTCAACATTCTCCGGCCAACCAAGGGTTGAAAATGTCCAGAGCGCTGCGGAGAACCAGGTGTCGAGCGTATCCTCATCGTGGCGCACATTTGTGTGTTTGCACTTGGCGCACTCTGTCGGCGGTTCTCCAGAAACGATCACCTCCCCGCACCCCCCTTGCTCTTTTTCGCAATAATATACCGGCATGCGGTGGCCAAAGACAATTTGGCGAGAGATGCACCAATCGCGCAAACCGTTCATCCACGAGAAATAGATCTTGTCGAAGCGTTTTGGCAGAATGGTAATGCGTCCCGAACTCACTGCCTCGCTCGCAAGCTCCTTGAGTGACTTTCCCCGTTTTTCGATTTTTTTATTGACCGCAATGAACCATTGGAGCGACGGGAGTGGTTCCACGGGCGTGTCGCAGCGATAGCAGACAGAAAGATTATGCTCGTAGTTCTCGTCGACATGGTCAACAAGATTTTTTTCTTGGAGCTTTTTCACAATGGCGGCGCGGCTATCGCGCGCATTTCGCAGCGCAAATGATCCCGCGTGTTCTGTGAGGTTACCATTCTCGTCAATAATTTTTTCGACCGGGAGATGATACTTCCCTGCGAGCTCAAAGTCTTCAAAGCTATGGCCGGGGGTAATCGTCATGGCGCCGGTACCAAACTCTTTGTCCGCAATTGCATCAGCAATCACATGGGCGCGGATGGGTCCCTCAATCCATTCTACGTCAAACTCCTTCCCAACGAGTTCCTTATAACGGCCATCGTCGGGATGGACGACAATCGTTTTGTCTAAAAATTTTGTCTCAGGACGGGCGGTTCCGATGACAACAGGGCCGTATTTGAAATAATAGAAAGGGGTCTTCTCCGGTCTGTACTTCACCTCATCATCGGCTAGCGTTGATTTGCATCGGGGACACCAGTTGACGATGCGATTTCCGCGATAGATTAGCCCATCGCCATACATGCGGACAAACATCTCTGTCACAGCGTGAGAAAGTCCGACGTCGAGCGTGTAGCGCTCTCGGCTCCAATCACAGCTCGAGCCCATTTTTCGAATCTGATTGCGAATGGTTGAGCGCGATTGCGCGACATAATCATCGATGCGCCCGACAAACTCATCGCGGCTCATGTCGTGGCGCGTTTTTCCCTCCTTCGCGAGCAGTTTTTCAACTTTGTTTTGTGTAGCGATTGATGCGTGGTCAGTGCCCGGAAGCCAGAGCGCTTTTTTTCCGCGCATGCGGGCAAACCGCGTCATGAGATCCTGTAACGTGAGAAACATCGTATGCCCCATGTGGAGCGTACCTGTCGCATTGGGCGGCGGAATGGCAATGCTAAACGGCTCCTTTGCGCGCGACAGATTATCGGGATTAAAAAATCCCGACGCCTCCCATGCGTGATAGATCGCATCCTCGTGTTGCGATGCTTCGTATGTCTTCGCCAATTCATTCATACCAAACTGCCGAGCTAAGCTTTCTCAACGTACGAATGCCCCCTTCGCCTTTCAAGACCGCTCTGTGCGGCCGTTCTCTAGCAAGCATATCCTCAAGGCTATCGGTTATAGGAAGGTATAACACAAACATAGTGACTGCGCTGTACAGCAGACACATCTTATGGTATAATTATAGCACAGTATGGACTTTGCTGCAAGGAAAATTAAGCCGCCACATTCCCATAAGCCGTCGCATTCACACAGGGATGGCGCTAGGACAGATGATATTGTCCATCATCATACCTACAGTAATAGCCAATCTATTTTTTTAAATTATAGCAAGTTGATAAGAATTGGCACTTCACTATATTAAGTGCCAATGAGGCATTTATTGGGCCAGTAGCTCAGCTGGTTAGAGCACGTCGCTTATAACGACGCGGTCGTGGGTTCGAGTCCCACCTGGCCCATTGTGATTTAAATAAAAGTAAAAGCGGTCACCGATCAATGAGCAACCGCATAAAGGTTGTTGGTTGCAAATAAACGCAGGACGACAACCATGTCAATCTTCCGTAACAACGGAAACCGAAAGCAGGGCTTTCCGTCTGTCTGGCAGAACCTCTGACTTCTTTGTCCGCAAATGTGGCGAATATTCAGGGCGCCAAAAGCCCAATGCGTAACACATCTTTTTAGCTCACTTCTCCATAGGCCTTCGGAGAAGGGCTGGGTGGCTAGGCGCCAGCCATTACCCGTGCACGCAAACCGCCAGCATCTTGGTCAGGGCGGCTGGAGGAAGAAGACTATAATAAGAGCCTATATGCGCATAGTAGATGTTGGCAGTGACGAGGTTGGGAGAGGGTCTTGGGCCGGACCATTGGTTTTTTGTGCTCTCTTGCTGGCGGAGGGGGTCACGATTCCTCTATCTGTTCCTATACGCGATTCTAAGGTGCTTAGCAGGCCCCAGAGAGAGCGTTCAGCTGCATTTTTGAGAAAAAACTCAACTTTTTGCTTTTCGTTCGTTTCTTGGGAAACTATCGATAAAATAGGCATACAAAGGGCAGCGATACGTGGACTCAAGGTTATCGCAAAGAGGATCAAGAGGCTGATCATGGTCAGAGATTGCTGTACGGGTGAGCAGTATCAAGAACGATATTGTCTGAAGATTGACGGAATAGGGGTATAAAGTTATACACAGGAGGACCAAAGTCGGTGTGATATAATTGGATTAACAAAAATATACCACCATGGAGAATTTCATGAGCGAAAATAAAAAATGAGATAAAATAGCTCAAAAAGAAGAGATACACCGTTAAATAGGCGAAAAAGGGTACAAAAAAACTAGCTAGCCGAGTTTAAAATGTAAGTCGGCAAGTTAGTGTTTGTCGAAATATAACAAATTTTTACTGATAATCTATGGTAATCCCATTATTAAAAGGTGGAACAGCGCTTATTGACGTGCCAGATCTCATTAAGAAAATTGGTATTGGTCCGGGAAATGTCGTCGCTGACCTTGGGTGTGGTGGAAGTGGTCACTTTGTTGCCCCAACTGCTGCCCTTGTCGGATCGAGTGGCATGGTTTACGCAGTCGATATCCAGAAAAAAGTACTCAGTTCGCTTGATTCGTCGCTGAAGCTTCAGCATATTACGAATGTTAAGATTGTATGGAGCAACCTGGAGGATATTGGCGCTGCGGAGGTTCCTGATGGATCGTGCGATATTGCTATTCTTGCCAACGTCCTATTTCAGAATAAAAATCATGAGGCAATACTCAGCGAGGCTGCACGCATGCTGAAAGAGGGCGGCGAGCTTGTTGTTGTTGACTGGAAGCACTTCAAAGCGCCATTTGGGCCACCTGATGAGCTGAGAATCTCCGCAGATCAGGCAGGGAAAATCGCTCAGCGGCTTGGGCTCAAGGAAGAGCGTGTTTTTGATGTGGGCGATTACCATTACGCGCTTATCTTGAAAAAATAGCAGTTGACGAGGAGCGGAGCGGTTTGCTATGATTCATAATCATTCATGATGATCGCAGTTCTGTATGGTTGATTTTTTAAAACTTGTCGATATTTCCTATTGGCTTAATCCGGGACCCGGCGAGCTGAGCGACGCCTACCTCTATTTTTTTATTGTCTTCTTTGGAGCGTTTATCATTTTTAAAATCCTTTTTCGGTATATGGGGCGCCAATATGTGCACGGGCTGCACAAGGCACAGCAGAAGGTGCTTCATCGTGTCGAGACACTCTGCCTCACTCTTGGTGTGCTCGGGCTTGTGTGGGTTTTTCTGCGCTACGAGCTCGTTCCCTTCTTTTCGGCACGGTTTTGGCTTGCCGCTTGGTTTCTTGTCCTTGTCATTTGGGCGTATGGCATCTTTCATTACGCGCGTTATCGGGTTCAGGATATTGTGCATGCTGATAGGGAGCGTGATCATCGGCAGAAGTATTTTACGCGAAAAACAAAGAGATGAGCGGACGAACGGCTTTGGAGATTGGCAAGCGAGGGGAGGATGAGGCAGTGCGCTATCTCGCTTCAGGCGGCTATACTATTCTGGAGAGGAATTGCAGAGTTCGCGGAGGAGAAATTGACATCATCGCAAGGCACGGCGATGAGTTGGTATTCATAGAGGTCAAAACGCGAGCATACAGTGCAGGCGCCTACCCCGAGGAGAGGGTGGATTTTTTTAAGGCACGTTTTTTTGCCCGCGCCATAAAGGAATATGTCCGTCGCTCTCATGTTTCTGAACGTACCTATATTCGGGCTGATATTATAGCCTGCGATTTGGACATGAGCGATGACAGGTGCTCTGTTCGACATATCAGAAACGTCGAATTGCCACTTTACTGAGTGAAAATGGTGTCAGGAATAGTTTCTGCAAAAACTATTCCTGACACCATTTTCAACAATACGTTCACGAGTTTTTTAAAAGATGATATACTCAGAAGTGTAAGTGGATAACTGACTCTGTTGGAATGGCCACAGAATCATCCCGAGTACCCCGAGGGATCTCAATTTGGTTACGCCGATGAAAAAGTTCTTTTTCATTTTTTTGGTTTTTGCGTTTCTGCTGGGTGGCGTCTCTTCTGTTAATGCCCTTACGGTTTCGCCGGTCGTAATAGACTTTGATCTTTCGCCGGGATCTGTTCAGGAAAAGGAGATTACGATTATCAATGAGGGAGGGATCCGGGTGAATGTTTTACCAACGCTATTTCAGGTTGCCGGAACGGATGAGAGCGGATTTCCACAGATTCAAAGCGTTTCTCGCGATGCCCCGCTTAGCCGTATGATTTCGTTTCCTGACGGCGCAGAGCAAAGTCTGGCGCCCGGAGAGAAGAAAAAGCTTGCCCTTCGCGTTTCCGCGCCACCGGATATTTCTGCAGGAGGATATTATGGTGTTGTCTCATGGGGAAGCTCGTCTGTTTTGAGCGCCGCTCCTCTTTCTGGACAGCCCGGAGTGAATCTCGCAATTACTGTCCGCGGGGATGTTTCGGAAGGAGCACGTATTGTCTCATTTAGCGCCAAGAGCGAGGAGTTGGCGCGTAAGGTTGAGTCGACGCTCTTTGAGGTCAGCATTCAGAACGTAGGGGGGCATCACTTCGTGCCCGAGGGAAAAGTTGAGATTCGCAATATCTTCAACAAAAGGGTTGCCACACTCCCTCTCCGATCACGAGTCGACGGTAGAGCCAGTGTTGAGACACGGATTCTTCCGGGAACGTCACGCACATTATTCGCACGTTGGGAAGGTGCGTGGGCATTTGGGACCTATCGTGCACTGCTAACCATGGATGCCCAAGGAGCTGGGATTCTCAAGGCAGAAACGGCATTCTCGGAATATTCGCGGACAGCCGTCATAACCGCCTTGTTTATCGCATTGAGCGCTGTCCTTACATGTATCATGATTCTTATCCGCGTTTTAAAAAAATGAATTCATATAGCATTCAGTCAACAGTAAGAGCATTCGGGCCACTCCTCATCTTTTTTGCCCTTTCTTTTCTTTTTGCCTCATTTTATTCCGCGCGTGGCGCCTCCCTCAATCAGGTGCGCGATGTGCTTAGCGCGCCGAAGGCAAGTACCGCATCGAATCACGCCATTACCTTCATCGCAACAAGCGGCATGAGTTCCGGAACAATGGTTGTCAATTTGAGTAACGTCGTTTCAGATGTCGGTTCAGTAAATTTTTCTGATGTTGACCTTTCTAATGGCGGTGTTGACCAGACGCTTGCAGCAAGCGCAGCTGCTAACACGTGGGGGGCGACAATTACAGGCGGTGTTCTTACTCTCACCTATCCAACATCGTGCACATCTCCATGCGCAGCGATTTCTGCGGGAGCAACGGTTAGCATTCTCATTGGTACCAATGCAAGCGGGGGCGATGCACAAATGACGAATGCCTCAGCAGGGAGTCACATGGCTTCAATTCGAACGCCGAACGATTCGCGGGTGTTTGCAATAGCAATTTTGGCAAATCCAAACATCACTATGCCGGAACCGGCAAGCGCAACCGTTCCATCGGGTATTACAGCGGCGCCAGCGCAGACTTCGACGAGTACATCTTCTTCTACTACCCCGAGCGGAACAACTGCAGAAGTGGAAACGGCGCCGTCTACTGCTGAAATTGCGACCCCTCCAGCGACTGAGCAGGCACCTCCTCCCCAGAAACAGACATCTCCTCCTCCCCAGAAACAGACTTCTCCTCCTCCAACGACTGAACAGACGGCCCAACCCGCTCAAGGAACCGTTTCTCCAACAGGCAAAGAAACAGTGACAGGCACAGGAGAGCAAACTAAAGCCCCGGAAGGACCTGCAGGAATGGAAGCTGTCACGCCACAACCGGGCGGAGAAGTACTTGCGCCAGTGCAAGCCGTTGCGACAAAAATTCTTGGCGGTGCAAGTTCAGTATCCTTGCCTGTGGGGCAGGGTGCGGGCGGAGCTCCTGTTTTTCTTGGCGTTTCAAATCCTGACGGAAGCGGCGTGAAGGCGCTGCTTTCAGACGTGAAGTTTACCTCTCGGGCGGGAGAAAAAGTATCGGTGAAGGCTAATATGACTCCCTTGTCTGCTCAGGATGCGGCTTTTTGGACAGGGTGCTCCAATGTTGCCGGAACGAATTTGATTGGCGGAATGGCATATGGCTTTAGCGCTGAAAATACGCAGCCAAAAAACGCGGGCGATGTTGCCGCGGAAGCAGAAAATGATGTCCAGTTTACGCTCACCTATACGGATAAGGATCTTGAGGATCTCGGTATCAGCGAATCGTCGATTCATCCCTTTGCCTTTGATCCCGAGAATTGTTTTCAAACCATTTCAACATTCGTGCTCGACGCTCTGAACAACACCGTCACGATCACCATTCAGCCAAAAACTTTTTTTGCGCTGATTGGTGATATGTTGCCCGATGCTGTTTCGCCACGTGGTATTCGCGCAGTTACGGTCGATGGCCCCAAGCCTGTTTTTTCCGATATCAGTCAGCACGATCTTACCATTCCCCGCGCAGTGGCAGAAAACACAACGATTGATATGTGTCTTAAGCCCTCGATTTTTAAAAAGCCGGTAAAAAACATATTCCTGACCGTTGGGGGCGGTGAGCAACATCGTTTTTCCTATGACGATGCGCGTGATTGTTTTGCGCTCTCACTAACGATTCCATCGCGGCGCGGCGAGCAGGACATTGAGCTCAAAGTAATCTACGTAGACGACCAGGTACAAATCATCCGCTTCAAGGCCCGCATTACCGACGGATTTCAGGCAACGCTTCTTTCTTTTGCGCTTCCGCTCCTCGCGCAGGTGCAAGCGCTCAACGAGCAGGTGGAGAAAACTGTTAAACAGACGGAACCGCTTCTGCAAACAGGCGCTGCGGTTGCCGCGCCTGTTGCGGGTCTGGCAAATCCCGCGCTCGTCACTAACGCCCTCAATTGGTACTATTATTTGAATCACTTTTTCTCGTGGATTCTCTCCCTTTTGGGACTTCGCAAAAAGCGAAAAAGTTGGGGGGTAGTATACCAATCAATTACGAAGATGCCGATTGACTTGGTTATTGTTCGCTTGTTTGAAAAGGCAACAAAGCGCTTGGTTGAAACACAGGTGACAGATAAGAACGGCCAGTTTAGTTTTCTCGCGCCACCAGGCGAATACGTTATAACAGCGACGAAGAATCCATTAGCTTTTCCTTCAACGCTTGTGAAGGGTACGCTTGATGGCGATTATCACAATATCTATCGTGAAGAACCATTTACGATTACCGGTCCTGATCAGACAATGGCGCTGAGCATCCCGCTCGATCCGCCAAAGGTAGAACATGCCGTAGCTACCGGTGGGGGAGGAGTGACAAAACGATGGAAGGCATTTGTGGCGCACAATCCTCTTGCGCCGCTTCTTGGGGGATTTATCATCGCAGAGCTTTTGACTCTCTATATTCCCAACACCCTTAACTACACCCTTCTTGGATTAAATGGATTTTTTATCATTACGCAGTTGGTGCTTGGTATTCGGCCAGAGCGCGCGTGGGGTTTGATCTTTGACGCGCTGACACTTGAGCCTGTTCCCCTTGCGGCAATTACCCTATTTGACGCGAAAGAGGGTAAAATGCTGCGCACGCGGCTCTCTGACTATTTTGGTCGTTTTAGCTTCCTTACACCCCCCGGTGAGTATGTACTCAATGTTGCAAAAGAGGGATATGCGTTTCCGGCGCCCTCCGATCTTCATATTCGAAAATACCATAGTTTGTATCGCGGTGGTTCCGTAACGGTAAAGGGGAAAATATTGAAGACGAATATTCCGATTGTTCCTGTTGAGGAGAAACCGTCGCCAGAAGAACCGCCGCAGGAAATTCTGCAAGCAAGTATTCCGGTCGCCGAAGAGCATCCTTCTGCCGAGATGTCATCGTCTTCTCCTCAACCAGTACCTACCGTTAACACTACCGATCTTCCGACGGAACAGCAAACAGAAGTGAAACAAGATCGAGAACAGCCGGCATTGTAGGCGCTTCCAAAAAGCCCATTTACAAAGGGGCTTTTTTGTGGTATAATTAATACTAGTCCGTACGCATTCAATGACCCTATGAAAAAAACAAGAAAAGCCGGAATTCGTTTGTTTATAACAAGCGGCATACTTTTTGCGCTCGGCCTTTTTCTTTATGGCGGTGTTGAGGCGCTGGAACGCGGTGATAGCTTGAGCGGTGATAGCGAAACAGGAAAGCAGTATATATCCGACGAGGTAATCGTGAAATATAAAAAAAATTCGGTGAATTTGAGAACAACGCTTGGAAAAACAGCCTCGGCATTTTATAGCCTTTCCCGACAGACAGTCAAAAAGCGCGACCTTTCTGAAGCAAATATTTCAGTACTCACGATTACTGATGGATCATCGGTAGAACGAAAAATTGCTCAACTTCGTCTTGACCCGTCCGTGGAATACGCAGAACCAAATTATCTCTACCCGCCCGCTGTTATCAATACGAATGACACGTCTCGCGGGCTTCTTTGGGGGCTTGATAATACGGGGCAGACCGTTAGCGGTGACGTGGGGACCGCTGATTCGGATATGGATGTGCCGGAAGCATGGACTATTTCAGATGGGCAGAGCACCCCTCCGGTTATTGTTGCGGTTATAGACACCGGTGTATTCTCCGCCCATCCTGATCTTGCGGCGAACATGTGGGATGGGAGCCAATGCAAAAATGAGAATGGCGCTGCTCTTGGCGGGTGTCGTTCCGGCTATGACTATGAATTTGACGATCCCAATCCAGACCCGACAGATTCCGGTTGGGGGGATTATTTTGCGCCCCACGGAACGCATGTTTCGGCAACGATTGCCGCGGTTAAAAATAATGGTAAGGGAATCGTTGGTGTGGCGCCGCATGTCAAAATTATGGCGCTCAAGTATTACTCAATGGACAGCATCGTGCGCGGGATCGACTTTGCGCGCCAGAACGGCGCCCGCATTATCAACGCAAGCTTTAGCGGACCCGGATTTTCTCAAGCGCAGTATGATGCGATTGCGCGATTCCGCGACGCAGGCGGTATTTTTATTGCCGCCGCAGGAAATAACGGAACAAATAATGACAATCTTCAACGCTATCCTTCCGGACATAATCTTGATAATATCATTGCCGTTGCGGCAACAGATCAGAATGACGGGCTGGCGTCATTTTCGAATTACGGAGTAACATCTGTTGATGTTGGAGCGCCCGGAGTCAATATCTATAGCGCGGTGTTGCCCGGGAGCGATCTGGTTGATGACGCCCCTTTGTTGAACGAAACATTTGAGAGTGTTGCGCCGCCAAACATTCCTAGCGGATGGATAAAGGAAGATAATTGGGGGACAGCCACCTTGACAAGCGGCACGCGGACGGGTGTGGTACTCTATGGTGATGCGCAAAATAGACCCTATGCAAAAACGGCAAACGCGACAATCACCTCGCCGGCGTTTAATGTAAACGGCGCAAGCAGCGCGCGGCTGACGTTTTTTAGCCGATGCGATACGGAATATAACACCGACGCCTATACTGACTATATGGCGCTTGAAGTAAGTGGGGACGGAACCACATTTACACAAATATATAAATGGGACGAACTTGATCTTGATTCCAACCAAGATTCATCGGGAAGCGCGGAAAAGGAACGCTCTGTTTCCATTGAACAAGAATATCTAACAGGCGCATTTCGTTTTCGTTTTCGCTGGATTGCAAACGGGAACAACGATACCGGAAGCAGCGGAGAGGGGTGTTTTATTGATGATCTCCAACTGCTCACGCAGCGGAGCGTCGCAAGTAATGAGCGCTATGCCGGTTGGTCGGGAACATCGATGGCAGCGCCTCATGTTACGGGTCTTGCAGCGCTCATTCGTGGATATAAACCGAATATTTCCGTTGCTGATATGCGGACGGCAATTCTTACGAGCGGCGATTCAGTGGCGGCGCTTCAAGGAAAAACAGTAACTGGAAGACGCGTTAATGCACATAAAGCCCTAGAGCTTCTTACGCCGCGCATAACGTCATTTCGTTTTATGTCTCCTGTCGCGGGAGGCATAATTGATCAGAGCGCTGGAACTATCTCGTTGTCGGTTCCCTTTGGGACAGCGGTAAGCGCGCTTGCGCCGACGATTGAGATAACCGGCTCATCCGTGTCACCGGCATCGGGAAGCGCGCAAAATTTTACTCAACCCGTGCAGTATACGGTTACCGCCCTTGACGGGTCAACAAAGATATACACGGTAACGGTAACAGTTGCTCCGGCCCCAACACTTTCTGCCTCCCTGCACTCTTCAACCCCCGCGGCTTATTATGCAGTTGCCGGTACGGCTCCCGATCAAGGCGCGTTGCTTGCGCAGCTAACCGCTTCCGCCACAGAAGATATTCTTGTTGATCAAGTAATTATCAAAACACAAGCCGACGCTCAAGACGCGGCGCTTACATCGGCAACGCTGTGGACCGCACTTGCCGCAAGCGGGCCATGGACCCAAAAAGGGGGCTCCGTGAATCTCTCGGCGAACGGAACAAACCCGGGAACAGTGACGTGGCAACTTGCCGGAGACAACCGAATTCAGGTAGTTGCTTCTCAGTCGACCTATCTCTTGGTTCGTCCGCAGTATGCGGGATTTCAATCCGGTCCGGTCTCAGGGCTGTCTGTCTCATTTGCGCTTTCGGGTGTGCATGGGGTTGGAGCTGTTTCGTCAGCTGTTCTTTCGTTGAGTGGTACCGCACTTGCCGGCGTGCAAGGGAATAGCATTACACTTGCACACGCCCTCCTTGCCCTTGCGCCAGCGGGAAACACACCGAGCGGCGCTATAACCGGAGCGCAAGGAGTGATGGTTCTTAGGATGACCGCGCAAGCGCAAGGTGATACAAACGATGCAACGGTAAACACCGCGAGCATTACTCGCATGGATGTAACTGTTTCCAAGAGTTTTGCAACTGTTAACAATCTTGTCATCTATCCCGAGCAATTTGATCTCAATAATTTGTATAAAACATCGTGCAATCCGCACTCACAAACAAAATGGCGGTGCGCTATCAATACGTACAATAGCAGCCAAAACGTTTCCGATGGGAACCCGCAAAATTTCGTTGTGCGGGCGGACATTGGTTTTTCTGCAGTGGGATCGGTGAGTTTCAGCGTTGCAACAACCGACGTGGTATGGAGTGACGGCACAACGCAATACGCCGATATCTATCAAACACAACGAACCATAAACGGCGGAGCGTTGGCAGCGGTCGGATCCTCGGGAAGCGTTGATACGACCCGTCCAAGCGTTACGTCGCTTGTCTTTACCGACACAGCGGCGCGCAATCGACTTGATGCGGGAGATATTCTGACGCTCACGTTTATCGAACCAATCGATGCCACCTCAATTGCGCAAACGCTCATACCGGGAGGATCGGCGCTCACCATTGCCGACGGCGCGACAGGAGATGTTTCCCTGGCAAGAACAACGGGTGTCGTTACGATAAAAAATATTGCAACCGTTGACGTTGATGCGGGAGATACTCCCGCCGATACAACGTATGACGGAACGCTTTCTCTTGATTCCTCCGCAACGGTACTGACCATTACGCTTACCGCCCGAACAGGCGGCAGCGGTTTGCTCTCGGGCAACAAACAATTTTCAGTTCCCGCAGGACTTGCGACAACCGTACGAGACGTAAACAATAACGCTCTTTCGGATTCCGCGATACAGGTGCAAAGCGCACCCCATCAAACCGCAAAAAAAATAGTCGGGTTTACCGTATTGAGCGGACCGGTAGCGGGCACCATCAATGATCAAAGCAGGGGTATTGCATTAATGGTTCCATTTGGCACCGATGTGACCGCACTATCACCCACGATCGAAATCCTTGGCAGCTCCGTTTCTCCGGCATCCGGCGTTGTGCAAAATTTTACCACTCCCGTGGTATATACGGTTACAGCACCGGATTCAACCACGCAGACTTACATTGTGACCGTGACGGTTGCGCCAAGTAGCGTGAAACGAATAACACTTTTTACTATTACGCGGGATACGAACGAATACGTTGGCACGATTGATGAGGAGCAAAAAACAATAAGTGCTGTTGTTCCATACGACACAACCGTCACGGCATTGGCGCCAACAATTACTCATACGGGCGCTTCGATCTCCCCGGCATCCGGTTCCGCGCAAAATTTCACCAATCCTGTGGTGTACATGGTTACCGCGCAAGATGGCACTCGCGCATCATATACGGTGACTGTGACGATTGCCCAAGAGCCAAGGATTACAGCATTTGCGGTGACAGCGACAAATCCCGGATCGAGTTCGGCCACCGCGCAAGGAACCATTGATCAGACTGCCCGCACCATCACAATTGTTTTTCCGTTTGGGACGCCCATTTCCAATTTGACCTCCGCCATCCAATTTGCCGGCTCCTCCATAAGTCCGGCGGCCGGAGCGCTTACGTTTCAGGCGCAGCAAACCTATACGGTGACGTCGCAGGATCGATCGCAACGGAGTTATACGCTGAACATGAGCGTTGCACTCAATCCTGCAAAGCGCATTACCGCGTTTTCATTTCAAAATCCGGTAGTGCAAGGGATTATTCACGAGAACCGACGCGTGATTGTTATTCCGATCCCGGTTAATGCAACAATCACGACATTAACGCCAACGATTACTCATACGGGCGCTTCGATCTCCCCGGCATCCGGCTCCGCGCAAAATTTTACAAATCCTGTGGTATACACGGTGACGGCAGAAGACGGGACAACACAACAATACACCGTTATGCCAAAAGTGCTCACCACAATCGATCGACTCCCCGATACAAACGGAAGAGCAACAGCCACGCGCGAGTATCCACGTATTGTTGTGCGTTCTTTGGAGGAAGCGGTGACCGTGAGCATTGACGAAGGTCTCACCGATTCAGGTCTTGACGCTGCGACGCTTGTTTCAAACGGTTCGGGCATATTCCCAAGAATAACCATGAATCATGCGCGCGCCACTGTTTCCATACCGGACAGTACAACCCTTACGAGTTCAAGCAGTTCGTGGGACGGCGTGCTGAAGATGCCAACGCCCACAACAAATGTTACGCTTCCCACCGCTAGTGGCAAAACAAGAACGTTGAGCGCAGCTGTTGAAGTGGGATCCGCAACAATAAATTTTTCATTGAGCAAGGGGGTTGCGATTACGCTGACAGGGGAGGCGGGAAAAAGAGCCGGATATATTCGACCCGGAGGCGAGTTTACCGAAATAACCTCATCCTGTTCTTCGAATAGCCAGGCAGTCGGAGATGCGCTGCCCGATGTTGGAACATGTAAGATTGATGCAGGGTCAGATCTTGTGATATGGACAAAACATTTTACAACGTTTGCCGCATATTCTGAGACAGTGGCGCAAAGCAGTGGCGGCGGATCGTCTGGCGGAGGCGGTGGTTCCTCCGGGGGTGGTGGGGGTGGATCGTCAAGCAGTTCAACCACCGAATCGTCATCTCTCAAACCAACAGCGCCGAAAGGAGGTTTTACGGTTGTGATTAACAACGATGACGCAATGACATCGTCGCGCGAGGTAACTCTGACGCTTAACGCAGGGCCCGACACCGCTTTTGTATTGATCGCAAACAACGAACAGTTTGAAGGGGCAAAAAAAGAATCGCTCGCAAAGACAAAACCATGGACTTTTTCCGATGGGTTCGGGACAAAAACAGTATACGTAAAGTTTCTCCATAGCAACGGGAGCGCGTCAAAAGCAGTCTCTGACTCAATTCTCTATCTTCAGTTAAATGATACCGTTCAAACGGCAACGAAAGAAATTATATCTTTACCAGTCACTGAGCAGGCTACACCCCCTCCTTCGGCACGCGCGGTGCGCCTTTCCGGAAAGATACTTCTTCAGGTGCAAGAAAAGGGTGAAGCGTGGTATGTCTATCCCAAGACAAAACAGCGGCATTATCTTGGCCGTCCTGCAGATGCGTTTGCCATCATGCGATCCCTGGGGGTTGGCATCACGAACGGCGATATTCAACGCATTCCAATGGCGAATTTGAATGTTGACGGCAAGCCGGACCAGGACGAAGACGGTTTATCAGACGCAGTAGAGCAGTCGCTTGGAACCGATCCGCAGAAGAGAGACAGCGACGGTGATGGATATAGCGATTACACGGAACTATTTGCGAGTTACGACCCACGGAAGGGTGGCGCCGCGTCAATGAACCTCGACTCTTCATTTGCGCGGCGATATGCGGGATTTATTTTTCTTCAGGTTCAATCGCACGGTGAAGCATGGTATGTGAATCCGACTGACTTAAAGCGATATTACCTTGGCCGCCCCGCAGATGCGTTTCGGGTTATGAGGAGCCTTGGTCTTGGCATTAGCAATGTTGATCTTGCCGATATCGCAAGAGGAGGAGGACAATAGTCACTATGCGCGCAACGGCAAAGAAGTATTTTATTCCGCATGAGGAAAACAATTATCATCCCCATATTCTTCATGCAAAACGGATAGTGCTTTATGGGGGCGTTGGTTTGTTGGTAAAGGGCATTGTTATGCTTGTGGTGTTTGCAGTTCCGCTGGGAGCATTTATGGCAGAAGATGCGCTCGAGGCGCAAGCCATACAGATTGCCTCTCTTACGAATGACCTGCGC
This sequence comes from Candidatus Uhrbacteria bacterium, assembly GCA_016206155.1. GTDB lineage: Bacteria > Patescibacteriota > Patescibacteriia > JACQRZ01 > JACQRZ01 > JACQSC01. The sequence continues at coordinate 66,989 of JACQSC010000004.1, read as the reverse complement.
GCTCAAAATGGAGCGCCTCCGCTTTCGGTTTCTCGGGCTCTTTCCTCTTCGTCTCGCGAAAAAGCTCACGACATGGCTGGAAGTCAGTACTTTAGCCACACTGGTCCCGATGGCAAAACGCTTGCCTCCTGGATACGGCGTGAGGGCTATGATTATGAAGTAGTCGGAGAGAATCTTGCCATGGGATTCTTCTCGGCAGAACAGGTTGTTGACGCGTGGAGAAAGAGCGGCACCCATTATGCAAATTTGATCGACAAGGATTTTAAAGACATCGGCGTAGGAGCCATCAGCGGTGAATACAATGGCGCGCAAACGATATTTGTCGCACAGCATTTTGCGGCGCCGCGAAACAGCGGCGCGCAAGGCTCATTTGGCGATGTGCGCCCAAACAAGGAGTCCCGTGGAGACGGGATTGCTGTTGCACGGGCAGAGCCTATTCAGCCAACACCGATCGAAAAATATACCTACGCAAAGAGCTTAGGATCCACTATTTCACAAGCCTTTGCCGCCTCCCGTTGGATCTATATCGGACTCATAGCCCTCTTTGGCGTTGCGCTTGCGCTCACCATTGTGATCGAGATGAAAAAACAGCACCCACACGTCATTGCACAGACCCTCGCGCTCATCGGTCTGTTTGCATTCTTGCTGAAGGTGTAGGCGTCCCCTTGACTAAACAGGGTGCTTGTAGTAGTATATGAAACATTAGGATAGTGGTTACACTATCCTTTTTTACTATACCCTCTACCCTAAACCCTCTACCCTAAACCCTATTTAGTATGAACAATCCAATAGCATCGGCTATCAAGCAAATTTGCGACGATCGTGGCATCCCTCAGGAGCAGGTTATTGAGGCGCTTGAGGCAGCATTGGCTGCCGCTTATCGCAAAGATTTTGGCGAGAAAAATCAAAATATCAAAGTTGAGTTTGACATCAAAACGGGTGAGTCTCGTGTTTTTGATGTGAAGACTGTCGTTGAAGACCTTCCAGAAGATTTTAGTGAAGGAGAGGAAGAAAAAGAGCAGGGTAAGGAAGAGAAGAGAAAGAGCGATCTTGAAGAAGCTGTTGAGGTAAGTGCCGAAGAAGATGAGGAAAAAAGGCGTTTTAATCCGAAAACAGACATTCAATTGTCTGATGCGCGAATCCTAAAGGAGGACGTCGGCCTCGGCGAGGAAATGCGCACCGAGTTATCCGTGCCGGCAGAATACGGACGCATGGCGGCGCAAACAGCCAAACAGGTAATCATTCAAAAAATTCGAGAAGCGGAGCGCAATCTTTTGTACAGTATGTTCAAGGATAAAGAGGGAGCCATTATCACAGGAACGGTTCAGCGGCGAGAGGACAGCCGCGTCTTGATAGATCTGGGAAAGATCTCTGCCATGCTCCCGATGTCGGAACAGATTTCTCGCGAACGCTACAATCCCGGCGATCGCATAAAGGTATTCGTGCTTTCAGTCCATGAGAGCGGCCGCGGACCCGAAATTATCGTATCCCGCGCAACACCATTAATGGTTCAGCGCATTTTCGAATCAGAAATTCCAGAGGTTGCATCTGGCGCAATTGAGATAAAAAAAATCAGCCGTGACGGTGGCAATCGTTCAAAGGTCGCTGTCTTGTCTCATCAGGACAACATCGATCCCATTGGTTCGTGCATTGGCCAGCGTGGCGGACGCATCCAGATGATCATAGCAGAACTCGGCGGTGAAAAGATCGACGTCATCATGTATGATGACGACCCTGAAGTGTTTATTGCCAACGCGATTTCCCCGGCAAAGATTTCTTCTATCGAATTGTTTCCCGAGATGAAAACAGCGCGTGTTCTTGTTCCCGAGGATCAGCTCTCGCTTGCGATTGGAAAGGGCGGACAGAACGTTCGCCTTGCGTCGCAGCTTACGGAATGGAATATAGAGATTCATCCAGACGGAGCTGTCAGGGAGTATCTAGAGGGCAGTGAACAGTCTGAGGATGCCGGGGAAGAGATAGACCTTCGCGCAACTGTATCTGACGAAGAAGAACCCCTAACCCCTAACCCCTAACCCCTAACCCCTTTTCTTGTATGTCTCCAGAACTTCTTTTTTCAATCATTGTAAGCATTGCCGCGATTATCTATGGCGCGTTTTTGATCCGTTGGATTGTCCGTCAACCATCCGGTGATGAAACCATGAAATCTATCGCGCAGGCAATACAGGCGGGAGCTTCCGCATATTTAAATCGCCAATATCGAACAATTGTCATTGTTGCAGTTATTGTTGCAATACTTATCGCCTTATTTCTTGGCATCAAGACGGCAGCCGCCTTTCTCATTGGCGCGGCGTTCTCGGGTGCGGCAGGATATATTGGTATGAACGTATCGGTACGCGCGAATGTCCGCACCGCAGAGGCGGCAAAACGCGGATTCGCGCCAGCCCTTGAGATGGCCGTAAAAGGGGGGCTGGTAACCGGCTTGCTTGTCGTCGGACTTGGATTGTTGGGGGTCGCGGGATTCTATGCACTAACGCACGACATTAAGGCTCTGATCGGTCTTGGTTTTGGCGGAAGCCTTATCTCGGTGTTTGCGCGGCTTGGCGGCGGTATTTTTACCAAGGCGGCCGATGTTGGAGCCGACCTGGTAGGAAAGGTGGAAGCGGGAATTCCTGAAGACGATCCGCGCAATCCGGCTGTGATTGCCGATAATGTTGGCGATAATGTTGGCGATTGCGCAGGAATGGCTGCCGATCTTTTTGAAACATACGCCGTGACGGCTGTGGCGACAATGGTTTTGGGGTATTACACGTTCGCCGGTCGCGATGCCGCCGTGCTGTATCCGTTGGTTATCGGAGCGCTTTCTATCGTTACCTCAATTATCGGAGCTTTTTTTATCAGGCTTGGATCGCGAAACAATATCATGGGGGCGTTATACAAGGGGCTGATCGTTTCTGGCGCGCTTTCCGCGTTGGTTCTCTATCCCGTTACGATGAAAATGATGGGAGGGCTTGAGTCGGTCTCTGCCATCAATGTATACTTTGCCGCGCTCGTTGGCATTGCCGTGACGGGATTGTTTGTTGCCATTACCGAATACTATACATCGACAAAGCATTCTCCTGTTCGCGCTATCGCTGTCGCATCGCAAACCGGACACGCCACCAACATTATTACCGGACTGGCAATCTCAATGAAGTCAACAGCATGGCCCGTGATCGTGATTTGCGCGGGTATCCTCGCCGCGTTCTCTCTTGGCGGCCTCTACGGTATTGCGGTTGCGGCAATGGCTATGCTCTCGATGGCCGGAATGATTGTTGCTATCGATTCATACGGTCCGATTACCGATAACGCAGGAGGTATTGCCGAGATGGCGGGATTGCCCAAAGAGGTGCGCGACGTTACCGATCCGCTTGATGCCGTTGGCAACACCACAAAAGCAGTGACAAAAGGATATGCGATCGGTTCCGCCGCACTTGCCGCACTCGTTCTGTTTGCCGACTACACGCACGCGCTTGGCGGAAAAACTCAATTTCTCATAGACCAACCAAAAGTTCTCATCGGCCTTTTTATCGGCGGGCTTCTCCCCTATTACTTTGGTGCGCTTTCAATGGAAGCAGTGGGCGCAACAGCGGGGAAGGTTGTTGAGGAGGTACGACGCCAATTTAGAGAAATTAAAGGCATTATGGAGGGAGCAGCAAAGCCAGATTACGGGCGAACGGTTGATATTGTGACGCGCGCCGCAATTCAGAAGATGATCGTTCCAGCGCTTATTCCTGTCGCAACACCATTGGTGATATGGGCGCTCCTTGGGTTTGAGGCGCTGGGCGGTGTTCTTGTCGGTTCTATCGTGACGGGAATTTTTGTTGCCGTATCGATGACATCTGGTGGCGGCGCTTGGGATAATGCAAAAAAATATATTGAAGAAGGAAACTTTGGCGGAAAAGGATCACTCGCGCATCAAGCGGCGGTGACCGGTGATACGGTCGGCGATCCATACAAGGATACGGCTGGACCGGCGATCAATCCTATGATTAAAATTCTTAACATTGTAGCGCTCTTGATAGCGCTTACCGTGGTACGCTAACTATTGACCTTCGCCTATTACCTTAACGAAAAGCCTATGATTTTGACCAGCTCCTTGCTCTTCGCCACAAAAAATCCTCATCGTACTGATAGTACGACTGTGGTTTTTTGCGGTTCCAGAGCAGCGGATCTGTCTCAAAATCATACATTTTTCATGTTAACGCAATAGGCGAAGGTCAATATCATTATTCATAAATTAATTCATAAGATATGACTACGACAACACAACAGCTTGCTGACGAACAGAGTAAAAAAGAGTTCAGAGAGCTTCTTGATCAGTACAGCGCCGCGCTTCCGAAAGTCGGCGATATTATTACCGGAACGGTATTATCAGTTTCCAAAGGAGATGTGCAGATTGATATCAACGGTGTCGCGACCGGCGTTGTTCGGGGAATGGAGCTGGTCGATGAATCCGGTGAATATTCCAATCTCAAACTCGGCGATGAAGTCAGCGCAACGGTTCTGGAGCTTGAGAACGAGCGAGGGCTTTTTGAGCTTTCATTTCGAAGCGCCGGGCATAAAAAGGCCTGGGATCATCTGCGGCAACTGTGCCAATCGGGTGAGATTGTCACTGTGAAGTCCGTCGACGCAAACAAGGGTGGCCTCATGGTCGTGTGCGGAAATGTAAGCGGTTTTATGCCGGTTTCTCAACTCTGTCCCGAACATTATCCGCGTATTCAGGGTGGTGACAAAAATAAGATTCTCGAAAAATTGAAGTCTTATACGGGCGAAAGTTTTGAAGTAAAAATTATCGACGCAGATGAGCAAGAAGAGAAGCTCATCGTCTCGGAAAAGGCGGCATGGGAAGTGCGCCAGAAAGATGTTATCTCTAGCTACAAGGTGAGCGATAATATTGAAGGGGTTGTAACTGTTATCACAGATTTCGGCGCCTTTGTTGAGTTCGGTCAAGGCCTTGAAGGGCTTGTCCATATTTCCGAGATTGCGTGGCAACGCATCGATGATCCAAAAGAGTTTCTGCGCTCGGGACAGAAGATCAAGGCACAAATTATTAAAATAGAGGGGTCAAAGATATTTCTTTCGATGAAAAATCTTATTCCCGATCCCTGGAAGAACGTGAAGGATCGCTATGCTGTCGGTCAGCTCGTAAAAGGCAAGGTATTAAAAGTTAATCCATTCGGTTTGTTTGTCGAGCTGGATCCGGAAATTCACGGGCTTGCGCACGTGTCAGAACTTTCAACGAAAACGAATGTTGATCCCACAACCATTGCGTCACAGGGCGACATGGTCGAATTTCGTATCGTGTCCATTGAGCCGGAGGAACATCGTCTTGGATTGAGCCTCAAAGCGTTTAAAGAGGAATCAGGAATCAGTAATCCCGCCACGGCGGACACGCAGGAATCAGTGGAAGAAAAAACTCCCACGGAAACTGCTGAGCCGGCTCCCGAACAACCAACGGCGGCAAACGACCAGGAAATTTGAAATCATAAATCGTAAATCTGAAACTTTCGTGAACCCCATCATAAAAAACGTCATTGTTTTTCTCGTCGCGATGATCGCTGTCGGAGCGTTCTTCAGCCTCTACACCGCAGGACCGCAAAAACCGGAAACCGTCGGGATTGAGATTCTCATTGCGCAGATTAAGGATGAGAAGGTGAAAAAAATTGATGTCAAAGGCGAGACGCTGGAAATTGAGCTGTCCGACGGAAAAAAAGAGATTGCCCACAAGGAGCCCGGCGAATCCCTGAGCACGCTTTTGAAAAACTTTGATGTCAGTCCGGAAAAGACCGGGAAAATAGAGCTGGCGATCGAGGATCAGACAAAGAACTTTTGGATTAACACGATTCTTTCTTTCCTTGTTCCCTTTCTCCTCCTTGCCTTTTTTGTCTTCCTGATGATTCGCCAGGTACAGGGCGCCAATACGCGCGCTCTCTCATTTGGCGCAAGCCGCGCGCGAAAATTTGACCCCAAAGAAACCAAGAACAAGATTACGTTTGCCGATGTTGCTGGTGCGGCAGAGGCAAAGCAGGAGCTTGCAGAGGTTATTGAGTTCTTAAAGCAGCCGAAAAAGTTTCACGATCTTGGCGCAAAGATTCCGAAGGGAGTGTTGTTGATGGGTGCGCCGGGAGTCGGGAAAACACTGCTCGCAAAAGCTGTTGCCGGAGAAGCCGAGGTACCGTTCTTTCACGTGTCCGGTTCTGAATTTATCGAAATGTTTGTCGGCGTCGGGAGCGCGCGTGTTCGTGATCTTTTTACGCAGGCAAAGAAAAATGCTCCGTGCATTATTTTTGTCGACGAGCTTGACGCTATTGGCCGCCAGCGCGGGGCGGGTCTTGGCGGATCGCACGACGAACGCGAACAGACACTCAACCAGATTCTTGTGGAGATGGATGGGTTTGATCCAACCGATAATGTCGTTGTGCTTGCCGGGACCAACCGTCCTGACGTGCTTGATCCCGCGCTTCTGCGTCCCGGAAGATTTGATCGCAGGGTGATTATTGATCTTCCAATGATTCTGGATCGCGAAGAGATTCTTAAGGTGCACGCGCGCAACAAGCCGCTGGCACAAGATGTAGATTTTAATCGTATCGCAAGCCGCACCCCTGGATTTTCCGGCGCCGATCTTGCCAATCTTTTGAACGAGGCGGCGATTCTTGTTGCGCGCAAGAATGGCGCCATCATTACGATGCCCGACATACTTTCAAGCATTGAGAAAGTTATCTTGGGTCCGGAGAGGAAGGGACGACTCATGTCTGATGCAGAGAAAAAAATTACCGCCTACCACGAGGGTGGCCATGCGCTTGTTTCACATATTCTTCCTGCCGCACCGCCTGTGCAGAAAATTTCCATCATCTCTCGCGGCCATGCGGCAGGGTACACGTTGAACCTTCCGACAGAAGACAGGATATTCAAGAATCGTTCTGAATTTAAGGCGGAACTCGCGGTGCTTCTTGGCGGATATACCGCAGAAAAAACAATTTTTGGCGACGTGACAACTGGTGCGAGCGATGATCTTAAGAAAGCAACCCGCATTGCCCGCAAGCTGGTGACACAGTATGGTATGAGCGCGCTTGGACAGCGCACGTTTGGCGAGAAGGAAGAGATGATATTTTTGGGACGAGAGATTACCGAACAGAGAGATTACAGCGAGAAGACCGCCGAACGCATTGATGAGGAGATGAACGCATTTATAGAAGAGGCGGCGCGCACAGCTCAAGATATTTTGAATACCCATAGAGAAAAGCTTGAATCTCTGGTACAATTACTCTTAGAGAAGGAAATGCTTGAAAAGGAGGAGTTTGATGCACTCTTTGCAAAAGAGGCGAACGAATCATCTGAATAACAAGCTCTGTTCTCATGGTTTGTATTCATTGCAATCATGAAGAATTAAGAAGTAAGAATTACGAAGCAAGGCATATCATGGGTCCTCTTAATTCTTAATTCTTAATTCTTAATTCTTAATTCTTAATTCTTAATTCTTGATTCTTCATTCTTTTTGGTATTGGTATGCCTGATGATACGATCACGTCAGCGCAAGGGTTTTCTAGCGCCGAGGAGAGGCTCCAGCAGAAGATGGCGCACCTTGCTCTTAAGCAAAAAGCGCAAGAAGCGCAGATGCTCGCCTATTCTTCCGGTTTGCCATACATTTCCCTTGTGGGTATGCCGATTCCCTCAAACGCGCTCGAGCTCATTTCTGAGGAGGACGCGCGCGCTCTGGGTGTTGTGTGCTTTTCTTCAGAAATTGAGGAGAAGCGCGTCGCCGTTCTTGATCCGTACAACGAAGACCTCAAGGCATTTTTTGAAAACCTTCAAAAAAAAACACACAGCACCATTTCGGTATACGTTATCACGAAGGAAAGCCTTGATTCCGCCTTGAAGCTCTATGCGCAAATACCGCATATAAAGGAAGAGACAAGCGGTGTAGAAATTTCAGAAAAAGACCTTGAGCTTTACGGTGATGAATATGCCGACATTCGGACGCTTAAGGAGAGGCTTGCCGACAAAAATGTTACAGATATTATCACCATTCTCGTTGCCGTTGCGCTTGCGACGCGTTCGTCCGATATTCACATCGAAGCAGAAGAGAAGGATATTAAAGCGCGCCTGCGCATTGACGGAATTCTTCATGACGTTGCCGAGCTTTCTCCTGATTTGTGGAAGCAGCTCATTTCGCGCGTCAAGCTTACCGCAGGGCTAAAAATTAATATTATTGATCGGCCTCAGGACGGACGGTTTACGATTCATTTTAAAAATGACAAGGTGGAGGTTCGCGTATCAACGCTTCCTACAGGGTATGGGGAAAGCGTTGTCATGCGTCTCCTGCGTTCAACGGCAGCGGGGTTAAGCTTTGAGGACTTGGGGCTGTCTCCGTATGCCAACGCGCTTCTCAAGAGTCAGGTTGATAAGCCAAACGGCATGGTTATTACGACCGGACCGACCGGATCTGGTAAAACCACAACGCTGTATGCGATTTTAAACTATCTCAATACGCCCGAGATTAAGATTATCACCCTTGAGGATCCTATTGAATATAAGCTCGGAGGAATTAATCAAAGTCAAATTGATACCTCAAAAAGCTACACTTTTGCAACAGGCCTCCGATCGATTCTGCGCCAAGATCCCGATATTATTATGGTTGGCGAAATTAGAGATTTGGAAACGGCTGACACCGCGATCAACGCGGCGCTCACCGGGCATCTCGTACTCTCAACGATTCACACGAACAGCGCCGCGGGCGCGGTTCCGCGATTCCTTGCCATGGGGGTTCGAGAGTTCTTGCTTGCGCCATCACTCAACGCCATTATCGGACAGCGTTTGGTGCGGCGTCTGTGCCAGAGCTGTAAAAAATCTGCGGTACCAAAGCGGGAAACAATCGATCGTATCAGAAAAGAGTTGTTCGCCATTTCGCCAAAAAGCGGTGTAAAGGTTGATATGGAACATCTTATTTTTTTTGAGGCAGAAGGCTGTGATACCTGCCATGGCCTTGGGTATAAGGGGCGCATCGGTATCTATGAGATCATGGTCATGAGCCCTGATATTGAGCAACTCATACTGGCAAAATCATCTTCTGAATATCAGATTCAGGATATCGCGGTTAAGAATGGCATGGTCACCATGATTCAGGATGGTCTCCTGCGCGCGTTGGAGGGAATTACGTCCGTTGATGAAGTGTTTTCTGTCGCCGATTAAAGCATGAAAGATAATAAAAACTCCGCTTGCGCGGAGCTTTTTTCATTGCAAGTATGCGCATGGGGAAACATACTTACTTCATCGAGTAGAAGATTACACTGGTGTATAACAAATGGAAGTGGATAACTTAAAGAAACGATTCTTCAGACAATTTTGTGAGTTCTTGAAAGTATAAATCAAAATGAAAGTTCAAAATGTTAAAATGGCACACTGCTTCAATGGCTAAAATCGACTTAGCCGTTGAAACGACTCTGATATCTATTAATCAACCCTGTTCTCGTCAATTTCTTTGCGGAATTCTTCATTGATAATGCATGTGACAACCTCATCAACTTCAAACGGTTCAGACTCAAACACTCCAAGATGGCGAATATAATCCTCGAGCCGTTCAACACGGTTCACGTGAAAGCGTTTTGTTTCCGATTCAATAAGTCCGACGCCAGTCTCTGTTCCGGCTTTCTGCGGTTGAAAAACCGTTTGGTCAAGAATAACGACTGTTTCCCCATTTTCATTCATCACATCCAGCGCACTTGCGGTGCACGTCAGAAGATGAGGATTTTCTTCATAAAGCCGCTTTGTGTTGAACATAGTTTCAGCATTAACGAATCATTTTTTCTGTATGTTCGCGTCTCAAGATAGGTTGTTCTATTTTTTCCACCCCGTACTCCACGATTCGTACGCCGCCAAAAGTATTGAGTGTTCAACAAGATTGGTTCTTTGTTCAAGCGCATCGAGAAGCTGATTTCGCAGCTCTGGATCTGCGGGAAGCGCTTGTTCAAAAACAAGAGCGATGTCATGCGTTGTCTGAGCAGTGGTTGGCTGTGCGAGGATTTGAGGAAGGATTAATTCACTAAATAAGTTTCGATATCTGTTTTCTGTCTCAGCGAGATTTTTTTCAAGCTGGCGTTCGCCTTGATCTTCATTCATTGATTCTTCGCGCATAGAATCATGTTATTGTTTATGGATCTATTCTATCACAATGTCCCATGGAATCAATATCGCGATTAAAAATTGGCAACTATTCATTAGCGCGAATTCCATTCGCGCGGTTCATCGTTTTCATCTCCAAGCGGTTCGTAAAATATCTTTTTTCCATTGATGTCTATGCCATAAATGGCAGATCCGCCGTAATACCGAATGATGTCGCCCGGAAAAGGCTGCACCCCGAATTCCTTTTGCAGATTATAGGTTAAATTTTTATTGTCTTTGATCTGCCAATATGAGCCAATATCGTGTACAATTTTGATTGTACAATCTCGGAAATTCGTGTCATTCTCTCTTGTCGGCGGCGGAATCGCTTCGGTCACAGAAGGCTTTATTCGCTCTGCAAATTGTTCTGGCGTTTCATAGAAACAGCGTTTTCCGTTTATCTCTACGCCACGAATTGCATTTGGAGCTCCAGAGCCATAGTAACGGATCGTCTCACCAATAGACGGCTTGACGCCATGTTTTTTTAAAATAAAAAAAACAAGACCAGAGGTGTCTGTTGTTTCCCAGTAGGTGTCTTTTTCGTTGACAGCCAGAATATGACTTTCCCACCACTCCGAATCGTCACTGTATATCATATGGTTGCGTTAGTAGCTTTGCGCAAAGTACCAGCGGAGTTTTGCGGGGTTGTTGCATGCAATGCACGAGCCGTCCTCTTCCCTCCCGTCAAGCGGGACACAGCGTGTTGATGCCTTTGTCTCTTCTTTTATTTTCGCCTCACACACCGCGTTTTCACACCACGGGGCGGAGATAAAGCCACGCGATTTTTTCATGACCTCTTTGAATGTTTTGTAGTCTGTTGTGGCATGCGTATTCTCTTTAAGAAACCGCTCTGCCTCAGCAAAAATATTTGCCTGTATTGCATCGAGCATTTCGGCAATACTTTTTTCAAGACCCTTAATTGGTAATTGCGTCTTCTCGCCAGTATCGCGGCGCACGACGGTGATGACGCGCTTCTCGAGTTCTTTTGGGCCAATTTCAAGACGGAGCGGCACGCCCTTCAATTCCCATTTATTGATGCGAAAACCGATGGTCTCATTGTCCGCCGCATCAACCAACGTTCTGATGCCTGCTTTTTTCAAATCGTCGCCAATATCTTTTGCGGTGGCGATTAACTCCTCACTTACTTTGATCGGAAGAATGATAACCTGAATTGGCGCAAGCCGTGGTGGTAGTCGCAAACCGCCATCATCGCCATGGGCCATAATCATGCCGCCGATTGAGCGGGTAGAGAGCCCCCAACTTGTTTGCCACGCATATTCATTTACTCCTTTGTCGCTTTGGTAGGTAATTTCAAACGGCTTTGAAAAATTTTGTCCAAGATCGTGCGACGTGCATGACTGCAATGCTTTGCCCTCCGGCATCAGCGCTTCGTATGTGAGTGTGACATCCGCGCCGGCAAATTTTTCCGACTCGGATTTTCTGCCAATATATCCGGGCATTGCAAAGAGGTCGCGATACACCTTCTCGTACATTTTCATCGCCCATTCGACCATCTCCCATGCTTCTTCATGGGTTGCGTGTGCGGTATGGCCTTCTTGCCAGAGAAATTCCGTTGTGCGCAAGAAGAGATAGCTTCTTTTTTCCCAGCGAACCACGTTGTTCCACTGATTGATCATCAATGGAAGGTCGCGCCATGAGTGAATCCAGCGGCTGTATGCATCGTACATAATTGTTTCGCTGGTGGGGCGGACGATAAGTTTTTCTTTGAGTTCTTCTCCGCCACCGATGGTGACAACAGCCAATTCTGGGGAGAATCCTTCAACGTGCGCTTCTTCCTTCTTGAGTAGCGATTCTGGAATGAAGAGGGGGAAGTAGGCGTTTGATACGCCCCTCTCCTTAATCATCGCATCCATTTCCTTTTGAATCAGCTCCCAGATGGCAAAGCCGTAAGGACGATAGATCATCGTTCCCTTTGCCGGACCATAGTCGGCAAGCTCTGCGCGCAGAACAATATTGTTATACCAGTCGGAGAGATTTTCTGATTTTTTTGGAAGGTCTTTTTTTAGGAATGCCATACAACAAGCTATACGTAAAATGAAATTACTGCTGGCATTTTATCTGATTTCGCCATTTACGGCAAGTCGCCGGAAGGAGCGCATGCATTGGGCGTCCACAGTCCTTTTTCCTGTTCTCGCGCAGATGTTTGCGCATCTTTGAATTTTTTTTGAAATGCGTAAGGCGTTTTGTAGGTATATTCATGCGCATAGCCATTTTCAATCATCCATTGGTTGAAAAAAAGGCCGTCATCACGATAGACATAGCGAAGGAGCCGCCCATAGATATCTCGGTCTTCTTGCGCTGGATCTTTTTCAAGGCGCACATTTTTATAGAGGAGAAGTTCGGTTGTTTTTTTTGATGCCTCTTTGCCAAAACATTCAACTGTTTTTCTTGTATCGACCGTTTCGGGAGAGTCTATGCCGATTGGTCGAATGCGTTCGGTGGTTCCATTAATGAGAACATCGAAGGTGTCGCCATCGATCACTTTCGTTACATGGAAGTATTGGGAGGCTTGCGTGAAGGGCTTAGTCGATTCTATTGCAGCTGCGACTGTACTTTTTTTGATATCTTGATGCGATGTCGAAACGTTATCTTTTTGAGGAATGCGTTTTGCGGATGCTTGAATGGGCAAAGTTATTTTTTCAATTGACGGTTTCGGCGCGGGTGCTGGCGCCGCTCTGTTTGGCAATCGCGTGATGAGGACACTGCCAACAATCGCGCCACAAAGAAAAACAACGCAGTATTGAAAATATATTTTTCGCATAGGGCGCTTTAATGCTATTGCTCAAGGAGCACGCCATCGATGTCAAACAGAACGACTTTGACATAGTCACTTTATTCACTGCAGCCAGGATTCTACGAGGCGTATTTTTTTTGTCTCACAATCAATTTCCGCCTTCACTCCAAGCGGCAATACCACTTGAGGGTCGGTATGCCCGACATCAAAGTTTGCGATAATCGATAGATCCGGTTTTCCAAACTCATTCGCGATTATTGAAGCTATTTTTTCTTCCAGTTCTTTCTTTTCTTCATCCGAATAATCTCTAGCGCGCGAGAAAATGAAACCGCTAATGGTATCATACACACCCAACATTCCGTAATTTCTCAGCACGTGATCAATATAATGGATTGACGGTTTTTCTTCAGACGTTTCGAGAAAAAATATTTTATCCTTCCAAAATTCCTGTGCTGGCCAAAACTCGGTTGCTTTCATCATCTCAAAAACTTCAATACAGCCACCAAATAACTCTCCTTGAACCGTTGCTTTTCCTTGGAGCCAGTGCCAACCGTCATCTGCCTTCATCGGATTAACTTTTCCAAGATTTTCTTTATTCGCCCAATCGGGATAGCCATCGCAATATGTTTGATACGGCTTATACTCATAGTATTCTTTTGGCTCAAAGAGCATTTCCCTCACGTGGTTCTTAAAGCTTACTGGCAAATTATTCATTTGTGAGAAACCAGCCATGATTGAGGGACCGTAGAAACTCGCCAATCCTTGGAGGTTTGCAAAAACATGAAGCGTTGAGGTGTCGGAATAGCCCATCAGTATTTTAGGATTACTCGCGATAATTTTTTTATCTAAAAAGGGCAAAATCCGAACGGAATCATCACCGCCGATGGAGGCGAAAATTGCTTTAACTTCGGTGTCGGCAAAAGCGTCGTTTATATCCTGTGCGCGAATGCGCGGATTATTCCGCAGAAAGGCGGCATCCATTCTTGCAGTAGGGAACTCCTTAATATTCAATCCCCATGCCAGTAAAACCTTGAGACCATGTTCGTATACAGCCGGAAAAACGCTTGGTCCTCCCCACGATGGCGACACGATCGCAACCGTATCGCCTTCTTTTAATCGTTGTGGTTTTATGTAGTTCATGTTTATTCCGTTTTCACTTTGTTCAAATTTGCCAGGGCGGAACTCGAACCCTTTTTCACTCATGGGCAATCGGCGGGCAACGCCAATCAAAAAACCAACACCTTATCGCTCTCCTCAACCATTTTGAGCAAATCTGCCATTGTTGAAATTGGGCATACCGCTGTTTCTTTTTTATAAACTCAAATCCTTTTTCTTTTGTTCAAATTCCTTTTTATCTATCTCGCCGCGAGCATATCGTTCTTTCAGAATGTCAAGCGCTGATTTTTTCTGATCGCGAGTGGAGCGCGACTGATTCGTGAGCCATTTGATAAGCGCGACAATACCGACGATGATCAGAACCCACCAGAGAATCATAAAAATAAATCCAAAAGAACCAAAAGACCCAAACCCAAAGTTCATCATATTGCTTGTTGAATTATTATTAAAAGGAGACGACCATCCCCCCATCATCATAGACATCATCGGCATAAATCCTATTGCTTGCGATGGAACTATCGCCGATGTATCGCAGCAGCTCAAACGTTCGCCCATAACGATATGTATTTGCTCTTCCCCATCTTCGCCAACCATAGCTACCATCATCCGGTTCATTGCCGGATGAGCATTACCCATCATCTGTCCCATAAAATATTCCCCCACGGCACCGAAATCATCATCCGATAAACTCGCACAATCAGTTTCTTTATTTTGCAATTTCCGCCACAGTGCTTTGCCATCCGCTTCTTCTTGGGCAGTATGGTCATCGGTGGCAAAACCACCGCCAGTTATCTGTGCATATGTCGTCGAGGACGGGATGATAAGCAAAGTAAATAAAACAATGGCGAAAACGATCTTGTTCATATTCTTGCTTATTGTGTCTAGTAAAACTTTCTCATTTGCCCGGGGCGGGACTCGGCTTTGACTCTCGGCTCGCCGTCGCTCACCTCGGTCTAGCCACCGCCTCGCGGTTCGGCCTGCTGGCCGAACATCGCTCCGGCGTTCTCGTCCCGACGCAACAGAAGCAGTTCTGTTGCTCCCCATTCAATTTTTCACTTCGTTCAAATTTGCCCGGGGCGGGACTCGAACCCGCACGCCTTACGGCATTCGATCTTAAGTCGAACGTGGCTGCCAGTTACACCACCCGGGCTTATTCATTGATCAGGACGGTTAATTTATGCCTCACCTCTTCAAGTGTTTCTTCATCACACCGCCCTACAAGATTAACGCTTCGACAGACCCAGTCAATGCTTCGTATGTGATCCACCAGTACCACGCCCTCGATGTCATGGATGCTAATGACAACTTCAAAGGGGTATCCTTTTATCTTTGATGTTATGGGACACGCAAGCATTAAGCCAACCCGTTCGTTATACGATTGAGGAGAAACAACGAGTGCTGGACGTGAACCGCCCTGCTCACGTCCTTTTGTTGGATTGAAATTAATCCAAACAACGTCGCCGCGGCTTGGAGTATATGTTGTCTCTACCATACCTCCTTTCCCTGCGGCTCCCCCCAGTCCACGGTCTTATGAAGATTGTTTGGAGTGATGTGTTCAAGAAGCTGTTTTAATGTCTGAGTGCTTCTCTTTTGTGGGCGCAGCATAAGGGCGTTTTTTTCCAGGGTAACAACAACAGTACTTCCTTCATTAAGGAAGAGCTGATCAGCAAGCTGCTTTGGCAGGCGAATACCTAAGCTATTGCCCCATCGGTCGATTTTTTGAATCATATGAGATAGATGAATGTATATACATAAGTATATACATGTACAGCCAAATCGTCAAGTCGGCGCTATGCTCTTCTCAGTACTTTTTTAACAGCGGTTTTGATTGCTTTGACTGACATACCGTATTTTTCAAGAAGTTCGGATGGCTTTCCGCTTTCGCCATAGGAATCGTTCATGCCGACCATTTCAACTGGCACGGGATATTTTTTACAAAGAAGCTCACATACCGCACTTCCCGCACCGGCCATGATTTGATGTTCTTCAACGGTGACAACCGCTTTTGTTTTTCGCACCGATGCGAGTAGCGTTTTCTCGTCAAGTGGTTTGATTGTGTGGTTGTTGATGACCTCGCAGTCGATGCCACTCTTGGCAAGTTCCTCTGCCGCGACAAGAGATTGGTACACAAGTGGACCGCACGCAATGATACTGACGTTTTTTCCCTTTCTAAAGATTTCCGCGCGCCCCACTTTGAACGGTGTTTTTAACGTTGTGATGCACGGTGTTTTCTCTCGAGCAAATCGGAAATAAAAGGGTCCAATACATGCCGCTGCTTCAAACGTTGCTTTCATTGTTTCTTGATAATCGCATGGTACAACAACGACCATGTGAGGGAGTACGCGCATGATGGCAATATCTTCAAGCGCTTGGTGGGTCGCGCCATCAGGACCGACGGAAATGCCCGCATGCGCACCGACGATTTTTACATTCGCGTTATTCAAGCACGTACTGACTCGAATCTGATCCCAGTTCCTTCCGGGAGAAAACACAGCGTAGCTTGAAATAAAAGGAATCTTACCGGCAAGCGCAAGCCCCGCAGCGATGCCCGCCATATTTTGTTCCGCAACACCGCATTCAACGAATCGTTCGGGGTATTTTTTCCCAAATTCAAGAACACGCGTTGATTCTGCAAGGTCTCCGGTTAACACGACAACATCCGGATTTGATTCGCCGAGCATAAGTAACCCATCGCCATAGCCATTCCGCGTCGGAATCTGTTCAACATCTGAAGAAAACAAGTGGGGGTTGAGGTGTGTGGAATGAGAGGGCATATATTTGGGCTGGATCCCGGCCTCCGCCGGGATGACAAACAGTATTATGAAAGTGAGGCTAGTTCAGAAGGCCGGAGAAGGGAAAGGTTTTTCCGATAATCAATCGCAACATCAATGACGGCTGGTGTTTTTATTGAAAGTGCTTTTTTGAGTGTTCGTTGTATTTGCGATGGCTTTGTTATTCGAAATCCTTGTGCGCCGAAGCTTTGAGCAAGCTTAACAAAATCAGGATTGCCAAATGAGATACCATACGTCTTTTTATACGTCTCCTGTTGCTGGATTTTTACGAGGTTATAGCTTCCGTCGCGCCAAATGATATGCGTGATTTGGAGTTTAAGGCGGACCGCTGTTTCCAGCTCCATCGCACTCATCATAAACGATCCATCACCGCTTAGTGAGACGATGTGCGTTTTGGGGCGAGCCAGACTTGCCGCAATTGCCCACGGTAAGCTCACGCCCATTGTTTGGAACCCCATGCTAAAAAGAAGATGACGTGGTTCGTACGAGAGAAAATGTTTTGCAAGCCAGATTTGATGCGCGCCAACATCAGAGCATACCGTCACGGTATCGTCGATGCTTTCACGGAGGATATTGATAAAGGTTAGCGGGTGTACCGTTGTTCCTGGTGCCGCTTGATGCATGTGTTTGAACATAGTGGCCTGAGCTTTTTTTGCCGCAGGGTGAAATGGGTACGATCGCGTAACGCGCTCCGAGAGCGAATCAAGGTTCTTTGCGGTATCACCCATGAGTTCTGCGGCAGGTTGGTAGAGCGTATGGGGCTCTGAGGGAAGTTCGTCAATATGAACAATCGGTACTGCCTTGCTGTGCCAGAAGGAGGGGTGATACTCAATCGGATCAAAGCCAACGGTGATGATGCAATCGGCATTGCGTAATGCAATATCTCCCGGTTCTTCAACTTTGAGGCCCACGCGTCCAACAAAAAGATGGACAAGATCCCGCGAGATTGCACCAGCTGCTTCGAAGGTACCAACGACCGGCACCGCATGATTGGTAAGAAATCTACGGAGCGCTCCGGTGGTTTTGGCGCGTGTTGCACCGCATCCAAGAAGGAGACAAGGATGTTTCGCGCGAGCAAGAATCTCGGCCGCTGTTTGTAATTCTTCTGCTGAAGCTTTTCCGAACAATGGCGACTCAGATGTAAGGGGTATCCCTTTTGCACGGGAGGTCTGCACGTCCAAGGGAAACGTCATATTGACGGCCCCCTCATGAGGAAGCTTTGCAGCTCTAAATGCCAGCGAGACCGCTTCGGGGATTGCCGCGGCGTCTTGAATTTCTTCGCTCCACTTCGCTATTGGGCGAAATAATGTAGCGGTGCGGATCGTTTGATGAGTTTTTTGAAAATGTTCTACTCGGGGTGTCTCGCCGGTAATTGCAACCATTGGATCGCGATCGGCCGTTGCAGTTGCAACACCCGTAACAAGATTTGTCGCGCCTGGCCCGGCCGTTGCCAGACAGACTCCCGGTGTTTCTGTGATGCGGCCCCAGGCTTGCGCCATAAAGGCCGCATTTTGTTCATGGCGCGTGATAATAAACTTGGGGCCGCCCTGCTGTTCATTGACACGTAATGATTCCATGATGGGCATGACAGCAGCGCCAGGAATGCCAAAGATATATTTGACGTTCTGCGTCTTGAGGCAGTCGACGAGGAGCTCGGCCCCATTTTTTTTCTGCTCTGATTTTTTTAATTTCATATACACTAACGCTATCGCACAGTAATATGTTTCCCACTCCATACCACAAGGAGGGTGCACCCTCGTTTTGGTTGTGATGTGTGGATTGAACCCTTTTTGTTGATTTTCAATCTGCCCTTTGGTATAGTGCAAAATTCATCCTGGTAGATGCCATCAAGGACATACATCCATTCAAGGGCGGAGTGCTTGTGGGTTTTGAGTCGCGCTCCCTTATTAAATTTAAAAAGTGTGAGTCTTTGATTTTTTGGCTTGTCGAATGCTAGATCTTTCATTGTCACGCCCGGTGCTATTTTTTTCCACGGGATATCGTTCGGATTTATGACAATCGGCGCATGGATTGACGTTTTCATGGTAGCGTTCAAGCTTATTCGTGCTCCGAAATAATTTTTCCGCGTAACGTGCGGAGATCGCGCAACGCTTCTTGTGCTTGTTCCTCATTGGGAGGGATGCCGTGCCATTCGTATTTTTTTTCCATAAATTCAACGCCGCGGCCGGGAATGGTATGACAGATAATGACCGTTGGTTTTTCGTAAATGCGCTTTGCCTGTTCACATGCATCAACAATCTCTCGAATGTTATGGCCGTCAATTTCGATGACATGCCAATTGAACGCACGGTACTTGTCGGCAAACGGCTCTAGGGGCATCACCTCCTCGGTCATGCCGTCAATCTGGATATTATTACGATCGACAAGGAAGGTAAGGTTGTTGAGTCCCTTGTTCCCCGCAAACATGACGGCCTCCCATGTTTGCCCCTCCTGATGTTCGCCGTCTGACAACACACCATAGACGCGCCATTTTTTGTTATCCATTTTTCCGGCAAGCGCCATGCCGACCGCCACCGATGTTCCCTGCGCAAGGGGGCCGCTAGTATTTTCTACTGCACGCAGTTTATGAAGCTCTGGGTGTCCCTGCAGAGGTGATCCGAGCTTGCGGAGGGTCGAAAGTGTTTTGAGCGGGAAATATCCTGCGCGTGCCATTGCGGCATAGCGAACCGGACAGATGTGGCCACATGAAAGAACGAGACGGTCACGTCCCTCCAACTGAGGTTGTTTTGGTCGGTGATGGAGAATATGAAAATACAGCGCTGTAAAGACATCCGCCATATCCAGGGGGCCGGCCGAGTGCCCTGATCCAGCCTTTACGAGCATGGCTATGATGTCTCGGCGAATGGAGTTTGCAAGCTTCTCAAGACGCCTTACTTTTTGGTCGTGAATGATCATCGAACATGACTTTAAAATAATTGCGCGCGTACTCCCAGTTTGTTTTCAGGAGACCATCACGCTCAAAGCGTCTCGTCGAGGTCAGGACGTAGAGGAGGGGATCAAACTCAACAAAGCCGATCTCTCCAAATTTGCGTGCAATGCTTGCGTCGTCGCCAAAAAAAGTGAACGAGGTGTCAAGGCCGTTTATTTTATTGAAGTTTTCGCGGAACGATGCGAAGTTGCCGCCAATAATCACCCCGCCCCGCCCCAAGAGTCGACCAAAGAGCGTGGACATCGTGGGCATAACAATCCAGCGATAGATTTCTTGCGCAAGGAAGAGGGATTCAGTCGGATTGACATGGAAGATATACGATCCTGCAATCGCCGCACAGCGATGATTTTTTTCGGTCAGCTTTGTATATATTTTCTCAAGCCATTCAGGAGGCGGTACGCAGTCGGCGTCCAGAAATGCAATGATGTCGGCGGTGCTTTCTTCGATACCGCGCTGGCGTGCGAAGTTTGTTCCCTTGCATGGCTCAGAGACAACTTTGTCAGCGCCATATGCGCGCGCAAGATCGGCGGTGCGGTCGGTGCAGACATTATCGACAACTACGATCTCATACCGGTCGCGCGGAAATGTTTGGCGGTGGAGCGCATCGAGCGTTCGCGCAATGTATGCCTCTTCATTCCACGCCGGAATAATAACCGAGATTGCGATGCCGTCAGGAATCACAAGGGCGGGTGCCCGCTTCGAAAGAAGGGACAGATCAATATCGAGAAGCGGCGGAAGCGGTTTATTGAGATATTCGCCGATGTCGGTGAGCCACTGAGGAATGGTTGTTTTTTTATTCTCTGGCATAATTTCCTGATCCGTAGACGGCTGACGTGGACACCAACTGTCGAGCGCCGGCGGCAATAAGTTTTTGCGCATTGCCGGTGCTTACGCCGCCATCTACGATGATGAATTTTTTAGGGTATTTTTTATGAAAATTCCGTATTTTTCCAATAACTTCCGGATGAAATGGCTGTCCGCTCCATCCCGGAACAATACTCATAAAGAGTATAGCATCAAGGCGATCAAGAAGCAATTCAATCTGTTTTGTTGGCGTTTCAAGGTTCAGGCCGATCCCGACCTCAAGATGATGTTTTTGAATGGTTTCTATGACACGCAGAGGATTGTTTGTTGCTTCATAGTGAAAGATGATGCGTGCGGCGCCGGCGCGCTTCCATGCCGCAACACGCCGTTCGGGGTTCAGCGTCATGAGGTGTGCCTCAAACGATTGTTTGATGCGAAGATTTTTGAAATCATGGGGTTTACACCAAAATGTAGAAGGTACGAATTTCCCGTCCGCGGCGTCAACATGAAGATGGTTGTGAGGGAAATGTTCATTGATAAAAGAAAGCTTTTTTTGTGCCTCTTTCTTTGAATAGACGAGCACCGATGGCGCGAAGTATTTTTTTAGGTTTGCGGGGATCATAAAAATAGGGTCTAGTGGCTAGGGTCTAGGGTTTAGTATAGTATAGCAAGGGAGTTAATTTTTTTAAATGTGCTATACTAATAGGTATTAAATAATAAATAATGGGTATATGGAGCATTATATCTGTCCGGGTACCTGCGGCGCAGTGTCGGACGAACAAAAACTTTGTCAGGATTCTAGCTGCTCAAACTATAACCAGCCTCTTCAGTCGTGCGAGTGCGAGGATGACCGACACGGGATGGAATCCAATACAGAAGAGTATCAAAAACTCGATGATCAGTGGGAAGTCTAGCAAAAGAAAAAACTCCCGTTATGCGCGGGAGTTTTTTTCGTAGGCGGCAATTTGGTTTAGCCGGCGCTTATAGCGTGCCAAACCGGAGAATCCGGTAAAGAGCCACGATGAAAGAATTTCTTCAGTCTCTTTTCTCGTGAGCATGCGGCCGGAAAGGCAAAGAATGTTTGTGTCATCGTCGTGTCGCGAAGCAATAGCGCTTTTTTTGTTCCACACAGATGCTGCGCGTATGCCCCTTACTTTGTTTGCCGCAATGCACATGCCTTGCCCGCTTCCACAAAGAAGAATTCCGCGATGTGAGGAATCCGAGGCGACTTTTTTTGAAAGGGAAAACGCATAGCGAGGAAAATCATCCGCCTTATCGTATCTATGTGCGCCAATATCCTCAACGGCAATTGAGTGTTTTTTCAAAAATCGTTTGAGGTATTCCTTTAATGCAAATCCTGCATGATCAGAGGCAATATACAGCATACCCCGCACTTAAGAACGATTCATCCCCGTGTTTCGTCGTATGTACACTGAGAAAATCGTTTGATCAATAATAATGGTGGTGTGCATCATAAACGTACGGATGAATAATGGGCAACAATCGTTCTTAAGTGCGGGGCATATCTATCCGCGGCGCTTTCCATTAGGCCGTCCTTTCGCGTATTCATATTTTGGAATCGGAACAACCTTTTCCTTGTCAATCAGTGCGATGACTTTGTCGATCAACTCTTTTGGATCTGGGCTGTAGGCGATTTTTCCCTCACCGCGATGCGCAGTTTCTAAGATGTCACGAATCATCGCCGTTGTCCCGCCGGTATCCTCGAGAACGCCGACAGGCTTCTTGTCTTCAAATGCGATGGTGAATTCATTGAGCGTTCCGATGCGTCCGCACACTTCAATTACGGCATCGGTCGTGCGAACGAGAAGCAGGTTGCGGCCCGAATATTCAAAGCCGGTGTACATGATAAGATCAAAGTAATCGACAGGAAGACGATATTTTTTTACATGCTCCAATTCCGATGCGGCCGGCGAGATACCAATACTAATGCCGCCCGCTTCTTTCGCGCCGATCGCCGCCCAATAGGGGATGCCCGTTGTTGCGCCGGTGACGAGCACGCCGTTATGAAGGACGATTTGTCGACCCAATTCTTTTGCTTTTTCCAATGCCCCAGGAAGGCAATGGAAAGTGTCGGCAGAACCGGAGACACAGATTTTGTATTTCAGGTATGATTGTTCAAGAAGCTGTTTGTTGTTTGTTGCCATAGCTTGCTACTCTAATTCTACCACATCGCCGAGATTGGGTACAGTCGCATGCACACCAACGGTATCCTGCAAAATCGTCGCAAGTGTTTTTGCCGCTTCGGGGTCGCCCATAGCCACAAAAACTTGCTTGATGGGTTTGTTGATGCGGGAAACAAAGGCGGTGAGCTGAGCCTGGTCGGCGTGCGCGGAATATCCTGAGATGTGCTCAATATGGCATCGTACCGAAACAACTTGTTTAAAAAGTTTGACCTCTTTTGCGCCGTCAATAAGCTTACGGCCCAAACTGCTGACGCGCGCGTACCCGACAAAGAGTACGGTACTGTCAGGGTCGGGGAGCGTGCGTACAAAATGGTGCATAATGCGGCTGCCATAGCCGTGCGGATTTCCCGCCATTATGATTTTTGGCGAGGGTATGGCGTTGATTCTTTGGGATTCCTCTCGTGATTGTGTCATGACCAATCCGGGGAAATGAAAGATATCGCCATCGTGGCCGTGTTTGCGTTCTTGTTGAATTGAGTCGTTAAAGTAGTGCGCGTACTGCCGATAAATTTCTGTGGCTCCTATCGCGAGGGGACTGTCCAGATAGACAGGCACGCGCGGAATGCGATTGTGCTCGACGAGTTCATCGAGTTGGGCAAGAAGTTCTTGCGTGCGCTCCAGCGCAAATGCCGGAATAATCAACGTTCCTTTGCGCGTGACCGTGTCCTCAATAGTGCGCTCAAGCTTGAGCACGCGCTCTTGCGCCGGCTCATGGAATCGATCCCCATACACCGACTCCATCACAAGGTAGTCGCAATACGTGAGTGGATACAATGTTTTCAAAAGCGGGGAAGGAGTATTGCCAATATCGCCGGTGAAAACGATAATCTTTTCGTTTACATGCATTTCAACCATCGCCGATCCAAGAATGTGCGCGGTGTCATGAAGGGTGAGTTCGCAATTCGGAAGCGTGATTTTTTCATCGTAGCGCACAGGTTTGATCAATGAGAGGGTCTTCTCAAGATCGGTTTTTTCATACAGCGGCGTATCACTATGCCATTCGCATTCGTGTTGAATGATCTTGACCGCATCCTCAAGCATGACCCGCATAAGTGCGGCAGTTGGTTCGGTTGCGTAGATGGTTCCTCGAAATCCTTCCCGCACTAACTTGGGAAGACGTCCAATGTGGTCGGCGTGCGCGTGCGTTACGCAGACAGCGTCAATAGATGCCGGATCATAAGGAAACGGTTTGTGATTTTCTTCCTCGGCAAACCGCCATCCCTGGAACAGGCCACAATCAACCATGATGCGGCACGATCCGGTGTCGAGAAGATAGTTTGCGCCGGTGACCCCTCCTGCGCCACCATAAAATCCTATTGATGCCATAGTGCTTTTATTAAATCACGCAAGGCATTCACTGGTCAAGAGTGGAGGCGCACTACCGTCTAAAAATTTGGTATACTTGGTGGATATGGCCTCTCGATTTTTCATCGTGATATTTTTTATATTCTTCGCACCGTCGCCGCTTTTTGCCGTCGACCAGGATATTGTTATCAATGAGATTGCCGCGCACGAATCGAGTGATTATGAGTGGATTGAAATTTACAACAGAGGAAACGAACCAGTTGACATCACGGGATGGAAGTTTTATGAGGCTGGTGTCAATCACAAGCTCACCGCGTATCGCGGCGATTTTATTATCGAGCCGAGAGAGTACGCGGTGATTGCGAATAAGGCGGATAACGTTGAAGTAAAACATCCGAGCTTAACCGGCACGCTCATTGACAGTTCATGGGGTACTCTTGCGGAAAAAGGAGAGGAGGTTGGGCTTAAAAACGCAAGTGGCGACATCGTTGAATTGTTTACGTACATTGAAGCAAAAAAAACATCGCTCGAACGAAAAAACGTGAACACCGCCGATTATACGGCGGCAAATTGGCAGAGCCATCCTGACAGCCATACCATCGGCGCGCAGAACAGCAATGCCACCACTGGCGGACAAGAACAAAAAAAAGAATCGGAACAACAAGCGAAGGAATCGGAGAAAAAAAATGAACAGGCGCCTCCCGCGGTGTGGCGTCCCGGGCGCGGAGCCGTACTCATCAACGAGATCGTTTCCGATCCTATTGATCGCGAGGAAGAGTGGGTGGAACTGTACAACACGACACGGCAAATAATCGATTTCGTGGGATGGACGCTTGAAGATGGAAGCGGCGGTGTGGTCACGTTGTCGGGGAAACTTGATGTAAAAAGCGGAAAACAGTACGCGGTTTTTTCCGTTGGATCCGGATTTCTCGACAATGCCGGCGATATGATTATATTGTATAGCGCAGAGCGCGTGATGATTGACCGGCTCACCTACGGAAATTGGGATGACGGGGATCTGCGCGACAACGCAGTTGCGGCAGTTGATCCTTTCTCGCTTGCGCGTATCGGAAACACCTTAAACAACCGTGATGATTTTCGTATGACCGGGGCGCCTACAAAGGGCGCGGCAAACACCATCGTCGAGAGGGAAACGGCGCGCGTGCCGGAAGCGCCGCCACTCGTTATCTCCGAACTCGTTCCCAATCCGTCTTCACGTTCGCCGGAGGACGAATTTATCGAACTGTATAATCCCAACGATGTGCCGGTAAATCTGACCGGATGGGAACTGACTCTTCTGAACGATATACGGTATGTATTTTCAGATGGAAAGCCATTGAAACCACAGGAGTATCGCGCCTACCCGCGAAGTATGACCGGCCTTCCGCTCCGCAATACCGGCGGTGAGCGCGTACGGCTCTTTGCCCCCAATGCTCTTCGCGCAACAGATGAGGTGCGATATACCGAGAACGCGCCGCTTGATTTGAGTTACGCGCGGAACGCGACGGGCATGTTTGAATGGACACAGACAAGCACGCCGAATGATACTAATGTGATTAAGCGGGACAACACGCCGCCAACCATTGTGATTGCTGGACCGTATAGTGCGTCTCCCGGTGATCCGCTGACTTTCGACGCATCAGACACGTATGATCGTGATGGCGATCCGCTTATTTTTCACTGGAATTTTGGCGATGGAACAACTGGCGCAGGTCCGGTTGTTCATCATCGTTTTGACGATGAAGATGCGTTTCCTATCCTGCTCACCGTGAG
Source organism: Candidatus Uhrbacteria bacterium (assembly GCA_016206155.1). Taxonomy (GTDB): domain Bacteria; phylum Patescibacteriota; class Patescibacteriia; order JACQRZ01; family JACQRZ01; genus JACQSC01. Next base: position 41,132 of record JACQSC010000004.1, on the reverse strand, counting down.
CGACGGACACGTGAGCATGGCGCAGTTTCATCATATCGTTATTGAGGATCGTATTTCTGCGGCAACGGTTACGCCACCGTCATTCTCTGCTCACGCCAATTCCTCATCGCCCGCTCGTCACTCCGTAGTTCAGCCACCCTCATCCGTGACCACACCCCCCATCCAGACCAAATCAATCAGCACATCGCTTGGTCGCGTCCGTTCCCTCAAGTCAGGAACGCGTGTTGTTGTTGAAGGTGTTGTATCCATGCCACCCGGTATCGTGAGTGAAAATTATTTTTACATTGCCGGTTCCGGCATTCAAATATGGAATCTGAGGAAAGAATTTCCGCCGCTTGCACGCGGCGATAAAATCGCGATATCAGGCGCCGTGCGCAAAAACGGAAAAGAAACAGCGATACGCATTGAGCAGGCGAATAATATTGCCATTATCGGGCGCGAAGAGGATCCGCTCGCGCTTGAGACCTCGTTGGGTGAAATAGGGGAAGCGCTTGAAGGAGAGCTTGTGCGTGTAACTGGCACTGTTGCCGATACGCGCTGGCCCAATGTGTATCTTGAAGAGGGTGACGCGCGCGTTCGGGTGTATGTAACAAAGAACACCGGTATCGCGAAGGAGAGCATGCCAAAAGAATCAGTCATGGCCGTTACCGGTATTGTGAGTGAAACAAGCGCCGGATACCGCATTCTCCCCCGCGACGAAAACGACATCGCCATCGCGACACCGGAAGGCGCGATTCTTGGCGAGAAAGTATCAGAGTCGCGCGTACTCACTTTGCCAGAGCGGAAAGACCCTCGAGCCAATCTTTTAAAGTACTTTATCGTTACGTTCATTGCTACACTCATCATCGCCGCCGGCCTTGGCGCACAATTTTATCTTGACCGCAGAAAAAAGAAATGATAGCATAGTGATACTTTCTGCGGGTATCGTATAGCGGTAATATATCTCGTTGCCAACGAGAAGCGAGGGGTCCGACTCCCCTTACCCGCTCCAGATGATTTTAAAAAAAGAGGCCAGGGCCTCTTTTTTGTTTTGGAAATAGGTGATATGCTTGTGGTACTATGAATCCCGTTAGAAGTTGCGATCACTTCGGCGGGATAAGAGGGGAGGGAGGGGGTTAAGCCATAAAAGCGATCTACTTCTAACGGGATGAATATCTGGGTATTTATTGCAGCATATAATGAGGAGCAGACAATTGGCGCTGTGATTAATGATGTAAAAACGGTAACCTCCACTATCGTCGTTGTAGACGATTGTTCGCGTGATCATACCGGTGAGATCGCACGCGCTCATGGCGCGGTCGTTCTTCGGCACATTATTAACCGCGGCAAGGGCGCCGCTATACGAACTGGCACCGAGTATGCGCTCGCGCACGGCGGTGATGTCATTGTTCACTTTGACGCTGACGGACAACATCACGCGAAAGATATACCCGCGCTCATTGCGCCGATTGAGCGCGGAGAGGCCGATGTGGTGCTCGGATCCCGCTTTCTTCAAGATTCAATTACCAATATTTCAAATACGCGCAAAGTACTCCTCAAGCTTGGAACATTTTTTACCTGGTGGATGAGCGGTATCCGCCTGACCGATGCGCATAATGGCATGCGGGCGTTTTCTCGCGTCGCTACGGAGCGAATCGTACTCACGGAAGATCGATTTGCCTACGCATCAGAATTGATTGATGAAATCCGCCGTTTGAAATTGCGATACGTTGAAGTTCCTGTTACAATTACCTATACCGATTACTCGCGGCAAAAGGGGCAACGATCTGTAAATGCCATCGCAATCGGCTTAAAAATGATTTGGAAAAAATTGCTCACATGACCATTCAGATTCTCGTCACGCTCTTTAGCGTCCTCGTCATCGGGAAGGCCCTTTCAAAGTTTCAGAAGAAGGAAGTGCACGGTAAAACCATTTTAGTGTGGTCGCTGTTTTGGATCGCTGTCATCTTCCTTATTTGGCAACCGAACTTGACGGATTACTTGGCGGCATTCCTGCAAGTGACGCGCGGGGCTGATGCGGTGTTCTACCTCTCAATCGTCGTAATTTTCTATCTTCTCTTCCGCATGGTTGCAAAACTTGAGAAAATTGACGGAGAGATTACAACGCTTGTGCGCGAGATCGCGCTTCTAAAAAAGAATAACGATACATAGTCTCATTGTATGACAAAGAAACACGCCACTCCCGCCTTTGACATCATTTCAATTGGCGACACATCCCTTGATGCATTCCTTATGATTGATCGCGCATCACTGCTGTGCAGTCTTGATAAGACAACGTGTTGGTTTTGTTTGAACTATGCAGAAAAAATTCCCGTGCAAGAGCTTCATTTTTCACTCGGCGGCAATGCATGCAACAACGCAGTCGGCTCAGCTCGATTGGGACTGAAAACCGCACTGTATACCGTCCTTGGCGACGACGATTCCGGGCGCAGGATTATGGATCGTATTAAGGAAGAGGGTGTCGCACACGATTATCTCCAGGTTGAAAAAAACAATCCGACCAATTACTCAACCGTTTTAAGCTACAAAACAGAGAGAACAATTCTTGTCTATCACGATCTTCGGCCGTATAAACTTCCGGCGCTGCAAGTAGCGAAGTGGATTTACTTCACCTCTATGGGGAAGGGCTTTGAAAAAGTGTTCAAGGCCCTTGTGAAGTATCTAAATAGCAACGGAACGAAGCTTGCGTTCAACCCGGGCACCCATCAACTGCTCGCCGGAAAGAAAGTTCTAGAGCCCATATTGCGCATTACGAATGTGTTGATCTTAAACAAAGAGGAGGCGATCTCGCTTGTTGGCGCCCATCCCATGACGCCAATTCAGGAAATCATGCGAGACCTCAGGAGTCTTGGGCCGGAATTGGTGGTTGTGACAGACGGAAACAAAGGCGCTTTTGGCTTTGATGGACGCAATTCATATCGCATGCCTCCCGTGCCCGCCAAGGTTGTTGAGCGCACTGGTGCGGGTGATGCGTTTTCCACCGGCCTTATTAGCGCGCTTGCATATAATTTGCCGCTTTCCGAGGCATTGATGTGGGGTGCGGCAAATGCCGCCTCAGTCATTGAAAAGATCGGTCCTCAGGCAGGACTCCTGACAAAAGAGCAGATGATGAAGCGATGCAAAACGTGTGGGAAAAAGTCGCGAAAGATTTAATATGCTTGTAACGTCAAAAGAACTTTTGCAAAAAGCTCATCGCGGGCACTATGCGGTGCCTGCGTTTAATGTCGACAATCTTGAGATGCTGCAGGCAGTGGTGTCCGCGGCGGAAAGTACACGCTCGCCAATTATTATCGCAACGAGCGAAAGCTCGCTTGAGTATGCGGGGTTTCGCAATCTCCGCGCACTGATATATCTTGCCGCGGAAGGAAAGGCGCCATTAGCACTCCATCTGGATCATGGGAAGGACCTTGATCTTATTAAGCGGTGTATTGACGGGGGATGGACCTCTGTGATGTTTGATGGTTCTGATTTGCCGTACGAAGAGAATGTTAAAAAAACAAAAATGATTGTCGGGTGGGCAAAGAAACGCGGTATTTCTGTTGAAGCAGAGTTAGGGGCATTAGGAGTAGACGAAGATTTGACCAAAGAAGGGAGTGTACATTTTACCGACCCGGACAAAGCCGTTGATTTTGTGAAGCGCACCGGCATTGATTCGCTTGCGATATCCATTGGAACGGCGCATGGCCCCTTCAAGGCAAAAGACGGAGTTCGTCTTGATTTCAAACGGTTGGCGGAGATAAAAGAGCGAACGCGCATGCCCCTGGTGCTCCATGGCGCAAGCGGGATCCCGTCAAAGCTCCTGCGTATCGCGCACAATCAATGCGACATTGTGCACGACTGCGTTCGAACCGACGGTGCACGCGGTGTATCCGATGCTGCGGTGCGAAAGGCCATTCGTCTTGGCATCAATAAGGTCAATGTCGGCACCGACCTGCGCCTTGCGTTTGTTGCCGGTATGCGCCGTGCACTTCTTGAGCATACCCGCTATACCGACGAGCGAAAAATTCTCGCCGAAGCGTATGATCTCGTGAAAGAAGTAGCGTTGCAAAAAATTAAACTTTTTAGGAATCAATAGTGAATGTCATCCCGGCGAAGGCCGGGATCCAGTCATAAAAAATGTACCTATATGAAAATTTTCATCACCCGTCCCATCCCAAAAATTGGCATTGATATGCTGAAAAAAAAGCATACGGTGACGCTTCAGCAGGAGCGCAGGAATCTTTCTAAAAAGGAGATGATTGCAAAAGTGAAAGACAAGAAGTATGATGCGATTCTTTGTCTCCTTACGAATAAAATAGACGCCGATGTTATGGATGCGGCAGGGCCGCAATTGAAGGTGCTTTCAAACTATGCCGTTGGCTTTGATAATATTGACCTTGAAGGGGCAAAAAAAAAGAAGATCGCCGTGACCAATACGCCGTCGGAAGAAATAAGTATCTCGGTTGCCGAACATACCTTTACCCTGATGCTTGCGCTTTCGCGCCGTATTGTTGAAGCCGACCGCTTTGCGCGCGCAGGAAAATATATGGGGTGGGACCCCGACCTTCTTATCGGGCAGGATTTCTACGACAAGACAGTCGGTCTTCTTGGTATGGGCCGTATTGGCAAAGAAGTCGTTAAGCGCGCGCGCCTTGGGTTTGGTGCGACTGTGCTCTATTATGATCTTCACCGTGATCTCGCGTTTGAGAGTGAGTCCGGCGTGAAATACGCGACGCAAGAAAAGCTCTTGAAGCAATCCGATATTGTCAGCCTTCATGTACCACTTCTTCCTTCAACCCGCCACTTAATTTCAACAAAGGCCCTTCGTCTGATGAAAAAAACAGCGCTTCTTATCAACACCGCTCGCGGGCCGATTGTTGATGAGAAGGCTGTGCTGAAAGCGCTCTACGCAAAAAAACTCGGTGGGTACGCACTTGATGTTTTTGAGTGCGAGCCGGAGATTGACTGTGATCCGACCGATCAGTATGAACTCAAAAAGCTTGATTCAGTGATCATGACGCCGCACATCGCATCGGCAACCCGCCGCAGTCGTGATGCGATGGCGCGACTCGCAGCACAAAACATCCTCGACGTCCTTTCCGGCAAAACCCCCGCGCACATTGCGAAGTGATTTTTAACATTGCCTTGATGATGCCGTATACTTTAGGAACTATGACCAAGGCATCTATTCCCGCAATCGATATTGAAAAATACGGTGGCAAACAGGTCGCTCTTCTAGACGGCGAAGTCGTCGCTCAGGGAGAAAACCTTGAGGAGGTAATATTCAAGGTGAGGCAAACGCGCCCCGAGCGATCATTGCACGACGTTGAATTTCTTATCGTTCCACGTTCGTTGTCGGTACTATACTATGCCAATCGTTTTCCCCTACGGAATATCGTTCTTTGATTCCGGACACGCTTCACTATTCCCGGCGGTTAAAGTCACCATGATCACAAAAGAGGGCGAACCTATTATTCTCCGTTTTATTATTGATTCGGGTGCAACAATTTCCGTATTGCCAAAAAGCGCGTGGTATGTTTTGATGATTTCTTCACTTTCAATATTGTTCAGTGATTCACAGAGCTCCTTGTACAAGAGCTTCATTCCATCCTCACCTTCAAACACTTGAATTTTTGGTTTTTCCTTCGGTGCGTTATACGGAGCGATGGGTTCCGGAAGCGCTGACGCGATTGAGCGTTCTCGCGCTCGTCTTGGGAATGGTGTGTGTATGCCATATCCACGGAGTGTACCGCGGAAACATCGAACCCCTAAGTGGTGCACTTGCTTATTGAACTGATGAATAGAAAGAGGCATTTTTCTTTAACCATAAGGAAAATTGACGTGAACACTAAAATGGGACACCTACCACTCTTGACAAGATCCGTGGCTGTGGTAGACTGTCGGCTACACGTTACATGTGCGTTCTTTACAGACAGTTTCAGACAGAACTCTGCAGACACGACAAGCATGGGGATGTGGTATCCGTCATTTGGGCCTTTGGCTCGAATATGCGAATAGTACATTTTCTTGTCTGCAGGTTTCTGTCTGAAATTAAAGAAACGGCCACAAAGCCGTTTTTTTAATTTCACGGTGCTTGCGTTGGCGCCGATTCTTGTTTTTGGCTGTCCGAAAAAATAGCTTGAGCGGATGATGATGTATTCTCTTGCGCACTCGAATCAGGTGGAGGTGGATCTTCCTTTGCTTTTCCAATCAGGCAGACCGCCGGCCACACAACATAGTGGCTTTTATAGGTTTCTTTTTTTGTGGTTCCGTCGGCGTACGTAATGCGGCGCTCAAACACCGCATCGGCGCCGTTATGTGCTTTTTCTGTGCAATTTTTTTCACCGGGCGCAAGCTCGTCGGTTTCAATGAGTTTCGGCGGGCCGGCTTTTTTTATGTTAAAGACACGCGGAGTATCCACTTCAACCGTTCTGCCATCTTTGCTCCCCCAGAACTCAACGATCATTTTGTTGCCCACGGTTCGTGCTTGGATGAGAAGATGCGAAGGGGTATCATTCTTGAATCGAAAGTCAGGCGACGTGCCATAAATCGTTGCGTCAAACCCTACGGGTGGCTCATAGAATGATACGCGGTATGAGTGATTCCTGCGTTCACGCACCTCGAGTCCGGCAAATGCCACGGCGCGGAAAAGTGTTGTTGAAACCTGGCACAAGCCGCCTCCGTATTCCGGCACGGTCTCCGTTCCCTTAATGACCAATCCGGGAAAAAATCCGTGCGCGGCATCAACATCCCCCAAGGCTTTGTTCGTTGAGAATTCTTCGCCGGGCGCGAGAAGAATTCCATTGATAAGCTCGGCGCCGCGCGCAATGTTAGCCACTCTATTTTTAGAACTTCCTGAAAAGTCTGTTTCCGCGCGGGAGAGGAGCTCCTTAATGACCGGCTCGGAGTCCGCACTCTGGCGAAACGGGGACTGGATTGTGCGAACAACAATCTGAGCGGAAATACGTCGATCGGTCAGCGATGCACTAATCACATCAGCTGTTTTCTCGCTGTCGAGCTCTCGTCCGTCACGCGGAATATCAAATGCGACAACACGGCCATTCTTCATCTCAAATCGAGGATGCACGACGTCAACGCGCACATCGGGAGCAATCTTCTCTTTGAGATAGTCGCTTATCGCTCCCCGATCAAATTGAATTTCGGCCTGCCCACCAGATGACCGCTGTGGTTTTACCCATGACAACAAAAGTGTCCCGGAAAGTGTCCACGCGCGCTTTTGTGGTGGGTCGGATTCTTTATTCTCAAACGTAATCTCGAGCGGTTCGGCAATCAACTGCTCGACACCGCTCCGCACGCTCTCGAGGTCCCGTGTTGTGATGTCGGGGAGTGTTGCGCCTTCGTCAAGATGAATGGTTGGCTGCTCCAGCGAGGAAAGTTGAACGGCAAGGGAGGCAAGCGCTTTATCGTAATCAAACTCAATGCCGCGAGTCTCAGGCGTTATTGTGATGGCGCCTTTCTCATCAGTGGCGAAGCGCGCGTTTGTGGCCGGTGTATGGAAAAAGGAGAATTCTTTTTTTAGTTGATCAATGACGCGCTGTCGGTCGATTGTGATGACGGGTGCAATTGAGGTCTTTGCGATTGCGCTGCGCATGCGATCAACGTGTTGCCGTTGGAGCGAGCCGGTGCGCCCAACCGCCATCAGCGATGCAATGGTTGCGTCGCTGTTAATGTCAAAAAGGTAATCCGTTGTCTGGATTGGAATATCTGCATTGAGTGTGGTGGGAACTGAATAAAGTGTTACGTTTTTTCCTTTAAATGAGAATACTGCGCCCTGGAGGCGGAGGCGCTCTCTATACGCTTCGAGCATATCGTCGGTGTATTCTGGGCTATATGAACCAACTATTCGCTTGCCCATCATAACACCGGGCATGATTTTCCCTTGATACCACACATCGTATGACCAAAGAAAAACAATCCCTCCGATAAAGACAAGAGTGAGCATCGCCGCGGCAATGAGCGCGCCCCTTCTATTACGATGAGGAGACGGATGGTTCATTCGGATGTGCTTTTGGCAAAAGAATTGTAACAACACCATTTTTGAAGAGGGCGCGAATGCGGTCCGGATCGATTGTTTTTGGAATAATGACCGAGCGGGAAAAAGTTCCCCAATGGCATTCGCGGTGGTAGAATCGATCATCGTGAATTTCCTCCATATCCTGTCGAGTACCGCGGATGGTGAGCATATCGTTATGCATCGAAATCTCTATATGATCCGGATCAACCCCGGCAACAAATGAGCGGATGACAATCATGTCGTCAGTCTCATACATGTCGACAAGCAGCTGTCCCTCGTCAAACAGACTCCAGTGGCGACCCTCCTGTCGCGCATCAGTAAACAACGGCGGCATCGCCGGAACATTTTTTGCGGAGGATGATTTTTTTGAAAACAAGCCCATACTATTTATAGTATATCATCGTTAAGCGCCGCGTCCAGTTTTGCGGTCGCGGTAGCGTTTTCCTCTCTCTCGCGCGCAATTGCGATTGCGGGGTTATCGATAAATTGCTCTTGAATGGTTGAGGGGTTTAAGTCGCTGACGATAATCTCAGTATTGTTGTCGTCCAGCACGACAATCGTGTTATGCCGCTCGCAGCGGCCGCAACATCCGCGCTCTTCAACTGGAACACCCCCGCTCTCATATTCATTTTTGAGTGTTTGCATGAGCTGTACGGCGCCAGCGTACCCGCATTTTTTTCCATGGCACACAGATATTTTTTTCATCCAGTAAAAAATTAGTTCTGCATGTATCCTATCGACAAATTGAGCTATTTGCAATACGATTTTATTGTAATGAGGACGATTGAGTAGTGATGGGAGCACCCATTTGCCGACTCTGACAGATGTTATTTTACTACCGGTCGTCGAGAAGGAGGGCTGAGCATTTTTTACTGCCGTTGACTGCTTTGATTTTCCTGTTGATCTATGCTATACTTAAAGTATTCATAATGAACGATCTATGTATAATTGGTCAGTTGATGAGGAGGCAATGAAAAAAGCCGATCCCGAGAAGTACAAAATTTGGCGCCTAGAGCAGATGATTCATTATGGTGAAGAGGGAGATAAGCTAAACGAGCGGGAACTAAAAAAGTATTGGCCGATCATTTCTGACCGGATTGATCCTGCTTATCGGAGATATCTTGAACTATTGCTATGGCCAAACCACCATCGATCCTAACGCCACATCAGAAAGAAGTTCTCGAACACATTGCCAATGAACCGTATTTTACCGCGCGGTATTATCTCGCAGGTGGTACGGCGCTTTCCGAATTTTATCTCCACCATCGCGACTCGGAAGACCTCAATCTCTTTACCGAAAAGAGTGAGGTGAATCCATTACGCGTTTCAGAGTTTTTTGGCAGGACTGCCTCCAAGCTTTCAATCGCCTCGATTGAAACAAAGCGTTTTCTTGGTCTCCATTCATTTTTTTTACATTTCAACGACGGGGAAGTGTTAAAAGTTGACTTTAACTACTATCCCTTTCAAAGAATTGAGAAGGGTGTTTTGTTTGGAAATCTTGAAATAGAGAGCATCTATGACATTGCGGTTGATAAGGTTCATACCATTGTCCTCAAAGCGCGCGCGCGCGATTATATCGACCTCTTTTTTATCATCCGAAAGAAGTGATATACGTTTGAGCATCTTTTTCTCCAGGCAAAAGCAAAATTTGATTGGCATCTATCCGCCATTGATCTTGGCGCTCGATTGATTGAAGCATCGGAGATGGTCGACTATCCGCGCATGCTCAAGCCAATCGATCACCAGGAGTGGAAAAACTTTTTTGTCGAGGAAGCAAAAAAATTGAAATCTCAGATTTTTGAGTAAACTCACGCCTGCAGCAAGCCAGCGGGGTGTTCTCTGCAGTAACGCGACATTTGACAAATGCAACTAATTTGCATTAGAATAATTGTATCATAATGATTCAATTATTGTATGGTGCACGGTTATCGTTTTACTCTCGTCGTTTTGGGAATTCTTGTGCTTATGGGCGCAGGCGTTCTTGTTTTTCAAAAAAATCCTCGTGAACAGATGGCGCCTCAATCGCTGAGATTGCGCGTTGCGGCAACCATCTATCCGCTCTATGATCTGGTTCGAACGGTTGCCGGTTCCAATGCGGATGTCGCACTGATTGTCCCGCCAGGCGCACTGGAACACAACTTTGAACTGACGCCAAAAATTCTTTCCGATCTTTCCGGTGTAAAGACGATTTTTGCTGTTGGGCACGGTCTTGATGCGTGGGCGCTTCAGGTTACCAATGCCATCCCGGGGAGTTCTATTGCCATCGTTGATCGAGGCGTTCAGATTCGTGAGAGTATTGAGAAGGATGAAGGGCCGAGTGACCCGCACTACTGGTTACATTTTGGAAACGCGCGCATCATCACCGACACCATCGCAGAGTATTTGAGTATTCTTGATCAAGAGAATGCATCAATGTATCGCGAGAATGCAGAGAAGCTCAAGAACGATTTAGCGCGCGCGGAACAAGAGCTGCAAGCACAGATGGAACCCTATCGCGGAGCGCCGATTTTAGTGTTCCACGACGCGTGGTTTTACTTTGCCGAAAATCTCGGACTGACAATAGCCGGCGCGTTCGAGCCCTTTGTGGCAGAGGAGCCAACCCCGCGCCATCTCGCCCAATTGGCAAACGTCGTTAAGGAAAAAAAGATTGCAACATTTTTTATCGAACCGCAGCTCTCATCATCTGCTGTCAAGAGTTTTGCCGAAGAGAACAATCTCGGCATCGCAACACTTGATCCATTGGGTGGTGTACCCGGACGGCTTACGTATGGAGAACTCATGAGGTATAATGCAGAACAGGTGCTTGGTGCCGTGCGTGCGAGCAGAAAGTAATCCAATGAAGACGCTCAACGCCATCGAAGTTCACAATCTATCCTTTTCCTATACCTCCGCCGAGAAGACGCTTGAAGGAGTGTCGTTTGATATTCCCCACGGAAGCATCTGTGCGCTGGTGGGGCCAAACGGATCGGGAAAAACAACGCTTTTGAAAATAATGATTGGTTTGCTCGCACCGGCTGGTGGAAACGTTCTGATCTTAGGCAAACCGCCAAAGGAGAGCAGGACGCTGATTGGTTATGTACCGCAGCGATTTTCCTTTGATAAAACATTTCCCATCACTGTTTTTGAAATCTTGCACATGTCGCATCCGGGCCGAAGCCGCACAGAGATTATGGAATATCTTCATCGCCTCAATATGGATGGGCGCGCCGATATTCATTTGGGCACACTGTCGGGTGGTCAGCTCCAACGCGTGCTTATCTGTCGCGCGATGCTCTCGGATCCGGCGGTGCTTTTTCTTGACGAGCCGGTCTCAGGCGTTGATGTCGGAGGAGAGCAGACATTTTACGAACTGATCGCGTATCTCCACCGTGAGTACAACACAACAATCGTAATGGTTTCTCATGAATTGGATGTTGTTGCGAATTTTGCCGATCTTGTTCTGTGCGTTAATAAAAAACTTGTCTGCGATGGAAAGCCTGAACATGTGTTCACCGCAGAAACGCTTACGGAACTGTATGGAAAAGAAGCCGCCCACTATCATCACAAAGAGTAATTGTCATCCCGGCGAAGGCCGGGATCCAGACTAAAAATGTTCGACATCTTTACTTTTCCATTCATGCAAAAAGCTCTTGTCGCCGGACTCGCGCTCGGCGCAGTTTTGCCGTTCCTAGGCACCTTTGTAACCTTGAGAAAATTATCATTCTTGGGCGATGGCATTGCGCACGCATCACTTGCCGGTATCGCTATCGGTATTGTTGCGGCCGTGAATCCTTTTCCGGTCGCGTTGGCGGTCGGCGTCAGTACCGGCATCCTGGTCTATATTTTGGAGCGCAAGACATCCATTTCTTCAGATGCACTGGTCGGTGTGCTTTTTACCGGCGCGCTTTCATTCGGCCTGATCCTCATGAGCATGCAGCGAGGGTATCAGCCGGAATTATTGAGCTTTCTGTTTGGCAATATTCTTTCAATACGCGCTCAAGATCTTTGGGTGATCCTTCCACTCTCCGCAGGTATTATCGGCGTGCTTATTACCTACTTCCGGCAGTTTGCGCTGCTTGCGCTTGATCGAGAAACGGCAGGGCTCTATCGGGTGAATACGAGCCCTCTCGACCTTCTTTTTTATATCCTTGTCTCCGTTGCAATAGTATTGGGCGTAAAATTGCTTGGAGTCATTCTTGTCAGCGCGCTTCTCATTGTACCGCCGTCCATTGCAAAGATGATCGCACGGTCCTTTCGTAAGATGGTTGTCTGGAGTATCGTTGGGGCAGAATGCTTCGTCATACTTGGTCTTGCTCTTTCATATATGCTTGATTGGCCTTCTGGCGCAACAATTGTGCTTGTCGGCGCCGGTGCGTTCTTACTGATCGCGGCAATGCAGGGACTTACCTCAACTCGGCGAAGCTGAAAAGTACCCGAAACGGTACGTACCAGACAAAGACGGTATTGCCTCTTTTTAAATACCGTCCTTGACAAGTATATCTACGCGATATACACTTAGTGTATGATTGATTTTAGCATCTATCAAGAATTTGAGTGGGACGAGTGGAATATACAAAAGAATCAGGAAAAGCATCGGGTAACCGTTGTTGAGTGCGAGCAAATCTTTTCAGACCCACAGAAGCGTATCTTCAACAATCGGAGCCATTCCACGAATAAGGAGGAGCGATTTATTTTAATCGGCAGCACTGCCAGGACGCGCGCGCTCTACGTGGCATTCACAATAAGAAATAAGCGGATTCGAGTTATTTCCGCGCGGGACTTGAATCGAAAGGAACGATATCTCTATGAAGAAAAAATTTACGGTTCCAAAACTGAAGAATAAGAAGAAAGAATTTGAGTTTTTCTCTAACCTCGATCTCTCTGAATATTTTGAGAAAAACGATTTTATTCCCGTATCATTCCCGAATCTTCGGCACTCAACGCGATCTATCTCACTGAGACTGCCCGAATACATTCTTTCGGGCGTAAAGGAGCGGGCGAACGTGCTCGATATGCCATACCAAGCGCTTATGAAGAGGTATATTGCTGATGGTATGAGAAGGGACAGAGTTATTGATAGGGAATAAAATTTATATCATGGATCGGGCAAAACGGAAAACAGGGCCAGGGGAAACAGGGGAAAACAGTCATTTCAAAGAGCGCTATCATTCTACTAACTCGATTTACCTCATTTATGAAAAAGGAAGTTATTATCGTATTGTGCATAGGCGTTGTTATTCTGTTCGTACTTGTTTTTGGAGCGCGCTTTGTCGAAAATAAAACGGCCTTTATTGAAAATAAAGAGGCCGAGATGAATACCTTTGCTCAAGAAGCCAGCGCAAAACTCATTGATGCGGAAATAGAAGTAGCAATGTCGGGGATGCCCTTCATGTTTAATGATTGGTATGACAAAAACAATCAAAGCTACGCCAATTTTACCGCGGACCAAGATAATAATGATGCCATCCAAAAAATAATTGACACGCTGGAAAAGAAAAAAAACATTCAGCTTGATTACGCCGTAGCTTCAACAAAAGATATGTATGTGGTTAGGATTACATCCTCTCATTCGAATAAATTTTATTGTATCGATTCATCGAAAACAGTATACCAAACTCCCGCTCTGTCAGAAGAAGTTTTTAAGTCACAAACAAATTGTAAAGGTGAATCATTCTAAATTCTATGAGCGAAGAAAAACAATCCGCGCGTTGGTATGTCGCCGCTACTCATTGGTTGACAGGCGGTGTCGTCCCGTCATTCATCCTCTATTTTATTATGGTTGCAGTCTTGAGATTAGGTTTTGGCGAAAACATTGAACGTGGTGTTGACTTACTCGCTTTTGTCTATTTACTTCTTATGCCCCTGGTGTATTGGCTCGGAGCGATGTATTCCGCTCGCTATGTGAATAAAAAATATATCATCACAGATAGTGGCGAGGTCGCAAAACTTGCGACGCTTTACCTTGTAGTGGTTGGAGGGGGGTATCGTATTTTTCAAATGATCGCCGGATCAGAATTCACCGTGGAACACGCTAGTTTTGTTTTGGCAGTTATTGCGTTTTATATCGCGAGTAAAAAATATATCCATTCATCTGGCGCAGTGGTACAACAGGGCGTGCGGCAATGACAATACTCTCAATCTCTCGCACCGTAAGAATACCCTGCAATGTTTCTTTATAGGTGACAGGGGTTTTTGTCATAGCTAAAACCGTATGGTTTTATATGTTCCATCCTCGATAAGATCAAGGGCGTCTCTATGGTAGCGTTGATACGCTTCCCTGCGCGAAAATGGCGCCTCTCTTTCAATTGCCATGTTCTCATAGGCAATATCAATAAAACGTTTTACAAAACGGTTTTGAGCTTGGGTAAGTTTTTTTTCCTTCGTCTGATTCATATTTTTATATTCTATCACATCATGGTTCCAGATTCAACGGACACGTTTTGTTATCTACCGCATCATTGCTCTATGAGCCCCGCAACTCTCTCTGCAACCATCTCCGGATCCAGATGAGATGTGTCGATTGTGGGACAATTGTGGCGATGACATATTTCTCGCAAGATGGGAACGAATTTCGTATTGCTCTCTATGAATGCATCCGCAGATCGTCCTACCGCACGCTCCAGGTCTACTCTTGCGGCGGTGTCCTCGTTGCGTTTTCGCAGACGTTGTTCAATGATAGAATCCTCTCCATCCAGTAAGATTGTCTGTACTTTTAGGTTGGGAAATTCCTTCACTATCTCATCTATTTCGTCAGGATTTGAAAATCCGCAAATGACGAGCTTAATATTTTCTTCAGCTTTCTTGTGCCCAAGAGCTATCCAGTTTCGTGTTTCATCTAATCGCCATGTATGGTCTGCGTTATCAGGAACACCACGTTCATCAAAGTCGTGAACTTCATAGCCATCCGATAAGAGCGATTTGAGATGCTCCATAACAACGGTTTTGCCTACACCGGAAACGCCACTGATAAAATACATTTTTTGCATAACTTTTTACGGGAGAGATTTTTCAGGGGATCTTACTATCAAGTATTGTTTTGTGCTGGTAGCCCCACGGAGAATCGAACTCCGGTTTACAGGATGAGAACCTGTCGTCCTAACCACTAGACGATAGGGCCGGATATTTTCGTTTTTAATTCCTTACGGATTCTGCCTGATTTTTTTATCAAAAATTCACGCTTCAACGCCTCGTCTTTCGTAGAATATTTTTCAGTGTATATGAGTTTATATGGAATGAATGGTTTTGTCGAACGCGTTGTTCCTCTATTATGCTCATAGAGTCTTCGTGCGGGATCACCTGAACTGCCTATATACCATCCGCCAGTACTGATACTTTGGATTATGTACACATAATACATAGGGTGTCTCCTGTCGTCTCCGGCCTGAAGGCCTGACTGCGCTCGCCAAGCTCTGCCAGACTTCGCTTGCTAACCACTAGACAGCTTGCCTGGCCAAAGGCCAGGATAGGGCCGCTACTTACATCCATTCTCGGTCTTGGCGCACCAACAACTCATTCGCGCGATGCGGCTCTGCCATCACTTCTTTGACAACCCGCTCAAGGCGAATCATATTCTGAGATCCTTTTATCAAGATAACATCGCCTTTTCTCATCAACTCTTGAAGCGCTCGTCCCGCAGATACCGAATCATTAAACACGAAAACGCGGCTCTGGTCAATAGACTCAAGCGCACCCTCGGCAAGAAAATGAGCCGCATTTCCAATGGCAAAAAGATAGTCTATGCCCTGCTGCGCTGCATACGTACCCAGTGCACGGTGCTCTTTCTCCGTATGGCTTCCAAGTTCCCGCATGTCGCCGAGCAGCGCAATGCGGCGCGCACCACCATCAATCTCAAACGACATCAAGGTATCTATTGCCCCGCGCGCTGCTTTGGGCGATGAGTTATAGGTGTCATCGATAATCAACGTATGCTTAATGCCCAGAAGCGGACGCAGACGTCCCCGTGCCGGTTCAATACCATGAAGTCGTCGCACAATCTCTGTGAGGGGTATGTGATAGATACAGCCAACTGTCACACCGGCAATGATAGATGGTAATACATGGCGACCGATCAGGTGGGGAAATTCTGCACGGACCGATCGGCCTTCGTAGGTAAGCGTGCACGCAATCCCGGTCACATATTCGCTCTGGTCAGGATGGAATACATATCGTTCTGTAACGTCGGATATGCGCAACACCGACTCTGGATGCTCTCCGAAGGTCATGAGACATGCCGGTGTTTGTTGTGACACTGGATAGAGTGCGGAATCGTCGGCGTTGAGTATCATCCACTGATCTGCGCTTATATGTTTGCAAAAAATACTCTTCTTTTCTGCAATGAGATTATCCATGGTTCCAAGCTTCTCCAAATGTGCGGGGCTAATCGCTGTAATCACCCCTATTTTTGGCGGGGCGATAGCGACCAGACGCTCTATATCGCCTGGCGCATCTGAGCCCATCTCAAGTACAAGAATTGCCGGATAGGTCGGATCATTGAAACAAAGGAGTCTGCACGCCCGAAAAAAGATATGCAGCCAGCCCGCGAGCGAGCGCGCAGGAGCGTGTGCACCGATTATTGTCAGCGGAACGCCAAGCTCATTATTGTAGGACTTTTCACTTCCCCGGACATTGAATGTCTCGGACAGCACTCGAACAACCGCCTCTTTTGCCGTGGTCTTGCCAACGCTGCCGGTGATGGCAATCACATCCGGGCGGTATTTTTGAACTATCGTGCGCGCAAGATGGGCAAGTATTTTTTGAAGTAATCTTTTCATACACCTTGAAGAATTGCGAATTACGAATTAAGAGTCAAGGGTGTGACGTCCACGCATAATTCTTAATTCTTGCTTCTTGATTCTGTTTCATCAGGCGGCACCTCAAAATACTGTAATAAAAATTTTGCCAATTCGCCAAAAAGTGGCGCCGCGGAACTTTCCGCCCACTGAACATCCCGTGGATGGTCTACTTTGACAAGCATGACAAACCGAGGGTTATCAACGGGCGCAAAACCCGCAAATGAGCCGATTGTGATGTCGCGCTCATACCCCCTGCCGTCACTGCGTGCAACTTGCGCGGTGCCGGTTTTGCCCGCGACGTAATAGCCGTCAACACCAGCGCGCTTCCCGTGTCCTTTGCGCACAACGTTCACCAACATACTGCTGATGAGTGTTGAAGTTTTTTCCGATATGACCCGTCGGACTACTTTTGGATTGGTGCGATGGCGGCTGCCGTCAGACTTGATAATCTCATCTACAACATAGGGTTGCACAAGATTGCCCCCGTTGGCAAGAGCGGCGTAGGCAGTGGTAATTTGGAGCGGCGTTACGCTCAAACCCTGACCGAATGATGCGGTTGCCATATAAATCTCCTGCTTCTCGTTCAGTCCCGCGATCGTACCGGATACTTCCCGGTCAAGCTCTATGCCTGTCGGCTTCCCAAAACCAAAATTCTTTACGTAATCACGAAACGCGTCGATACCGACTTTGCGCGCGACGAAGATCACGCCCGTATTGAGTGATTGATCGAGAACATCCATCATGGTTTGTTTGCCGTGCGCTTTGCTGTCAGAATTTTTGATGGTGAACGATCCAATTTTTACCTCGCCGGTATCAACATAGGTCGTTGCCGGGGCAACCTTTTCACTGTCAATGCCCATTGCCATGGTAAACGGCTTAAATATTGAACCAGGTTCATAGGGAGTAAAAATTGAGGGATTCGGATACTGCTTCACATCTGCATCAAAATAGTTTTCAGGATCAAAGTCGGGTACGCTGCACATGGCATAGAGGGCTCCGGTATTGGGATTCATAATAACAACGGTCCCTCCATCGGCGCCGTGTTTGAGAACCCATTTTGAAAGGCGATCGCACGCCATGAGCTGAATTGTTCGGTCAATCGTTAATACAAGGTTGCTTCCCTGAACCGCCTCAACAACGCGCTTTTCCCCGATGGGAATCAGCGCGCCAAGGGCATCTGACTCGAATCGCAAAGATCCTTCCTTACCTTTCAGAATATCGTCAAAATAACCCTCGAGCCCATACAGCCCCTTGACGCTCTCGCCGCTATACCCCACGAACCCAAAAAGATGCCCGCCCAATCCCTTTTCGGGATAAAACCGATAGCTTTCCGGGCTTGCGTTGATTCCGCCAATGTACAGCTTTTTGATTATATCCCAGCTTGCCGCCGGCACCTTCCTCTTGATCACTTCGTACGAATCGTTCTTCTTTGACAGTCTTTGAACGAGCCACGCACGCCGCTCTTCGCGCGGATCAATGCCATCCTTGTCACCGTTGTTGTCATCATCGCTCTTTGGCTCCTCTTTTGGAATGTCAAAGAGCGGCATAAGTTGATCGGCGACCTTTTCTGGGTCACTGATTGATTTTGGCACCGCATAGACGAGCATATACTCACGATTCGTTACCGCGGGAAAAAGCTTTTCCCCCTCAACTTCCATCAGATACTGGTTTGCGCTCCCGTTGGCAGAACGTTCTCGCAGGAAGATACTTCCTCTGTCGGGATGAATTTTTCTCAATAATTGATGTTCGCCCTCCGCTGCCGTCCGATAGTCCTCGTAACTTAAAACTTGGAGGTTAAAGAGGCGCAGGAACAATATGAGCACGAAGAAAAACAAGCACCCCCTCAGGAAGCTGATGCGGTCAATGCGAACAAGAGCTTTAAGCGACTGGATTGCATGGAAACCGCCCAATTGATGAGCGCGCACAGATCTTCGTTTCGTACGTGAACGAAATGTCATCATAGTATCTATTGTATCAAAATCCACTCAAATCAAAAACAACCAGCGCGCAGAAAAGTCGCTGGTTGTTCTCGCGAGACGTGTCGCGCCCCATGCGGATTACACTTCTCTCCTAGTGAAAATGGTGTCAGGAATAGTTTTTGCAGAAACTATTCCTGACACCATTTTCACCTCAGCGTGATGGTTTTGCAACAGCCGTCGCAACCGCAGCGGTCGGTGAAAGGTAATCAATGCGATCAGCCGGAACAAAGCCCAATTGAGCAATACGCTCCTGCAGTGCGCCCATGCTCTGTCTTTCTATGATATCAAGCTGAAGCCGTTCGTATTCCTTCTTTTGAATCGCAATATCCCGCTCGAGCTCTCGAATTGCATATCCCTTTGTCGCAAGCGTATTCACTTGTACGAGATAGACTAGTGAAAAAACGGCGATTGTCAAGAGAACACCAATGTGCGCCCGTGACAGCTTATGGCAAGAGAGAGCAATTTTTTGGCTACGAATAGCTTCGGTTGATGTCCACTTGCTTTTTATTCTTTTGAAACTGATCGACACAAAGAAGGGTTTAGGGTTTAGGGTTTAGGGTCTAGGGGTTAGTATTTCCAGCGCGCGAAGTTTTGCACTGCGGCAGTTTGGATTTTTCTCAATCTCTTCGCGCGAAGGAGTAATCGGCTTTTTCGTTAAAATGATGCCTGTTTTTTTTAATTTTTGTATTCGAAAGAACTGTTTCACAATCCTATCTTCAAGCGAGTGGAACGAAATGACGACGATGCGTCCACCCCTTTCAATAAGCGCCATTGCCTGCTCAAGGGACTCTGAAAGGCACTCCAATTCATCATTGACTGCGATGCGCAACGCCTGAAAGGTTCGTGTTGCTGGATGGATACGACCTCGACAATATGATGGCGGCACCGCCCGCTCAATGACCGAAACAAGCTCGCGCGTGGTCGTGATAGAAGTGTGCGTACGTGTCTGCATTATTGCATGGGCGATGCGGCGGCTCAATCGCTCCTCTCCGTATCGAAAAATGAGATCGGCAAGCTCAGATTCCCGTGTTGTTCTGATAAGATCTGCGGCTGTTCTCTCTGTTGAAAGAGAGAATCGCATATCAAGCGGTTCATCGACAAGGAAGGAAAATCCGCGACCGCTGCTTTTCAAAAGGTCCATCGACGTACCAAGGTCGTAGAGTATTCCGGAGATCGGCATACCATATTCTGTTACTCTCCCAATACTTCTAAAATTATCCTCAACAACAATCAATCGTGCGCCAAAACGCTTGAGACGCCTCTTCGTCCGTACAATCGTATCAGCATCAAGCTCAAACGCTATGACGCGTCCTTTTGTCCCGTTACGATCCAGTATGGCTTCTGTGTGGCCGCCGCCGCCCAATGTGCAGTCAACGTAATGATGATTTGAAAGAACACCTAAGTAACGAATCGCCTCCTCTCGTAAAACCGTTTTATGCTGTATCATCATTTCACTTACTCAAACAATCAACTGTTACATTGTTATCGCTCGCTTCGCTCACTTATGTTACATTGTTAAACGCCAGCAATGTAACAATGTAACAATGTATTTAGACTCCCAGCTCCCCCAACTGCTCCGCAATATCCCCACTCTCCTCTTCTGTGTGCATCTTGTAATCTGCCCAGATAGCTTCATCCCACACTTCAAGACGATTGTAGAGACCGGCAATAACCACCTTTTTCTTGAGTTTGGCGTATGAGCGAAGATAGTCGGGTACAATAATTCTTCCCTGCTTATCGACTTGTACATCCATGGCGCCGGATAACATCAGTCGCGAGAATGCACGACTGTTCGCCTGATGAATCGGAAGCTGGGCTATGCGTGGGGCAAGGATGTTCCATTCCTGCTGAGTATACAAAAAAAGGCAGTTATCAAGCCCTCGCGTGACAACTGCGCCATCTTCCAGCTCAGCACGAAACTTCGCCGGTACCGCCAGTCGGCCTTTTTCATCGATTGAATGATTGTATTCGCCTATGAACATAGTTGCATTGCTCTATTGTCAAATTGTTACATTGCTACCGCACATTGTTGTTTTAATCTCTTTAATCTGTGTCCAAACGTGTTAGAGAAACCTCTATGGGAATAAAACTTTTCTGCAATTTAACAATGAAACCATTAGATTTTCGGCCTTCGCCACCGCGCGGCATGGGGATGCGCGGTGGCAATGGCGCTTCGCAGATACCCGTATAAAAACTTCCTGTTTGCTAGTAAATAAGACACGACAAGCATAGTTTGAAAAATCCTAATGAAAAAATCCTAATGGCAAAAATACAGGGCCATTTGTTAGTATTTGAACTTTTGATTTGATTTGGTATTTGGGCTTTGTCATTTTGACTTATTGCTTACAGTTATAAGCATTTCGGGTTGTGAACCATTTATTTGTCCACATTTGTCCCCTACTTATCCACCACTTTTCCCCACATTTCACCATGTAATGCCTATTATACACCACAAACATACCCCCTTCAACCACGCAACTGTGCATAACATGAGAATGTGCTATAAAAACATTGCTGTTATAACAAAAAATCAACGGCTAAACCGGTTTAGCCGTTGATTTTACCCTTTCGCTATTTTTTGAGTTCATCAAAAAAGGTATCGCCTGTCCTTCAACTCGTCGGGCATGCACTGCATATCTGCTATTTTTTCCTTGAAGTCGTGCGCATACTGATACCCTTTGCCATAGTCCAAGTCTTTCATCAGCTTTGTCGGGGCGTTGCGCAAATGGAGCGGGACCGGAAGATTGCCGTGCTCCTTCGCGTCAGAGAGCGCCGCTTCAATACCCATGTATGCGGAGTTATTTCGTGGCGCCTTTGACAAATACACCGCGCAGTGCGCAAGCGGAATACGCGCCTCCGGCATACCGATTGCGTGCACTGCCTGAAAAACAGAAGTGGCGACCATGATTGCCTTGGGATCGGCAAGTCCCACATCTTCTGATGCGAACACGACCATGCGCCGCGCAATGAAAAGCGGATCCTCCCCCGCCATAATCATACGCGCCATCCAATACAGCGCCGCATTGGCATCCGAGTTGCGCATGCTTTTGATAAACGCGGATATGACATTGTAATGTTCTTCTCCATTTTTATCGTATCTCAGCATGCTCTGTTGAATTGCCTCTTGCACCACAGGCAAGCCAATTACTTTTTTATCACCAATCAAGAGTAAAGCATATTCAAGCATGTTAAGAAGTGTGCGTGCATCGCCATTAGATGCATCAATAAGTGCGCGGCGCGCTGTCTCGTCAAGTGAAATGGGATCTGCGCCTGACTCCATTTCAGACACCATATTCAGTCCCCGATCAAGAATATGAGAAAGCGCTTCGTCGTTGAGCGCATTAAGCACAAAGACCCGCGAACGCGAAAGCAAGGCAGAGTTCACCTCAAACGAAGGATTCTCCGTTGTCGCGCCTATCAAAATAATTGTGCCGTCCTCTACAGCGGGCAAAAACGCGTCTTGCTGTGATTTGCTAAAGCGATGAATCTCGTCGATAAAAAGAATGGTCCGCTTGTGGTGAAATTTTAATGAATCCTTTGCTTTCTCAATAACCACGCGCGCCTCTTTTACACCGGTGTTCACGGCAGAGAGTGCGACAAAATCCGCACCGGTCGACCGCGCAATGACTGATGCAATAGTCGTTTTTCCGGTCCCGGGCTGACCCCAGAAGATAATCGAGCGAAGTTGATCTTTTTCAATCAGCGTACGCAATACTTTTCCTTGCCCCAAGATATGATCCTGCCCCACAATCTCATCGATCGTAGTAGGCCGCATCCTATCGGCAAGCGGCGCATGGTTTTTGGACTGTAAGTGGGAATCAAAAAGATCCACATTAGGGGTTGTTAAGGATATCGTGCGTCCCAATTCGACGGAGATGGATCACGCCACCATCTCTATCAAATGTAAAGCGATAGTTCATGGTTATACTCACTTCCCAAATATCTATTCTTCCTTGCATTTTCTTGGAGCGGAGAGAAGGATGAAATGGGTCTGAAAGAAAAAAATCGAGCTTTTGCACAAATCGCTCCCGAACATCGTTCGGCAACTTCACAAACTCGCGCTCAAAAGAACGGGTACGAAGAATCTGCATACACTCCTTACGCTTTGAGATCCTTCATAAACTCCTCAACCGTTGTAAAGGGTCCCGACACACGGCCTGCGGCGATGTCCTCGTCCGCCTCTCGTTCCATCTTTTGCCACTCCTCTGTCCAGTACCAGAGCTGATCCTTTGGAATGAGTTTATAGGGGCGCAAAACGAGCGTGCCATTCTCTTCAGAAATGCCAATATGGTCTCCGATATCAAGCTTAAGTTTTCGAAAAAGCTTTGAGGGAATGGTTATTTGTTTCTGCGAGCTTATACGCGCGAGTTGCATATATAAAAATTCTTTATTTCTTTACTATAAAGAATTATAGACATATTAAAAATGCTGTCAAGACGATCGGACTGACACTTCGCTTCTTGACATGGCTTTCATCTGTCATACTTATATTCTTTTCTTCGGCGTCGTGATGTTGGGCTCTCTGCCGTACTCCGGGACAACCGGACGAAAACGTTTTGTGCGCGAGAGCTTTTTGAGACCGCGCGTGATGAACAAAATGGTGTTATGCGAGAAAATGGTGTCTGAGAAAATGGTGTCTGGTTCAATTTCTTCGGAAATTGTACCTGACACCATTTTCTTGGAACCAGACACCATTTTCTTGTCGCAAATACCAACAACCGGAATGTTCAACGCCCACCCAAAAGTGTTGGCAGTTACCACCGATGTTCGCAAAAACGAAAATTGCCCCGGACCGGAAAGCACGCAGATGCCCTTCAGACTTTTTGCTGCGAGACCAAATTGATTCAGTAGATCATCGATGCCGCGCAACACATCGGGGGATTTCTTTCCCCGATACACAAGGTACTTTGTATAAACAACGAGGTCACCAAAAGTAAGGAATTCTAACAATTCCTTACCCCGCATCGTGGTGCGGGGCATGCTTTTGCCAACGAGCAGGAGATACGCATACTCTCGTTCTGCTGCATGAATGAAGAGGTACATAAAAATTATTCAATCGGCCGTCTTCGAATCCACCCCGGCTGCACAACAGTAACAGCGTTCGTAAAATCATTACGGCCATGTTCGGAAAGAAATGTATCTATAAACTTTTCAATGTACTGCTTCCGATAAAATGAAGGAATACGCAAAATAATGAGTCCTGTTCCCCTTGGATAAGAAAAAAGGGTTAGGTTACTAAACTCTAAATCTTGCGTTACTAAAATCGCATTTTGTGAAACAGCATATGCGTGCACAACTATATCTGGGGCATCTTTCAAGCCGACATCTCGTGTGTGTAATGCTTTTCCGTATTGAAGGAACGCCTGTTTTGCAGAGTAAGGAAGGTTGCTGTCAATAAAAAACATCATGCTTCCATGGTTCTGAATTGCTGAACGTTTTCGCCAGCAACAAACGCAGCTGCATAATCAATGACACACCGCAGTTGTTCTGGGGTCAGTTCATACTCTTGATATATTTCGTCGTACGTCATCCCGCTCCGAAGAAAACCAAGCGCTTCTTCAACGGTTATTCTTGTTCCTTTGATGATCGGCTTTCCGAATCGTACCAGTGGATCAATAACAATATTTGGTGAAATTTCCTTCATACACTGCTAGTGTATCACATTTTCTGCTTTTTGTCAAAAAAACTTTGAGCGAAGAACGGCAATGGGGAAACGAATGACCGCCGTAATGATGCGCCGCCAACGGTAGGGCTGGGTCATAAGACGATACGTCCATTCGAATCCAATACTTCTTACCCACTTGGGCGCATACGGAACCGCACCCGCAAGGTAATCAAATGTTCCGCCAACGCCAACGGCGATCGCTATCCCGTCCATGCGCGAAGCGTTGTGCGCGATCCAAAGATCCTGCCGCGGCGCCCCAAAGGCAACCAAGAGAACGTCGGGACGCGCAGAGCAAATTTTCTCACAGAGCTCTTTATCAAGCAAATCGCTTGTTTTTGCAACAACTTTTGGAATGCCCATTTCCGCACCGGCGATCACAAGGGTCGGATAGCGCCTTTGAAGCACTGCAGCCGCAGCATGCGCTAACCCATCGCCCGCGCCAAGAAGATAGACCCGAGATCCGTTCTGCGCGCACAGCTCGGCAAGCATCCAGGTAAAATCAACCCCAGTAACGCGAAAAAGGCGACTACGCCATCCGTACAATATCCACGAGGCAAAAAAAAGGCCTATCCCGTCAGCAAGGGAAAGTGCGGCGGCATTGAGCGCCTTGCGAAATTCGCTATTCCTCTGTGCCTCCATGATAAATTCGGGATTCACCGTAACCACCTGATGGAGGCGGCGCCGCTCTTTCTGTAAAAGCCACTCCGCACATCGTTCCCTTATATCCGCGCTCCGCAGACGGTCAATTCGTACCCCTATAATTTCAACACTCATATTGCTCCAGTCTACCAATGTATCACCAAATACTCAACCATCCCCACGACGAAGAAATGCGCCGAATGCGTAAGTCGTTGTACCCTTCTTCTCAATGGACACGATATATGATATACTATATGCAAGCACTTGACATCATAGCCGCCAAGGCTATACTATTAGCACTCAAATTATAGGACTGCTAATTCCATAGTATTAGAGAGCCATGCCGGAAAATAATAACTTTACGACCCGGGCGCAGGAAGCGCTTCAACATGCGCACAAGCTAACCGCCGAACGCAACCATCAAGAAATCACCTCGCTCCATCTTCTTCTCTCTCTCGTCCGCCAACAAGAAGGCATTGTTTCGGGTCTTCTGCAAAAACTCGAGATACCTGTTACAACCCTTGAACAGGAGCTCGAGGAAGAGCTTCGCTTTATCCCCTACGTCTCAGGAGGGGGCACCGCCCAGATCTATATCTCAAAGGAGATCGCGCAAATTCTCAATCAAGCAGAGAAAGAGGCGAAAAATATTCGCGATGAGTATATCAGTACCGAGCACCTTTTTCTCGCGCTTATTCAAACCCCCTCTCCGGCGGAAAAAATTCTTAAACTTTATAAAATCGACTACGATGCTGTCCTGCGTATTCTTGCCCAGTTACGCGGAACGCAAAAAGTCACCGACCCTGATCCGGAGAGCAAATACCAGGCGCTCAGTAAATATGCAGTGAATCTTACGGATCAAGCGCGCCACGAAAAACTTGATCCCGTGATCGGACGCGATGAGGAAATCCGCCGCGTCATTCAGGTGCTTTCGCGCAGGACGAAAAATAATCCCGTTCTTATCGGTGAGGCGGGTGTTGGAAAAACCGCCATTGTTGAGGGGCTTGCCCAGCGCATTGTTTCCGGCGACGTCCCCGAATCGCTGAAGGAGAAAGAGATTCTTGCGCTTGACATGGGGTCGCTTGTTGCGGGAACAAAATTCCGTGGAGACTTTGAGGATCGCCTTAAAGCGGTGCTCAAAGAAATCACAAGCAAGAACGGCCAGGTGATCCTGTTTGTCGATGAGCTGCATACCGTAGTGGGAGCGGGAGGCGCTGAAGGCGCAATTGACGCATCAAATATGCTTAAACCCGCCCTGGCGCGCGGTGAGCTGCGGACCATCGGCGCGACGACGCTGAAGGAATATCAGAAATATATTGAACGGGATGCCGCGTTTGAGCGCCGCTTCCAGCCCGTACTCGTTGTCGAGCCGACGGTTGACGATACCGTCGCCATTCTGCGCGGTATCAAGGAAAAATACGAAATTCATCACGGAGTCCGTATTACCGATGCGGCTATTGTTGCTGCCACTCACCTCTCTCATCGATATATTGCTGACCGCTTTCTGCCGGATAAGGCAATTGATTGCATTGATGAAGCGACATCGGCAATCCGGCTTCAAATCGACAGCCAACCCGTCGAACTCGACCGGCTCAAACGAACGATCCTGAAGCTGGAGATTGAAAAACAGGCGCTTTCCAAAGAATCGGATAAACATGCAAAGGCGCGCCTGAAGGAGCTTGAAAAAGAACTTGCCGAGACCAAAGAGCAGGCGCAGAAGCTCGAGATCGACTGGAAAAACGAAAAAGAGTTGATTACCGAAATCCGCGACATCAGAAAAAAAATAGATAAACTCAAACAAGAAGAAGATATTGCCGAGAGGCGCGTCGATATTCAACGCGTCGCGGAGATCCGCCACGTCATCATTCCCCAGATGGAGAAGGACTTAAAAAAGACGATGCAGCGCCTCACCGCGCTTCAGCGAAAGCACCGCTTCCTTAAAGAAGAAGTTACCGAGGAAGAGATCGCTGCGGTCATTGCGCGATGGACAGGCATTCCGGCTATGAAAATTCTTCAAAGCGAGGCTGAAAAGCTCAAAACTGCAGAGGACATTCTTTCACAGCGAGTTGTCGGACAACAGGAAGCAATCCTGGCGGTTGCCAACGCATTGCGCCGATCGCGCGCAGGACTTTCCGAAGAGCAGCAGCCCATCGGCTCATTCCTCTTCATCGGTCCGACCGGCGTTGGAAAAACAAAACTGGCAAAGAGTCTTGCGGAGTTTATGTTCAACGACGAACAAGCATTGATTCGCGTCGACATGAGCGAGTTTGGCGAGAAGCATTCCGTCTCTCGCCTGATCGGTTCCCCCCCTGGCTATGTCGGCTATGATGAAGGCGGACAGCTTACGGAAAAAATCCGCCGCAAGCCCTACAGCGTAATCCTCTTTGATGAAATTGAAAAAGCGCATCCCGAGATATTTAACGTGCTTCTGCAAATTCTTGACGACGGACATATTACCGACGCGAAAGGACGAAAAGTGAACTTTAAGAACACCATTATCATCATGACGTCGAATCTTGGCGGAGATCTTTTACGCCAGGCGTCATTGGGCTTTTCTTCCGGGGAGCGCGCATCAAAGATCATCGATGAAGATGAAATGCGAGACAAGATCATGGATGTGCTCCATAAACACTTCAAGCCGGAGTTTCTCAATCGCATTACAGAAATCATCATCTTTCATCCCCTCTCGGAAAAACAGATACAGCATATCGTTGCGCTTCAGCTTGAAGAGGTGCGCGAACGCCTGACAAAGCAGGATATCACCGTTGAATTTACCGAAGCGCTTGTCAATTTTCTGGCAAAACGCGGCTACGATCCGCTCTATGGCGCCCGCCCGCTTAAGCGCGCGGTCCAAAACTGTATCCTCAATGAACTTGCGCTCAAGATCGTCGATGGCAGCGTAAAGGAGGGCGACACCGTCCAAATCGATGCCAAGGATGAAACGATCATCATTGCAAACGCAAAAGAACTTGCCGCCGCGACCGCTGCGACATAACCATTATTGAATGCGTACCATACTCTTGTTGCTCATTAGTGCCACCGTTTTTGCAAGTGCTGTGCCAAACGCGTGGAGTCTTTCGTTTAACCCCGAGGACATTATTCCCGATGCGGATTTTTTTCATCACGAGGATATGAGCCGCGCAGAGGTGCAGTCATTCCTTGAGCGAAAGCAATCAACTCTTGCAACGTATACGGTTGTGACACACCGCGGCGAGAACAAGAGAGCGTCTGATGTCATCTGGGAATCGGCGACAACCAATGGCCTGAACCCGAAGGTGCTTCTTGTCTTGCTGCAAAAAGAACAGAGCCTTATAGAAAATCAACATCCGACACCATACAACTATGATTGGGCGACGGGCTTTGCGCGCTGTGACAGCTGCGCTCCGACCGATCCTGCCATCGCCGCATATAAAGGATTTGCGACTCAGGTGGAAAAAGCGGCATGGCGCAGCAAGTATTACATTACGAACGCGAACGAGTTTAATTATCGCGCCGGCGCTCAAGCGATCGTTGACGGTGTGTCCCTCATTCCCCGCAACAACGCGACCGCCGCACTCTATAACTACACTCCCCACCTGCGCGGCAACTTCAGCTTCTGGAAGCTCTGGCAGAGTTATTTCGGCAAAGTATTTCCTGACGGCATGCTGGTAAAAGAAAATGAATCCTCGGATATCTGGCTCATTCAGGATGGAAAAAAACGAAAAATTACATCCATGAGCGTGCTTCGCTCTCGCTTTTCTGAAAAAAATCTTGTCACGGTTACCCGCGGGAGTCTGGACACATATACCGAAGGAATGCCACTCCGTTTTATGCAATACTCTCTTCTGCAGGTGCCAAGCGGCGGTGTGTTTTTGATCGCGGATGATGGAAAGTATATTATCCCGTCGCGAGATGTCTTTCGAAGCATCGGATTCAATCCCGACGAGATAGTTCGGGTCAACGACCACGATCTTGACGAGATTCCAACAAAAGGAATCCTGTCAAAAAAACAGTCACCAATGGAGGAGCTTGTCCAGGATGTCCGTACCGGCGGAGTGTTTGCGCTCTCCGGCGGGATCAAGCGCCCCTTGCTTGAACGCGCACTCCTCCAGGCAAACTTTGCGCGCATGCCGATACGCCCCGATCGCAAGGGAGCGCTTGATGCGGTTCCGCTCGGTGCGCCAATGCTTTTTTCCGACGGCTCGCTTATAAAATCAGATGGCGATCCGACCGTCTACATCATCTCACACGGCCAGAAGCGCCAGTTCGTATCAGAGGAGGCGTTTACCGCTTTGGGTTTTTCGTGGAATCAAGTCATGTCAACGACTGGCGCAACGCTTGCACTGCACCCACTCGGCGCGCCGGTCGATATTGGCCGCATTATCGAGCAAGAGTATACAGATCCAACGACAGGCATTGCTCAAACAGGAACCCTAAACCCTGTACCCTAAACCCTGTACCCTGCCATTATGATTGTCTCTGCTGCCCTCATTCCGCACTCTCCACTCCTTCTCCCATCAATTGGAAAAGATGCTCACGACATGCTTGTAAAGACGCTTGAAGGATTGGCCACGCTCAAAGCGTCATGCGCCAATCTTGGTGTTGATACCGTCGTGTTAATTAAAACGCCTGAACAAGGGCGACGCCGGCGAACCGTTTTCGAGCTCCAGCTGGCGCAGCAGTATTGTGTCGATGTAAGCAAGTTCGGCGATCTCGTAACAAAGGGTTCATTCGCCTGTGATACGGTGCTCGGCACCGAAATCAAGGGCAATATACGTGACGCGCATATCTCCCTTGCTCTTATCAGCAACGACTATCCGGAATACACTGCAGGCATCCCGTTACTCACGCTTTTTGAGGGGCTTCCAATAAAGGTCGTCATTGTTCAACCCCCTGATACTGATACACGCGCTTTATTTGCCTTCGGGTGCGCGCTCACGAGCACGCTTCAGAGGTCGGCAAAGCGCATCATCTGTCTAGCGGCCGGTGACTGCGCGCATTGCGTTAAAAAGGGAAAGAAAGAGGAACATGAAAAAATATGTCTTCCTTTCGACTACATGTTTATCGATGCATTGCGAAAAAAAGCTCCCGACGCGCTGCTTTCGATAAAAAGAGAGGATGTTCGGAGGCTGAACGCCTGTGCAGTGCAGCCCAGCATTGTTCTACGCGGAATCCTTGATTCTCTTTCATGGAACACGCACCTTCTCTCATATGAAGCTCCGTTTGGAGTCGGTTATACGGTGCTTGAGTATCGGGTATGAAAAGCGCGCGCATTGTTCCAATCACACGCCTTCCGCGTAATCTCGCTCTTTTTGACTACTCGATTCCAGACGATATGCGCGACGCGTGCCTTCCGGGGACGTTTGTTACAATACCATTTCGCAAGAAAACAATCGCAGGTCTTGTTTGGAGCGTAGATGAAGCGCGCGCAGAGACGCTTAAACCGATCACACGCACGTTGCCATTGCGCTATATGGCGTGGAATATGCAACGCGCACATTTCGAGTGGTTCGCACGCCACTATTGCATCTCGCGTGCCACGGCCCTCAAGGCTTTGCTTCCGGATTTTCCTCGTTCCTATCTCTCAACAGGTGTTCTGCGCAAGCAACGAACACTTCCTTCCGTGCTTCATGAATCTTTTTTAGGAGAGCGGTACCGCGACCACTGCGCACTCATAAAAAAAACGCTCAAGAAAAAAAAGAACATTCTGATATGTGTTCCAACAATTCACGAGGCCGCGCTTCTTGAGCCGCATGCGCGCGCTGCGGCTGGTGATGCTGTGACAGTCATGCATAGCGACCTTTCCGCAGGTTTGCTATTCTCGCGATGGTCATCGCTCTTTGACAGAACGCCGCATTGTATCATCGCGACACGCGCCGGCGCCTGCGTCCCTCTCCATAATCTTGGTGCGCTGATTGTCGATTCTGCCGAGCGAAATGAACACAATCAGTACGACCTCAATCCACGCTTTGACGTGCGTGCTGTTGCGCTTGACATCCATACACGGACAGGATGCCCATTGGTCTATGCAAGTGATACGCCCCGTCTTGAGGAATTTTTTCTTTCAAAACGGAAACCATGCGAATGTACTGCGACCATTATCAATATGCGCGATGAAATTCGCGCAACGGGACGCGGGTACATCAGCGAACAATTAATTGATTCAGTGCGCGAGAGCCTCGCACAGAAACGTGGCGCGTTTCTTTTTGTGAATCGAACGGGCGCGAGCAGGATGATCACCTGCCGTGACTGCGGGCATGTCTTCTCATGCGCGCAATGCGATGCGCCTGCGCGCGCCGCTCAATCGCGTCTTATCTGCACCCAGTGCAACGCCGATGAAATACTGCCGTCGCGCTGTCCCGCATGCCAATCGGTGCGCTTTCATTTTATTGCACTGGGAACGGAAAAAATCGCCGAATTGGTCAAGAAGGAGTTTCCTGACTCCCGCGTTCTTGAGTTCACGCAGCAGAAGCATCCGCAAGACATCCTCAAACGGCTCCATAGCGGTACTGGCGTGCCAGAACTTCATAACGCTATTATTGTCGGCACGTCGTATCTCCTGCGCGCATGTCCGGAGGCCTTTCGTTCTATCGGGTGCATTGGCGTGCTTTCCGGTGATCCGACTCTGACCCTTTCTGACTTTCGATCAGAGGAGCGGCATGTACAGTTGTTGTTCGAGTTTATGCGTCTTGCGAAATTATGCAATGCAAAATTTCTTGTTCAAACTTTTTCTCCCGATGCGAGGTATATGAAGGCGCTTCATTCGGGCAACTATGATGACTATGCGCGAGGAGCGCTTACTGAGCGTGCCGCCCACCAGTGGCCTCCTTCAACCCGCCTCTTTCGCCTCCGTCTTCAAAGGTCGGATCTCCCCCCATATCCAGGACGTCATATCGTTTCATTATCGCCGCATGCACTTATTTCAGGAGATCCGATCTCATCCATTGTCATTGCTGACCGCTGTGTCACACTCGGCGCAACCATACGCTCCAAAACCGATTCCATGATTGTATTCTCAATTCCTCAAAAAACGATTCTCAACGCAGAGCTCCCCGAAGAACTCCAGAGCTATCTCAGATCGCTTCCCTATGGGTGGCTCGTTGACATTGACCCAGTGATCTTGTAACATACATCACCGGTTATCACTTTTCATATATGATGCTCCCTATTGTTACCCTTCGCGACAAAAACTCCGTTCTACGCACACGCACGGCAGAGGCTGCCAGGGCGGATGATCCCGCGGTTCAAAAACTTATCGACGACATGATTGTGACGATGTATGAGAAAGACGGGATTGGCCTTGCCGCGCCGCAGGTCAATCGCTCATATCGCATTTCAGTGCTCTGTCCATACCCTGAGCGTTTTGAGGAGTATCGAGAGAAAAAAAATGATGCGCTTGTTATTATCAACCCCGTTATCGTCCGTCACTCCCTCTTCAAGGAAGATGGAGAGGAGGGCTGTCTTTCTGTGCCAGAAATCTTTGGCGTGGTGCGCCGGTGGAAGTCCGTCACAGTTGCGTACAGTGACCGCGAAGGTGCGAAGAAAACGGTTCAAGCGTCAGGACTGCTTGCACGCTGCCTTCAGCACGAGATTGACCACCTCGACGGTATTCTTTTTGTAGACCGCACCAAAAAGCTCTATCATGTTCCGAAGCTTTGATAGGCTGCACCGGCGTCAATTCTCGCCTATTCTAAAACTTTATTCATGTCTCGTATAGCTCAGTGAGTTCGTACCGTACCGCCAGATCCTCTTGAATATATTCGGCAGTAAAGAGATAGATATCAACCTGCTCGCCGATCTTTTTATACCATTCAAGCAAAGCCCTGTTCAGCTGAAAATACTTCCAAAAATCAAGCTGATCCTGGCTCTTGAGATCTCGATAGAGCGCATTCAATCCCCCGGTATACTGGTGGTTCAGGGGAAGCAATACTACTCTTGAAAAATCGCTCACGATTGCTTTGACCATACAGATTATTTAGGCTCTAGACTAGCAGATTTTCTGCTGTTAGTCTGGTGGCGTATGTTTGGCTCCGCCAATAATGACATTGGCATTCCGATATCTCCCCGCCCACTCTCTATCGGTTTCTTGTAAAATAATTTGATGCAAATTTTTTATGAGCATTTCAGAAACAGTGTGTTTTTTATCTTTATCGATCAAGTCATATAGATATTCGAGCGCAGCATGATGATCTTTTGCTTCCAAATGATCTTTAAGAGGTTTACCCTTGATTGTAATACCTTCGTTAATAACCAAAAAAGTCTCCCGTAACGTCAAAGAGTTGCCTTCAATGGCATTTGAGTTGTAGGTCATTTCAATCTGAAACTTTTCCCGCAATTTTTGTACCGCTGATTTTGGATGCGGGCGAAGTTTGTTGAGCTTGATCAGCTTTTCTTCCAGGCGTATTTTTATGATCGAGGACAGATACATAAGAGTAATGCTTAATATGGTTTAGCTGATTATTTACAGTATACCATATTAAGGAATACGGTCAAATTTATCTATCTATTAATGGTTTTCGTAGCCGAGCAAAAAAATCTTAATTCCCCTTTTTTAAAAAGCCTATCAAAAATTCAATTTTTACAAAAATATTTTTTGAATTGCGTATAACGTCCGCGCCTAATGCGATGTGTCTGGCGTCCGCCGCAGGCGAGCGACAGATATTTCGGATAGGCGCTGTTATGCGATGTGCGCGGAGCGCAAAGCGCAGAACAGCGGCGGTAGGCGCGGACGTTATGACGAAAGGCGCTCCGCGCATTTCGTCATAACGTATCCGAATATCGGAAGTTTGACTTATTTTTTCTCGTCCTCAAAAAATTCACTTTCCTTTAGTCCAGACTGAAGCAAAATTGACTGGAAAGTACCGTAAGGAATTTCCTTTTTAGACATTTTTATTGTCACATTTTTTGTCTGGCTTCCAGTTTTACGGAAACGAGCGTGCGATCCTTTCTGGCGGACAAAAAAGAAGCCCTTTTGGCGAAGGACTCTTAGTATTAAACTTAACAAAACCGGTTTAGGCATATTTGAAAGTTAGTGGTATCAAATCCGGCCGCTCTACTTTATTAATTTTAGAGACAGGTATATCTTCTAAATGCAGTTCCAAGGCTTCTTGCAGGCATTCCAGGGCTTCTTTTTTGGTGTCGCCGAAACTGGAAACCGCAGTGTTGAGGTTCCAAGCAACATAGTATTTGCCTTCTTTCCAAACCACATTTTTTAAGTCAATTTTGCGCATATTGTTTTTACTTGTGCTTTTATCATACTAAGAGAGAAAAAATAAGTCAAATTTGCGAAAATTGCGAGCCGAGCAATTTTCCAGATATTCGGTGTTAGGCGAAGGTTCATTTTTGCTTCCTTGTTATTTTCAATTAAAAGCCAAAATGAAAGCGCAACGACCCCTTGAGTTCAAAAACCTCAATAATTTTAAAAAGTTTTTCTCGCCCCGTATTTTTCAATAAACTTATGATAATTTGAGCTACTGGCCTTACTAAGTTCATCAGGATTTATTTCCGAGAGTTTCATCCATTTAAATTCAAGGCATTTGTCTGGTTCTGTGATTTTAGGATTTCCCCCGATGTGTCTTGCGATGAATGAAGGTGAAACCCAGTGCTGTTGTTCTTCTGGAATAATATGATTTACAACTTCAAGAAGCTCAATCACTTCGATGTCAATTTCAAATTCTTCTTTTAGCTCTCTAACAACAGCATCTTCACAAGTTTCACCAAACTCAACCGATCCCCCGGGGAAATCCCATCTTCCAGCTTCATTTCTCGCGTTCGGTCCTCTTTGGGCGACAAAAATTTTACCTTCATTATTAAAGATAATTGCTCCTGCTCCTACACCTATAAAATCGACTCCTTTTTTCATAAGATTAAAATTATTAAGGTTTTTGAATTTCGCCTAATGTTGGGGATATATGAATTTTTTCTGGAACGAAGTGGAAGAAAAATTTGGGTGAGGGGCGAAGCCGAGCCCCGAACCGTATATCCCTTGTTAAGTGACCCAAGTGAAGCGTAGCGGAGTGAGAGCGTAGCGTGGCTTGAGTAAGATTTTGGGCATTAAATATATTCAGCAATTTCTTTTGATACTAATTGTTCAAATTCTTTAACTTCTTTAGAAAATTTGTGCAAGTCTCTATAATTATCAGAGATAAGCTGAGAATAATGTAATAATTTTTCTGTTAATTCTTTAGAGATTGGCTTTCCCCAGACAGTTTCCCATATTTCTCCATTGAGCCAATCTCGTTTATCCATATCAATCCATTGCACATGATATTCTTGCACAAATTTTCCTTTCTCAATAACAATAGTGTTCCATTCGGAATTGAATTTGGCATCTTTGGGAAAGGGCTTATCTTCTACATAAATCTGTTTTATCAATCTATGCCCTTTTATGGTTTTGTCAAAAGAAATTGCCACCTTATCACTCAAATGAGCGGATATGAAAAAATGGTCTTTTGGAGTTGGATTGTAGTCAACATGTATTTGCATAGAATTATGGTAGCTCATTTGAGTATATAAATGTAGCCCAAAATCTTATTTCACTTAACGTCCGCGCCTAATGCGATGTGTCTGGCTAAAACCGAAGGTTTTGGACGGACATTTCGCATAGGCGCTGTTATGCGATGTGCGCGGAGCGCAAAGCGCAGAACAGCGGCGGTAGGCGCGGACGTTATGACGAAAGGCGCTCCGCGCATTTCGTCATAATGTTGCGTGTATCCGAAGTCCCGCACTAATTTTTCGTTGTTTGAAAGTAAAAACTGAAAAATATTAACAACCGCATTTAATGCTCAACTCCATCCAAAACCTACAAAAAATTTGTGCGGGATTTGGGCCGAGGGAAATTGACACTCCTTAAGAATATAATCTGCGTCAATTTCCCGAGCCGGATACACGCTGTTAGGCGATGAAACTAAAAATTTCCTCTTCCTAATAATAAAGAATTTTTGGCAATTTATATATTTTGACTAGCTGGTACTTCCTTCGGATCAGTTCCATAATTATTCATACCCTGAGTTCCGGCAGTACAGGCTAGCACTAAATTATAGAACGGGATAATAACATACCATCCATTTTTGTTAACATCATGCATTCTACGCACAGCTACGGAAATACTAGGAACAATGATTGCAAGCTGATAAATACTAGCGACTAAGCTAATATCAACTTTGAGAGCAACTTTGACTATGCCAATAATAATTCCCAGAATAAATGCAACTATAAAATTGGCAAGTACAAACATCCAATATTCTTTTCTACTAGCACGACCCTCAAAAACTGCGTACTTTTTTAAAACATCTAAATAATAATGCATACTTTTTTTAAATTTAATTAATTATTTTATATTAAAGTTATTCGACCAGCGAAATTGCCAAAAATTCTTTTCAAAATAGAGAGGAAATTTTTAGTTTTTTCGCCTAACGTCCGCGCCTAATGCGATGTGTCTGGCTAAAACCGAAGGTTTTGGACGGACATTTCGCATAGGCGCTGTTATGCGATGTGCGCGGAGCGCAAAGCGCAGAACAGCGGCGGTAGGCGCGGACGTTATTCAAAATCCGCTTGCGCGATTTTGAATAACGTTTGCGTGTATCTGATGTTTTGCGGAGCGTAGCGGAGCAAAATATGGGTGGAGGCTCTGGAAGAGCCGTAACCAGATATACGCTGTTAGCTGATGTATTCTTTTTCTTTTGTTTTCTGATAAGAAAACTTGTTTTAAAAAATTTTCAAATTTCTTTTCCGTTTTGAGCGAAGGGCAGAGGGGAATTAAAGGGGTGAATGCCCGAAGCCCAAAACACCTTACTAATTTTTAAAGTAATATCCCGCGATTACTCCAACAAATGGACCAAGTATACCAGAATAAGCTGTGAGAATATTGAAAAAATCAATACGCAAATCCAAAGGCACAAATAAATTATATATTGGGGTACAAATCAAAATTAACCCTATTCCACCCAGAAAGGAATAGATCAACGCTTTTGCAAGCCTAGACCTGTCTTTTGTTTCGTGTTCTTCACGATTAAAAGGGTTTGCAGGATTATTCGATGTTCTTATAATTCCACCGAATACTTTTTCTGCCTTTGTTTTTTGATCTTCAGTCATAGTAACCATGGATTATCCAAACCTCACCTTCTTGTGTTACTGCTAAATCTTTCCCCGACCACGCGAATAAATCTACTCCAGCAAATTGGACTCCTCGACCAAATTGAACGCCTGGTCCAAACTCAATCCCGCCTATGCGTATGCGTGCTTTTGGCTCAATTTTCCCGTCAGGGAGAAAGTTGAAAATCTGATTAAAATTTATGCGTAAATATTCCATATTATTTCGTTTTATATTCTATCGTTTCGTCTTCATCTTCTTCATCGCTGTAGTTAAACTCAACCTTACTTTGTAAAACGATTTCATTTAGGATGTTCTTCAAATAACCTTGCTTGACGGCCTCTACAAAAAACTGATGAAGCCGAGGAATGTTTATGATTTCCTCAATACATTGCATGTATTTATCAACAACGGCTTTAACAGAATAAATCTTTAAGGCATTGTCTTTTATGCCATTGAGCAGAGCCTTTTCTTTTTCTTGTGATTTGATAACAAAGGAAATTGGATATCGGTGTATTTTGTCTATGTCTAGAAAGTACTTTTTAACATCTAATGTTTCCGTGACTTGAAAAAAACGACCGAGCGGCTTCATTACAAAATCAATACCGCCGTCATTCGCATTTGTTCGTCCCGTTTTATAAAGGGTTAAATTCTCTTTTTTGAGCTTATCTATTTCGTAACCCCAATATATTTTTTGATCGTGGTAATAATATTTTAAGATTGCATAACTCACAATTTCAAATAATCTCGCGTCAACATTTGGGGCGAGTAGACTAACGATGAAATTTTCAACATCTTTTGGTTTTTTGGTTTGGATTTCTTGTAATTCAAGACATGCTTGCATAAATTGCTCAAAAGCGTCTCTCTTTGTTTGAGCGTATTTATTGATGATCTCAATAATTGCTCCAGCAATATTGTATGTTTTCTTTGAGACTTTGATTTTGAGCAGGTTTTCGTTAAACCAATATCTGTTTGTTTCGAGATCTCTTAAAATTGGAGTGTACTCCGAACTTGGAAAAAATTTTTGAAATTCAGAATTTAGGCGATTGTTTAAGGCTGATTTTGGAGTTTTGCCCCAAATGGTAATTCCCTTTGACGTTTAAATAATTTTGTAAATTCAGCTCCCTTGTATTTGGAATAATTACCTTTTTTATCGAAACTATGTGCGAGGTAATCTTCAATTACTATGTAAATGGCATATAAATTGGCAAAACTACCTCTGGCTTTAACTCCTCTATTAGCAGATCGTGTTTTTGTGTCTATGTATTGTAAAATTTTGCTTTTACCAAAAATATCTTCACTCGCATCTCCAAAGTGTTTTCTTAGTATTTCTTTGATGATTGTTGTAAATAGATTTTCCATATTTTAAAACAAAGCTAAAATTTTCTGTTGCTCTATAATTTGAGGTTCGAAACTTCGAGGCTCTCTAACAAGTTTTTCACCATTATATTCATTTTGAATTTCAAGTCTTCTGAGGCCAATTTTCACATAATCTTCTTGTAGTTCTATTCCGATTGAACGACGACCTAGTTGTTTTGCTACAAATGATGTAGTAAACGTTCCTGAAAATGGATCCAAAACTAGATCATCTCCGTTAGAGCTAGCTTTAACAATTCTCTCTAGTAAAGCAATTGGTTTTTGTGTTGGATGATTTTCGTACTCGTCCATTCGATATCTAACTCTTGAAAATTCCCAAACGTTGCCAGGCACTTTCTGCGAATTATAAATTTGCGGAGGATTTTTTCTATAATCGACAAGCTTTCTTTTTGCTCCTGTCTTTGCTTCCACCAAGATGTTGCCAGCATTGAAAGTGTAATTATTTTGATCTTTTACGCAAAAAAGAATTGGTTCATACATTGAGCCATAATATTTTTTTGCTTGGACTCCAGAGCTATCGTAATGCCAAACCAAACGCGAGAGAATTGTTAATTTATCTCTCAAAAAAATGTCAAAAAATGGCATAAATTGAGTGGAGGTCATTACATAAAAACTCCCATTCGGCTTGAGTTTCTGAATGCAGAGATTAAGCCACTTATAACACCAATCCAAATAAGCTTCGTCTGTGTCCCATTTATCTTTGTGCCCATTAAAGTTTTTACCTATGTTGTATGGGGGATCGGCAAATATTAAATCAATGGATTCATTCCTGATTGATTCGAGAGCAACCAATGCGTCGCCAAGAATTATTTGGTGGTTATTATTGCCTAATTGTTGTGTTTTTTGTTCATTCATATCATTTTTTCTAGTAGTGGTATTGTAGCGTATTTTACGAATTTTATAAAATCGTTTTCGGAGCGGAGCGGAGAAAACACCCTATATCCCCTCTAAAAATAAAGAAAAAGAAATTTGAAAATTTTTTAAAACAATTGGGCGATAGCCCAAAAAAAGAAAAGGAATATTTCCGATAACATATCGGGATAAGCGAAGTTCGCTTCCCTGGTTAATTGATTAAGTTGGTTATTTAAACTGAACTTACTTTAATGCAATAATCGTGAAATGTCCACCGTCAAAGGGAAGCGAATTTTGGAGAGGAAATTTTTTACTCCTTATTGATGTAATTGATGAAAAATTTCTGAACCGCTTATCCCGTGTTATCGGATGTAATTAAAAGTTTTTATTTTGCCGATTAGGCAAAACGGATTATTTGGGGCTATTTTTTATTTGTATTTTTCCTCTTCCTAACCATTTTATCATTTCATCAGCCTGGGATTCAATGTCTGAAAGAAGCTCTGGATAGCAGGGCTGTAATTTGCCATTTAAGATTAACAATTCTTTCAATCCATTTTTATAATCAAATCCTAACTTTTCGCAATTCTGTAAAAATTTTCTCCTGAAAGGTATAAGTTTCTCTTTTCTCGAGCTGGACATTACATTAAAACTTTTCATATCCGCAACAATTCTGTGAAAAACCCGCAGAAGTTCAATGGTAACTCGGCAAAGTTGAAAATCTGAATTTCCCGTTTTTTCCGAAAATTTGGTGATGAGCGGCAGAATGTGATCCGCCTCGTAGGCCTTGTCGGAATTATTTATCAACATTAGCAATCTCTCAATGCCGACAACTTGGAATGACCAAAAATTTTCCCATCTAACCAAATCGACAACGGTGCCATTTTTGTAAATTGGTCGCCACAGCAAATTTTCAATTGAAGCAATGTCCAGCGGTTCGCTTAAATTATCAGCTTTATATAAAATTTCATTTCGATAGCCCCACGAAACTGGTGGAGTAAAATTTAAAGCCAGCAAGGTCGTCCTAGTTTTGTCGGGAATAAATTGGCTTTCGGATATTCCAAATTCTTTTGCGATTTTTATAAACGGGTCAGCTTCGATATATTTGTTAAATTTATATTTACCGCCGGTTAATTCTTCAACTTTTCCGCCAGCTAGATATGAAATAATAAATTTTTCCGGTTTCAGTCCCAGTTCATTTATTAAAAACTCAAAAGTTTTTTTGACCGTAAAGCTGGCAATATCATTTCTCTTGTCATCGGGAACATTTATTTCCCCGACAAAACCAGAAATATCAGCCATGTCAAACAATAATAAGTGGGTATCATCAAAATGACTTGTAAAATCATTTACCCTGATAACTTGCTGAATAACAGAAAAATTATAACTTTCAGGATTGTCCAGATAATTTTCAAATTTTTCCAAAAACGGTCCTTCGCCAAAGCTAATATTAAAATTTCCTGGAAATCCTTTATTTACAATCGAAGTTCTTGGAATTTTATTAACTCCAGAATATTTTGTAAATTGCTCTAATTTGTTTCTTAATTCTAAGTAGTTCATAGAAAAATACAGATAAAAAATAGCCCCAAATAATCTCCGCCGAAGGCGGAAAAACTTTTAATTATTTCCGATAACGTCCGCGCCTAATGCGATGTGTCTGGTCAAAACCGAAGGTTTTGGGCGGACATTTCGCATAGGCGCTGTTATACGAAGTCGCGCGAAGCGGGACTTTGGAGAACAGCGCTGGTAGGCGCGGACGTTATTCAAAATC